>CAYQTK010000213.1:0-7539 GCA_964420375.1 uncultured bacterium
ACTAGTGCACTGTCAAGCGTCTTTCGTCGCTTACATACAAGACGGATCTTCTTCGTGCGAGCGACTGATACCGCGAGTTTCGTCGCTCGCACTAAAATTATTTTTCTTGGAGACGACAAAAAACGCTTGACAGGGCACCAGTTGATTTCAGGTGCCGCGATCCTGGCCGAAATGAATTTTTACGAAGGCATCATAACAGTCTCGCCAATACTGGTGCCAAAGTTACTTCAGCTTCCCGGCTCCGTTTAATGTTTCCCTTTTAAGTAGTGTCCGTTGCGAAACTCCGTTTTGGGAGTGCGCCTGCCTGTGCGGACACGCAGACAGGGCAGACAGGAAAGCTTGCTTTCGCTTTCATAAGTTCCGGCTTGCCGGAACTTACAAAAAGACGCCTCGTAAACTGCGGGCCTCTTGTGGAGCGCATCTCCGGAAAACTTGCTTCCCGGCGGAAAAAGCGGACAGCTTGCTGCCGCACTCTAAAACAGCGCCGCAAAGTAAATTAAACCTCCGTTTCGCAACGGGCACTAAGTAAGGCCTGTTTTATCTTTTCTCGATCACTTTTTCCCACGAGTCAATGTAGAGCACTTCACGGTCGTGGAGGTCTTCTTCAAATGCCTCTTTTTTTACCTTGCCGGGCATGTCCGCTCCCACCGGAATTCCCAGAAGCCAGAGCACGGTGGGGGCCAGGTCCATGCTTTCCATGTTCAGGTGCCGGAAGGTTTTTGCGTTTTCTCCTGATATGGCGATGAGAGCGCTTTTTGTAGGGAGAGCTGACACGTCGCTGTAGACGGTGCGGAGGGCTGCCAGGGGGATAGGGTCCGGGTCATTCGCCCTTTGCAGTGCATAGTGGTGCAAAAGCGCATTGCGGTCGATCTTTACCAGGATGTCAGGGGTGTCCGCCTTGGTCATGGGGTTTATTTCTTTGCGAGGGTTTTCGCGCACGCTTTGGAAAAGGGACATGCCGTTTTCGGTGCGCAGTCTTTTAAGCTCCTTGATGAGCTTTTTACGGAATGAATGAAAGTTTTCTTTCGGCACGGTCCCTTGCGGCTCCCTTTGTTCAAGGTTTATGTAAAGCCCTTGTTCGGGTTTCTCGAAGTCCCGTATGTTCCATGCCTTGGTCCTGTCCCAGCTTACGTTCTGCCGGCGGCGCCCGGGCACCAGGCTGTCGGAGAGAAGGACCATCTCTTTTTGTCTTCTCTCCCGCTTGCCGGCTGAAGGGTCGGCAAGACCGTAGTTTACAGACATGAAGGCTTCCAGTGCCGCGGGCTCCATTTTTTGAGCTCCTTTTTCGATCCACTTCTCGGTTTCACTTTCGAGCTTTTGACACATGGCGAACATCCTGGCGGAACGGTGGGCGGATACTTCCAACTCTCCCCTCTCCACCATCCTGGTAAGGATGTCCTTGCAAGTAGTGCCGTAGTAATCAAGGTAGCCCATTCTTTCCAACAGGGCGTTAAGCTTGGGGAAGATGTTATGGGGAGGATAGGCGGGCCCCAGTCCGTGCTCGGACACCACTATCACGGTGTAGCCCTTTGACAGGCTCAGCAGTCCGCCGATAAGCCGGTCAATGAACTCATAGTGCATGTCGACCACGCCCTCATATTTTCTCTTCTGCTCTTCGTTGACAGGCTCGTAATGGTCCATGGAGTAGGATCGAGCGTACTTGTAGAATATCTGTGAGATAACCTCCGAGTTTCGAAAACGGACCATCATGAGGTCGGGGCTTTTTCTCTCCATAAGCTCGAAAGCCATTGAAAAGACCTTGCGGTCAGCTTCATAGGCGTTCTTTATTCTTTTATCGCCGATCTCCCGGATCAGATTTTCATACGGCAGAAAGCGGGGCACGGGCGCGGAGAGGGCCTTTTTCTTCCATCCGTCCGGATGCACTCTCTGCCCGTTGCTGTCGGGGTTGAATCCCTCGGCTATGACAACCGAGTCTTTAAGCTCCGGCGCGTCCGTCACCGTGCTCCAGTTGACCAGGCCCACGCTCCTGCCTGCGAACTCGGCCATGTCCCATATTGCCGGCACCCGCCGGAAGCGGTTGCTCATCCTGACCTGGTGATAGCTGAAGGGCAGCTTGGCGGAGTAGTTGGTTATACCGTGATCCTCCCTGCTTCTGCCGGTGACGTAATCGGTCCACAACGCAGGAGAGATAAAGGGAGGCTCTGCCCTGATATTGCCGTGGCTTCCCTTTCGCAACATGCGGGCAAGGTTGGGCATACGCCCATCGTTGATCAGCTCCAGGGCCATATCCCACGTCATGCCGCTTACACCGATCACCAGCACCTTGTCGCGGTTTTGCACAATGCTCCTGCCGACCCGGTCGTCCTTAATGGAAAGGATTTCCCGCCTCTCCAGCGGCCTTATATAAAGCCAGTAGAAAAGGCCGGCGGCAAAGAGCAGGCCGATCAAGACTTCGATTATGATCCTTCTTTTCATGTCAATGTAATGATTAATAACTCTATTCGGCGCTCCCGCTTCCCGGTTCTGTAACCTTTATCCTTAATATCAAAAAGAAGACAACCAGGGCCACAACCGCTAGCGCTGACACCGCTATCACCGCGTTCCTTATATTGGTGTTCATTATGAACACCGCGAGCCCTCCCAGCAGAAGGCTTGCTCCGCAATGAATGTAAAGAGAAGCCCGCTTGGAAAGACCGAGCTCTACCAGGCGCTTGGTGACGTGGTCGCGCGAGCCGTGCCAGATGGGGATGTCTTTTCGAAGCCGGGCGACAACCACCACCATGAGCTCGAAGCAGGGCACGCCCAGGATGATAACGGGACACACCGCGGCAAGGTTATTGTCTTCAGTGTAGCTTCCCATCATGGCCAATGCAGCCAGGGAGAGGCCGAGAAAGAGACTTCCCGCGTCTCCCATGTAGATTCTCGCCTTGGGGAAAGGTAGATTGTATCTCAAAAACCCGAGGGTCGCTCCGAAAAGACCGGCAGTAAACAGCGCTATCTCCTGATCTCCGTTCAGCCACGCCACCACGAAAAGCGCGGGACAGCAACACGCGCTCACCCCGCCTGCCAGGCCGTCCTCGATGTCCAGGAAGTTGACGGCGTTGGCGATGCCCACCAGCCATATGGCGGACAACACCCATGCAAACAGGGGAACGTCCGCTGGCCAGCGCACGTCGAAAATGACCAGCTTCAGAAACACCCCGCCCTTTATCAGGGCCAGCACCGCTACGATCTGTCCGAACAGCTTCATGCGGGGAGTCATGGCCCCGAAGTCGTCAATAAGCCCCACCATGAGGATAATGGTCGAGCCGAGCAGAAGCCCCATGAGCTGAGGCGTAAAATCGACGACAGACAGGACCAGGGCGAGCAGCAGGGCCAGGTACATGGCCAGGCCGCCCAGGTATGGCACTGCTTGTTCATGGTCCCGCAACCCGCCGTCGGGCCGGGCTTCTATGCCCAGGGAACTCGCCGCCTGAATGGCCAGCGGAGTGATGTACAGGGCCAGCCCCAATGCAAGGACTAAGGTTAATATACCGAGCCAGGAAAACATCAAGGATAAATGCTATCGCGCCACAGTTGGAAAATCAAAAGCGAGAAAAGAGCGTGTCCCCGGTTCTCGCGGCCGGAAAGATGCTCGTCAAGCATGGCACGCACAGTGTCGGGATCGAAAATGCCCTGGTTGCGGAGCCGGTCCGCATGAAGAAGGTCCGTAACCATCTCGCGGAGCTCGCCTCGGAACCACTCGTCAAGAGGAAGCGCAAACCCCGCTTTCTTCCTATTGATGATCTTGTCGGGCACGCGAGTGGCTGCCGCGCGCTTGAACACCTTCTTGGTGCGGAAGAAGTCCGCCTTCTCCTTGGCGGGTATGCGCATGGCGAACTCGACGAGGCGATGGTCCAGGAAAGGCACGCGGGTCTCGAGGCCCACCGCCATGCTTGCCCGGTCGACCTTGGCAAGCAGGTCGTCGGGCAGCCACGACTTAAGGTCCGTCCGTAATGTGCGGTCCAGGTCATAGGCCTTTTTCTGGCCTCGAAAGTCGGGGCCGAAGACGCCCTCCACAAGCTCGCGGCCACTGCCGTCCCCTTTGATGAGCTTGTCCGTGACGTCCGGCTGGATGGTTATGAGCCAGGACAGATGTCGCGCCGCAGGAGAATCCCCGGAGAGCGCGGTAAGTCCCTTCTTGATCCTCCGCATGCGGGGAAGCCGCGATGCCGGGACCTCGAAGAGGACCTTGCGGAGTATTGGGGGCACGAGGCGGTAGTAGGGGGTAAGGAACCCCAGTGAGTAACGCTGGTATCCCGCAAAGAGCTCGTCAGCCCCTTCGCCGGAGAGGACCACGGTGACCCACTGGCGGGCGAACTTTGAAACCAGGTAGGTGGGAATGATTGCCGGGTCGGATACCAGGTCGTCCATCCTTTCCGCCACCACGGGCAGGGCGGCAACAGCATCTTTTGCAGTGACTGTAAGAGGATGGTGGTTGGTCTGGAAGGTCCGCGCGGCAAGCATGGACCAGGGTGTCTCATTAAGATGGTCCGCGCCTCCCTCGGCGTGGAAGTCGACTGAAAAGGTCTCCAGTCCCTCGCCCTTGTAATCGCGTATCACGCTCACCAGCGCGGTCGAGTCGATCCCCCCGGAAAGGAAGGCGCCCAGCGGAACGTCGGCGATGAGCCTCTTTTGCACCGAGTCCCGGAAAAGCTCCATGAGGCCTTCCTGCGCCTCTATGCCCTGCACCGGCTCCAGGTTTGTCGGCAGCTCCCAGTAGGAGTCAATCTCGATGCCTTTTTCGTCGGCAACCAGCCGATGGGCGGGCGGGAGCTTATGGATGCCCTGGAAAAGGGTGTAGGGCGCGGGCACGTAGCGGATAACGAGATATGCCCACAAGGCTGACATGTCGAGCGCGGGTGCTTCGGAAAGCCCGGCAAGCAAAGACCGTATCTCGGAGGAGAACACCAGCCGGTCTCCTGCGAAGTGATAATAAAGCGGCTTGATGCCCATCCGGTCGCGGGCCAAAAACATCCGTCTTTTTATCGAGTCCCACATCGCAAAGGCGAACATGCCGTTGAACTTCTTTACGCAGTCGATTCCGTCTTCCTCGTACTGGTGGATGATGACCTCGGTGTCCGAGCGGGTCCGGAAAACGTGGCCCCTGGCTCGAAGCTCTTCGCGCAACTCCCGGAAGTTGTAAATCTCGCCGTTAAAGGAAACCCATACGGTCCCGTCCTCGTTGTGCATGGGCTGGACGCCACCGGGGATGTCAATAATGGAAAGCCGTCGCTGGCCGAGCGCGGCAAAAGGCGGATCCTCCACGTAACAGCCGGCATCGTCAGGCCCGCGGTGGGCCAGAAGCGAGGTCATCTCTTCCAGGGTTTCCCTGTCAACGCCCGCCTCGAAGTTTGTCCGAAACTCGCCGCATATCCCGCACATGACAGTCAAAAGTAGCACATGACTTTCAGTTCTCCAAAACGAACTCCCTTCTCATCCCGGCCGCAAGAGTGATTTGAGAAGTCCTTGGAAGATGTCAGCGGATTAAGAAAGCAAGTCGCTCCAGGGCTTTTCATGCTGCAGGCGCTGCTTTTTGAGACCGCCGGATTGCAGAGCATTGCTCTTCATCCTAAACTGTAGTTAATGCGACGCGGTCCCCTATCTTTGCTTTTTTCGCACCGGCGACTTCTCTGGCACATGACTCTCCGCGACCTTCGTTCCAAGTACGCCGGCAGTCTGATGGGCCTTTTCTGGACGGTCATCAATCCGCTGCTTCTTCTGGCAGTCTTTACTTTTATCTTTGCGGTAGTTTTCCAGGCCCGCTTCGGCAAGGATGTAAGCGTGGGCGTAAGCTCGCTTTACATCTTGTGCGGCATCCTTCCCTGGCTCGCGCTTGCCGACGGCGTGGGCCGCTCGGGCACCGTGGTGCTGGAGAACAAGAACCTGGTAACGCGGGCGCTTTTCCCGTTGCCGGTTCTGCCTGCATTCCCTGCGCTTTCCGCTTTGCTCGGCCAATTGGCAGGTTTTCTGATTCTTTTTTTCCTGGCCGGCTTCCTGGTTCATCCGCCGGGTCTGTCGCTTATGCTTTTCCCGGTAATTCTTGTGCTTCAGCTTTTTTTTACGGTGGGGCTTTGCCTGTTCTTTTCGGGTATCTCGGTTTACCTGCGGGACGTGATCCACGTGCTTCCGGTTCTGCTTCTGGTCTGGCTTTACGCCACTCCGGTATTTTATCCCGCCTCCATGGTTCCTCTCGGATATAGATTCGTGATCTACCTGAATCCCATGACCCATTTTCTGAAGGCCTACCGGCGGTTGATCCTGGAAGGGAGCTGGCCGGAGGCACCTATACTGGTCCTTATCCTGGTCTTTACCGCGATTTCATTCATGATTGGTTTGCTGGTGTTCGACAGGCTTTCGCCGGGCATGGCTGACCGGCTGTGACCGAAAACAGTAGTTTTTAAATCCGACTTTAAATGAACTTCCGAAGGGGGAAGCAGCGGTGGTTGCTCATACTTGCTTTTGTCGGTTACAAAAAGCAGCCCTTTTGTGCAAGGGACTTTAGTCGCGGCTCCCTTCGCTCGCACGCAACTTATAAACTTTACTGTGATCCGCTACTAATCATCCTGGTGTTGGGGAACTATAGTGGTATTTCCCGTTCCTCCCACCACACGCACGCCGGAGATCAGCGGCTTTTCTCCTTTATCGGGCCGGTTCCGGATCAGGATGTTTCCTGTAACGAGCGATGTTCCCTGTATGCCGTGACCGAGAGGATCGAATACAATCGATTCCAGGCCGCCCCCATTGGGAGCGGAACTCGTGCCCAGTATGGTATTAAAGCTCACGCCCGGGCTGAGCATCTCGATCGACTCACCCGCCACCCGCGGGTCTTTATTATTGGGGCAGGCATCAGGAGACGATATGGGACTATTATCGGTCAAATCCGCGTTATTGTCGGTAAACTTTCCGTCTCTATTACAATCTATGAACACTGTAAATTCTCCCCGGTTATCGGATGAGACGGGGTCCCCTCTCTGAAAAGCCACCCCATAAGGCATGCCGGTGCTCATGGCTTTCATTTTTGCCAGTTGCAATGTTCCGTTCAAGGCCCGCGAATCGTTTCCCAGGTGGATTGTATTGATCTGGCTCCTGTAGGTGATAATGGCAAGGGCGCTTAAGATAGCCAGGATACCTATAACGATCATCATCTCCAACAGGGTAAAGCCTTCACTCTTTCGTTTTCCGCAATCGCTCATCACAGGCTCCTTTGTCTGTCAGGGCAGAAAAAATGCCCTTGTTACATCACAAATCTCTTTTTAATTATAATATCATAATTTTATTTTCTATTCAATTTAATAGCACTTTCCATGCCAAAACCGCGGTGGCTTCATAAGAGTTTAAATTCAATAAAATAGACGGACAACTTGCCGGACTCCTTTACTTTCGCCTCGCACTTTTTTCACACATAATGACATAATTTAAACATTGATTATGATTCATCCGCTAATGCCCTGTCAAATGCTTCTCGGGGAATAGAAGATAACCGTGCGAGCGGCTGATACCGCGATTTTCGTCGGCCCTGTTCCCCTTTTTTCGAGT
>CAYQTK010000214.1:0-7494 GCA_964420375.1 uncultured bacterium
CCCTGCGCATCAAAACCGCAGGCACCATCTACATAGAACCCTACATCCCCGCCTGCGACTCCGGCGAAGGCCCCTACCAAGGCCGCTACTGCCCGGAGATCACGTGCGGCGATATTATCAGCATCTCGGGGGTGGAATAGCCCCCAAAAGTTGTAAGAGAGGACTTAACAAAGGGGGCGGAAGATTTATCCCGCCCCCTTTCATTTTCTGGGGATTTTTTCAAGAACTGCCCTCGTCTTTATATGAAGGACTAGCTTCCGGGTGGGGAAGCCTGTTTTTCAAGGTAAAGAGCTTTTTCAGGTCTTCCACAATGAGGTACATGCATGGCACCAGGAGCAGGATGATCATGGTGGAGAACAATATTCCGAAGCCTAAAGACACGGCCATGGGGATCATCATCTGCGCCTGTATAGAGGTTTCGAAAATCATGGGCGAGAGTCCCAGGAAGGTGGTGAATGTGGTTAAAATAACGGGCCGGAACCTCTGATGGCCGGCCTCGAGAGCGGAGTGGAAGATGCTTGTGCCTTCGCGTCTTTTCTGATTGGCGAAGTCGATTAGTATCAGGCTGTCGTTGATGACCACGCCGGAGAGCGCGGCAATGCCCATGAAGCTCACAATTCCGAAGTTGAACCCCATTATGATGTGTCCGAGCAGCGCTCCTATGAACCCGAACGGTATAGCAGTCATTATGATTACCGGTTGGATGTAGCTTCTAAAGACAAATCCCAAGAGCACGAATATGATAATAAGGGCGAGTCCTCCGTAGGTGAGGAGGCTGTTCATGCTCTCTGCTATTTCTTTTTGTTCTCCTCCCATTGAGTAGTGTATTCCGGGATACCTGCTTTGCAGGTCGGGAAGAACTTCCGACTCCAACAGACGAAGGATTTTTCCCCGGTTTTGAGGAGAAGTTACCTTTCCGGTGACCTCCAATACTCTCCTTCCGTTCAAGTGTTCTATCTGGCTGTAAGAGGTCCCGCTTCTGGTCTCGGTTATTTCATGGAGCGGCAGCAGCCCTCCCGCGGGTGTTCTGATCAGCAGGTCCTCCAGGCTCTGCATCTGTTTTCGCTCCTGCTCGGGATATCTGACCAAGACTTTGACTTCGTTTCTTCCCCGCTGGATTCTAAGGGCCTCGGCCCCGTAATATCGGGAACGGACCTGCCTGCCAACCTCTGCCGGCGTAAGCCCGAAGCTGTAAGCCTCGGGAGAGAGCCTTAAGTCGAACTGGGGTTTTCCTCCCGAGAAGCCGTCGTCAATGTCCTTGGCCTCGGGGTATTGTCGGAGGGTCCGGGCGAGCTCTGCTGCCGCGGATTCAAGCACCTGGTGGTCTGTGTGCATCAGCTCGACGTGGATGGGGTCTCCGGTGGGCGGCCCCATCTCACTTACATTGAAGCGGAGTTTTTCCACCCCGGCGATCTTTCCGGTCTCTTCTCTCCACCAGTTGGCAAACTGTTTGCCGGAGAAGTCCCGGTGCTTTTGTGGAACCAGCAGGACCCTGACGTTTGCCGCATGTCCCTGGGAAAGGCCTCCTGAAAACCTTTTTCTGGAGGACCCGATATGGGAATAGATACCGTGATAGATGTCTTGTCCTCCATGTTGGTTTAACACTTTCCGGGCGGCGCGTATGACCCGGTCCTGTACTTTTGCGGTATCCTTTGCCGGCGATCCGAGTGGCAGTTCGATGCTTGCGATCGCTTCGTCCTTTTCCATCTCCGGGGCCAGGCTCATGACCATGTAGCCGCTTCTCAAGTATCCGAAGGACATCAGCAACACGGCCACAGCTATCGCCAGCACCAGGTAACGCCTCTCGAGGCCTTTTTCCAGGAAGGGGCGATAGATATTGTCAATAAAGCTTTCGATTTTTTTGGCGATCCGGTTCTGGAACCGTCCCATTCTTCCCAGTATCTTTCCCTCCCCAGCGCCCGCCTTGGAGTGCGCCAGATGGGCTGGCAGGATATAAAATGCCTCCACCAGCGAAAAAACGAAGGCCAACCCTGCCACAATCGGAACTACCCGGAAAATTTTGCCCATCATTCCCTCGACAAAGAGCAGGGGAGAAAAAGCCAGGATATTAGTGATTATCGCAAAGGTCACCGGCATGGCCATTCGGCGGGCGCCGGTGATAGAGGCCTGGACCGGGGGAAGGCCCTGGGTGCGGAGCGTATAGATGTGCTCTCCTATTATGATGGCGTCGTCAACCACTATTCCTATGGCTAGAATGAAGGCAAACAGTGATACCATGTTGATGGAGACATCCAGGCCGGGCATAAGCAAAAGCGTTCCGAAAAATGATATGGGGATGCCGAGGGTCACCCAGAAGGCGAGGCGAGGCTGGAGAAAAATTCCCAACAGTACCAGTACCAGAATAAAGCCTAAAGCCGCGTTTTTTAAAAGAAGCGTAATCCGGTCCCAGTAGAGCTCGGAACGGTCGTCCTGGCTCGTGATCCCCACCCCTTCGGGCAGATCGCCTTGTAATTTTTTCATGTATTTCTTGGCGGCCTCGGCGACATCCAGGGGAGTCTGGTCTCCTTCCCGGTAAACCGCTATTTCCACCGCCGGCTTCCCGTTATAAAAAGCCGCTTCATCCGTTTCCGCGAGCCCATCATTAATCCTTGCTATCTCGTCCAGTTTTATGCTGCCGCCTGCCGGGTCGGATATTACAGGAATGCTGCCAAGCTCGCTCCCGAACTCTTTTTTCTCCTTGAGACGGAGCAGGAGCTCACCGCTTTCCGATATGATGCTCCCGCCGGGAATGTCCCTGGCCGACCCCCGGATGCGGCTTGCCACCTGCTCCAGGGTCAGGTTGTATCGCCGGAGCGTGTCTTGCGGAATCTCGACCCCGATCTCGGGGACAGGGGCCCCGGAGAGTTCCACAGAGGTGACCGTCTCCTCTTGTAAGAGATCGTCCTTGATCTTTTCGCCCGCCTCTCGCAGGACCTTGCGTTCCACCTCTCCGTAGAGTATGAGCTTGATAACGTGCCGTCTTCTCTCCGCTATGCTGATGTCCGGCTTCTCCGCCTCTTCCGGAAGGGTCAGCAGGCCGTCCACCTTGTTCTTTACGTCGGACAGGGCGCGGTTCAGGTCCGTGCCGGTCAGAAACTCGACGGAAACCAGCCCCATGCCTTCGTAAGCGGTAGAAGTCACCTCTTTGACGTCTTCAATCTCTCGAACGGCGTCCTCCACAGGATTGATTATGCCTTCTTCAACCTCTTCCGGGCTCGTGCCGGGATAGGCCACGGATACGTTGACCACTTCCATGTAGTAGTCGGGGAATATCTGCTGCCGGATGGTCATGGCCGCTATCAGGCCCCCCGCCAGGATGCAGATCATGAGCAGGTTGGCAGCCACCGGGTTGTTGGTCATCCAGGCTATGGAGCCTTTTTTCTCCGGGGGAGCACTCATTTCATGTCTCCTTTTTGCCGAGGAGCTTGATCAGACTTGTTCCGCATCTTCTTTTTCCCCTCTGCCGAGGGAACGGTTTCGTCGGCGTTCTCTTCCAGCCTGAGTTCCATGCCGGGCAGAGGCGAGATGATTCGCGAGGTGATGACCTTGTCGCCCGTCTCCAATCCAGCGGTGACCATGACTTTTTCTTCCGACTTCCAGGCCACTTTCACGTCTTTTATTTCGAGCCTCTTTTCATCATTCATAATCCATACCCGGTCCCCCTCCCGCAGGGCCTTCCTGGGCAAATCAAATGTATCCTCCAGTTTTTTGCCGAGTATCTCGACCCGGACGTAGGAGTTAATAAGCAGGGGGATGTCGGCGTTTCCTTGTGCTTTCACCTGGGCCAGCGGGTCCTTGATTTCGATGAGCAGCCGGGCCATCCTGCTCTTTTGCTCCACGTCCGCCAGCAGCTTGATGACTTTTCCGGAAAGTGCGGTCATGTCCTTTCCGCCGGCATGGTAGACCACTGTTGCTTCCGACCCGCCTTGTCCTTTTGCATCAGGAAGTTTGATCCAGGGCAGGTGGGCGGCGCGCATAGTGGCTTCCACCCAGTAGGTGTCGGTCCCCGCCAGGGTGGCGATCCTGGTCTGCTGGCTTACGAACTGGCCTGTTTCCGCGTCTTTGCTTAATACCACCGCGTTCCAGGGGACCTCGATGTCTGTCCGTTCCAGGTTAAGACGGGCTTTTTTATAAGCGGCATAAGCGGAGGACAGCCTGGCCTTGGCCTGCTTGAGCTGGGGTTCGCGGAGGGCCAGCTCCGCATTGGCGTCGGACTTGCCTTCCATCTTTTGCATGAGCTTGTATTCTTTGCGGGCCACGGTTTGCATGCCTTTCTCAAGGTCCAAGCCCGCCCTGGCTTCTTCCACTTGGGCCCATGCCTGGTTCTTGGCAGCTACATAGTCGCGGTCATCAATCTTTACCAGGACCTCGCCTTTTTCGAGAAGCCCGCCGGGCACGAACTCGGGGTGTATCTTTTCTATCTTGCCGGACACCTGGGGAGTGATGCTGACCTGCCGCGCCGGCATGACCGTGCCCATGGCTTCCACCACCACCCGGTCCTGCTTGGGCTTTGCCTCCACCACCTGCACTATGGAGGACATCGTCTTCCTGGCCTGTCTCCGAGTTTCGGGTTTGCTTTTCATGAGCTTTACACTCACTGCAACGCTAATGGCCAGGACGACAACTATAGGCAGCACTCTTTTCAAAAACAGCTCTTTCATTTTTTTACCTCATCTTGGCTTGACTGCAATATACTTCGGGCTTCGGGTTTTTCCGTTTTTCTTTCCAGCTCCCATGACCCGCCGATGGCTCGATAGAGGGAGATGCGATAGGTGATGAGCACTTTTTTTGTGGTAAGATGTCGCCTCTCTAGTGCCTGGAGATTTTTCAGGTTGACCAGGACCGGCAAATAGCCAATGGCCCCGTTCCGGTATCTCTCCCTCGAAAGCTCGAGGGACTCGCGCGCCGAGCTCATCTGTTTTTCCAGGCGCTTTATGTACTCCGCTTGTTTCTTCTCTTGCACCAGGGCGTCTTCAACCTCCTGGAGTGCGGAGAGCACGGTCTTTTCAAAGGCGTGGACCTGAGCAGAAGCCGCGGCGCGGGCCCTCTCCTCTTCCGCCTTGCGCCGCTCGGCGTCGAAGATGGGGGCGGCCAGGTTTATGGTAAGGTTCCGGAGCCAGTTCTCGAACAGCGACTCGATCTCCTCTTCGGTGTCGGATGCGCTCAAGGTGATACTGATGGATGGCAGCCGGTTGGCGAACGCCTGGTCCACCCGGTACCCGGCTGCTTCCAGCCTTTTCTTTGCAGCGCGCACGTCAGGTCTTTTCATAAGCAGGTCCGCGGGCAGGCCGGTGTCCGGCAGAGACGGCAGCCCGGGCAGGGTTTCCCTTTCCACCTCGATCGCGGTCTGCGGCGGCTTTCCCATGAGCACGGCGAGCTGGTGCTTTAAGGTCTCGATCCTGCTCTGAGTGTTGGGCAGCTCGCTCTGGACCGCCTCCAGTTGCTGTCGTTGCTGGACTACGTCGGCTGCCGCGGCCGCGCCCTGCCTGTAGCGAAGTTTCTGCAGTTCCAGGTAAGACTCGTTCAACTCGATCTGGTCGCGAAGCACGCTGAGCTGGAGCTTGTGTTCGACCAGCTCGTACCATGTCAAAGCCACCTGGGAGGAGATGGTCATTGCCATGGTGTGCAGGTCTTCCTGTCCGGCCTGGAAGTCCGCTTCTGCCGCTTTTCTGCTCGACCGGACCCTGCCCCACAGGTCCAGCTCATAGCTTGCAGTGAGCGAGCCGGAGTAGGTGGTCCCTTCAGCAGAAGACTGTACGCCGGTGCTCCCCCCAGAGGGCAAGCTGCCGCCTGACGAGGCTGTTTCCGTGCTTTCTTCCTCACCCATCATCTCTTTGTCGGTCAGGGACAGGGACGCGGACACGCTGGGCCAAAGACCTGCTGAAGCGGACTTGTACAAGGCATTGGCCTGGTCAAGGCGGTCCCAGGCGGCAAGCACGTCCAGGTTCCCGGACATAGCTTCTTCCTCCAGGCGGTTGAGCTCGGGGTCGGAAAACGAGGTCCACCACTTATCAGGCAGGGATGCACTTCCGCTCCGGGAGAAGCTGGGGGGCAGGTCAACCTCGGGCTTCTTCTTTTCTGCAGGGCAGGCCATGAAAAACATCATGCCGGCCATCGCGGCTACGGTTATGATCCTTGTTTTTTGTCCTCTGACCTTCATTTGTTGCTCCCTCCTTTAAGGGATGTGAGTCACTATTATGGCCTATAATGTCTTTACGCTCCGGCTCCGGAAAAATTTATATAACTTCATGGGTTGTCTTCAGATTCCACTTCCGGTCCTTTGAGGGAATCCCTGAACCAGGTAAGCCCGGCTATGGAGAAATCCGCGATGTGATTGGCTCGTTCCTCGATCTCCGCGGGGGTCATCTCGACCTTGAAGTCGTCCGGTATGGGGGAATGAGGATGGTGCATCATGACGTAAATCAGGTTCTGGCCAAAGATGCTCAAGATGCATTTGTGGACTGTGTCCGGGGAAGCGCCGGGTCCGAGAAACTCGGACACGATATTGTAAAGCACCTGGTGATGGGTACGGATGTTGTCCGAGACAATGGATTTTAACGATTCCGGAGACTCGACCATCTGGCGGGCGATAAGCTCGAAATGCCACGCCGGCGCCTGGGGATCGAAACGGCGCGCTAAAAATTTCCATACAAACAGGTAAATCTTGTCCCGCGAAGAAGTGGAGGGACCATCCATGATATCCAGGAAAGATTTGTCGCCCATCTTGGAGACCACGATATAGAGGACCTCCTGGTAGAGTCTCTCCTTGTCCCGGAAATAATAGTTCACCGCGGCAAGGTTGGCCTTCGCCTTGTCGCATATCTCCCGGACAGTGGTCTCCTTGAACCCCTTCTCCGCGAACAGCTCCCCCGCGGCCTCAATCAGCCGCTCCCGTGTCGCCTTGCTTTGTTTTTTGTCTTCCATTACTTCCTTTCTTTAATACATGTACTTGAATTGTATATTTCAATTGTTAGTATAAAACAGTTGTTTTGGCTGTCAAGAAGAAAATTTAATATTTAAAAAAACAGATGGTTATGGACTCAACCCGAAAAATGACGCCTCTCCGGTTTAATGTTACCTGCAATGCAAATATGCCCTTCAAAGCAAAAAGTCTGTGTTCATCAGAGAGTTAGCCGGCGTTGCGATGATGGGTTTATCGCCTCCGGGCTTCCGGTCTGCCTGTGCGTTCCGCCTGACTGTGCGGACACGTAACAGGGCAGACAGGCACGCAGACAGGCGGGGAAAGAGAAAAGCCCGGAACAGGTCCGGCCCTCCCCGCTGTATAGCCACCAGCCTGGCGCTCTGTCAAGCGTTTTCCGTCGCCTACAAGACTGATCTTCTTCGTGCGAGCGACTTTCATTCGCGACTTCCGACGCTCTCACAGCATGCGTCAAAGTAAGCTTGACAAGACACATCCGCTCTTGTCGGACGCCTTATCGTGCTCTGTAAAAGTAAGGTGATACGTGCGAGCGACTTTAGTCGCGATATAAATTC
>CAYQTK010000215.1:0-7484 GCA_964420375.1 uncultured bacterium
CCCCAAAAGAAAATACAAAAACGTGAGAGTGCATGAAAGCGAAGTGGCGCTGATCAAGGGCGAAAGGGAGTTCAGGCAGCTCATCGTCAAGGCCCGATCGCCGTTGTACTTATCAACCAAGCGCCTTGAACTCGTAACGAGGCAACAGCTTGAGAAACTGCGCCAGCACATAAGACTTTTCATGCATGAGAGGCCTCCGGTAAATGGTTTTAAAACTCTCACTTACCAGAGCCCCTGTTCAAGCGGACTTGCGTGCTGTCCGGTTAAAAACGTGGCAGTCTAAGCTCGAAAATGCCGCAACTTTCTGAAATACCTATGTCCGGCTTTTACGGAAGCCTCAATCCAGAAGTTATTAAAAGCGTAATTTTCTTTATATTTCAGCATCTTGCAGCGATTTCAAAAAGTTAACCGGACAGCAGTGAACTTTTATATTAACTCATAGCTTGTCCATAACCGATATATGCAAACTGGGTTTTGAGGCTACATCGGACCAGCGTCTTCGAGTTTCAGCATTGCAGGAGGCGTTGCACGGAGTATTTTAACCGTTTTACGCAACACTCTCTGCAACAGATAAAGTTCAATAAAAACAGAAGATTATAGAATTTTAATATTCAGAGGCCGGGGCAGTGTTTTTAATCCGCAGAGGGCCTTTTAGAAATACAATTTAAAATCAGGAAGATATAGAGGACCCCTGAAATAGTTTTTTTACTGTCTGCGGAACACTCTCATAATCAGAGGGAGATTTCCATTTTGGCCCGCTAGTTGCTTTTATAAAGAATCAAGAGGTGTCAATAATATGAAAGTTTCAGTACCACTTTTTGGAAGCCGGGTTTCTCCGCGTTATCTTTACGCTCCCTTGCTTTTGGTTGCCGAAGTCGAAAACCGGGAAGTGAGATCCCGGCACACCGAGCCTTTGCAGGGAGTGTCCGATGATGTTTTCCTTGACCAGCTTGCCGAGTTGGAGACAGGTGTGTTTATCTGCGGCGGCGCGTCTTGGGATTTCATTGCAGAGGCCCGGGCCGCGGGCATCGAGGTCATAAACAATGTAGCCGGCGAGGTTGAGGAAGTCCTTTTTGCATTTGCCGCAGACCGCCTGTATCCGGGCTATGGCCTTGGAGCGGGTGAAGGTCGCCGGGAGCAGGTTGTCCGGGAGATTCCCCAGGACAGCGATTCCATAAACTGTATCAAGTGCCGACATCATTACTGCCTTGAAGGCAGAGAGTGCCCGCTGAACCTCCCCGGCGAGGACACGGTAATTGAGCCGCATGAGGAGAAGCTCCGGGATGCCTCCCACCAGGGCCCGGACAGCGATGCCTTGTGCCGGGTGGAAGAGCTGGTTCGTTTTTGCCGCACCCTGGGATGCAAGCGTCTGGGCATAGCTTTTTGCTCGGAGATGTTCCGGGAGGCTGAGCTTTTGACCCGTGTGCTGGAGCGTCATTTCCAGATCGTGCCGGTATGCTGCAAGGTTGGAGTTCGGAGTCAAGAGGAAGGCACCCACTCCTTTTGCAACGCCGCGGGCCAGGCCGAGGTTCTAAACGGCACCGGCACCGACTTGAACCTTGCGGTGGGTCTATGTTTGGGATGCGACATCATATTAGCCCGCCACAGCAGGGCCCCGGTGAGCACCTTGTTCGTAAAGGACAAGACGCTGGCCAATAACCCGGTGGGAGCGCTGTACTCCCCCCACTACCTGGCCGAGCTTTTGAACGAGAAGGAGAGGAAAGACGAAAGGGTGGTAAAATGAGCGACAGAGGTATATGGAAAAGACACGGGAGACCGGAGAGCGTGGAAGACATCTTAACTCTCACGCGCGGGCAGGAACACATCGAGGTCCTGGTAAGACCGAGCCTCATCACCAGGAGCCAGACAAAGAAGGGAGCGGGATTCGAGCTTTCCGCGTTTTACACGGTCACTGTAAACGACGAAACCGCCAGGTTCGAGAAGACCTATTCTTCAGGACATTCCCTGCGCTCTCTGCGCGAAGCCGCGATGTCCTTTGTAATCGCCAACACCAGGCTCAACAGCGACCTTAAAAGACTCGATACCGCGGGGGCGGCAATCAACGCGGTGCCCTTTTCCCTGCCCGCGCTCCTGCCGGGTACGGACGTCTCCGAGTTCATGCCCCAAAAACCCTATCACCTCGAGCATTTTTACGAGCTTGCCGGGATCGGCGAGCCGCTGCACATCTACGTGTCCGAATCGATTGATCCTGCTGACGGCGGCGAAGACCTCCGCGCGGTCTACACGGCGCACTACGGGGGCCAAACCTACGAGATCAACAAGACTTACGGCCATGTCTCCCAAGGGGCAAGCCACGAGCAGAGGAGGCACGAGATCGACATGTCCTACCACCGGATGATCATGGATCAGAGAAAGCTCCGCAGGTTGGGAGTTTACATCGAGTCCGAACACGTGTGGGGAGTGGTGCCCAAGAGGTTCCAAAACGAAACTGACTACTATACCGGACTTATCCGTACCGACCCCGGCGAGCAAACCTGCTCCTGCCGGAAGCCGCAACAACCGACGGGATGCGAGTGCGAAATCGAGGACAAACAACTTCCCGAACCCAAAGGACCGGGCAAAAAAAGTCTCAGCGTGCGCTTCACCGTGATCGAAGGAGATGACAACCCGAATGATGAAACCGGGTCAAAAACACCGAATCTCCAGGTGGTGAAGTAGTGCCTGAGTGAAAGCGCCTTGAAAAGGCCGTGATACACAGAAGACCGGATTACTTCGGTGTCGAACCCGTTGTGAAACATTTATGCAACAGAAAAGCGTTCAGTTGCACAGCAGTATGTCTTTTTCTGCGCCGTTTTTCAATTTGTCTGCCGAATAAAGCATTCAATGTCTATCTATTTGTTATCGTTAATTTAAACATAAAAGTGAAATGGAGTGCACATCGTTTGCTAAAGCAGTAATACTAAAATTACCCTGCCCTTTATGAATATCTCATCTCAATTTAGTGTTGATTTCAAAAACAAATACGTTGCATTATTTTGAAAATGTGCTACAATTATTTTTGGAAGTAAGCAGTCTATAAAACCGAGTTTTTCTTAAAAGGAAGTTACGGAATGGAAAAGTTTAGGGGGTCTAAGTGGACCTCTAAGATCGAGGAAGATATGGAAACCAGTCCGGATGCCACTGATGCCTATGTGTCCAAGCTGATCCTCGAAAGCATTAACGACGGTGTTTTCACTACAGACCGCGATTGCCGGATCGCCAGCTTCAATCGCGCCGCTGAAAAGATAACCGGCTTCAGCCGGGAGGAGGCGGTAGGCAACTATTGCTTTGATATTTTCCGAAGCGATATCTGCCACTCCCGCTGCGCACTCCTCGACACCCTGGAAAAAGGAGACACCCACCGGCATGTACGCGCGACCATCATCACCAAGAGTGGAAAGCAGGTTCCCATCAGCGTTACAACCAGCGTCCTCCGGGACAATGACGGAAATCTTATCGGAGCGGTCGAGTTCTTCCAGGACCTCTCCCAGGTCGAAAACCTCCGGGCACGAATTTCACAACTGGAGGTCATCGACGAGATGGCTTCCGCAAACCCCGAGATGCAACGGATCATCAACCTGCTTCCCGATATCGGGTCTTCGGAGTGCAACGTGCTCATCCTCGGTCCCTCGGGCGCTGGAAAGGAACTGATCGCCCGGTCGCTCCACAACCTGTCTCCTCGCAAGGACGGCCCCTACATCCGCATCAACTGTGCAGCGCTGCCTGAAACGCTCCTCGAGTCCGAGCTGTTCGGCTATGTAAAGGGCGCGTTCACCGACGCCAAGCGCGACAAGGAGGGACTGTTCCTGGCAGCCAACGGGGGAACACTGCTCCTCGACGAGATCGCGGAGATGCCGCTTTCGTTGCAGGTAAAGCTCTTGCGCGTTCTCCAGGACGGCGAGTTCCAGCCTTTAGGCTCGACCAAGACAATGCGGACCAATGCCCGAATCCTTGCCACAACCAATCGCGACATCGAAAGCATGGTGCGAGAGGAATCCTTCCGTGAAGACCTCTACTACCGCATAAATATCATCTCGGTAAGAGTGCCTTCCCTGAAAGACCGGCCTGAGGACCTTCCCCGCCTGGTGGACTTCTTTGTACAGAAGTTCCGCGACAAGCGGGGCAAAGCCATCCAGGGGCTGTCGGCGGACGCACTCAAAATACTACGGCGTTACGATTTCCCCGGAAACGTCCGCGAGCTCGAAAACGCCATCGAGCACGCCTTTGTCCTCTGTCACAACTCCATAATCGAGACGAAACACCTGCCTCCCCGGATCGTCTCCGGCGCAGAGCAACAGGCGGATACAGCAGCCGAGCCCGAGATTGACGAAGAGGCGGTAATAAAAGAGGCCCTGCAAAGAAAAGCGGGCAACCGCCGCAAAGCCGCCCGAGAGCTCGGCATGCACCGGACCACCCTCTGGAGAAAGATGAAGAAGTACGGACTCGACAGCATGGAAGAAGCCGGAGAGTAAGGTCTCTCTAGCCTTCAGGACAAAGCAAATCAGCCGGTTATTAATAAAGCCGGTACCGGTTTTGCTCTGTCAGGCGTTTTTCTCGGCATATACAAAACCATAGTGGGCGCTCTCCTTCTGTAAATGATCTCTTCTCCAAGCGCAAGTTGCCTGTATCCGCATGAACCGACAGCCCCCAACGGCAAAGCTCCATCCCGCTTCGGCTTGACTCTCTGAGTCTCGGCTTGGTATGCTGTCCTCACGTTGTATGCCGACCAGGTCTCATGTTTGAGCCACGTTATTGCGTCGGACAAGTTAAGGAAAGGAGCACATTATGGACAAAGGAAAGCTTGTTGCCGCGATTATAACCTGCGTGACGGTCTTTTCGATTTCATCCGTATCTGTTGCAGCCGGGGGGCTTGACTGCAAAAAGCCGGTAGAGACCGAGCAGGGACTTATCAAGGGTTACGCGGACTCCGAGGACAACGCCTGCGTGTGGAAAGGCATCCATTATGCCGCCCAGCCGGTGGGTGATCTCCGGTTCCGGGCGCCCCAGCCTCCGCCTCCGCATGAAGGCGTGTTCGAGGCTTCCGAGTACGGGCCCGCCTGCCCCCAGGAGGGCACCATCTACTCCGGTGGCGATGTATCGGACTGTGCAGAGGCCTGCCTGACCCTGAACATCTGGCGGCCCGCCAGGCCGGGCACCTACCCGGTGATGTACTGGATTCACGGTGGCGCGTTCAAGCAGGGTTCGGGGACCTTCGAGATGTCCGACGGGGCCCGCCTGGCAGCGGAGCAGGAGGTCATTGTAATTACAGTGGACTACCGGGTGGGCATCCTCGGTTTCACTGCGCTTCCCGAGCTTGCCAAAGAGGACCCCCACGGCAGCACCGGCAATTACGGCATCCTGGACCAGATACAGGGCTTGAAGTGGACACAGAACAACATTGCCGCGTTTGGAGGAGACCCGGACAACGTCACTATCTTCGGCCAGTCCGCGGGCGGCATGAGCGTGTGCACTCTGCTGGCGTCGCCGTTGGCAGAAGGTCTTTTCCATCGCGCCATACCCATGAGCGGCTCTTGCAATACAGCCTCCAGCCTGGAAAAAGGATACGAGCAGGGCAGGGAGATACTGGAACAAGTGGGATGCGACGAGGCCTCCGACGTGCCGGCATGCCTGCGGGAGAAGCCCACGGACGCCTTTGTTCCCGAGGGACAGAACACCGTCATCACCGTGATTAAAGAGGGCATGGGGTTCGGTCCCCACGTGGACGGGCACATGCTCAACGACCAGCCGCTCGAGAGCATCAAGCAAGGCAACTACAACAAGGTCCCGGTGATGTTGGGACACACCCGCGACGAGGTCAAGCTATATACCATGTTTTTCTTCGGGCTGAAGCTGTGGCCCAGGTGGATGGTGGACAACCTGCTGGAGAAGCTGCTCGGTCCGCGCACCGACGAGGTCATGGCAATGTACTCCTACGAGGACTACGACCGGCCCATTGACCTGCTTTTCGCAGTGGCCAACCAGGCGTTCGTGGCGCAAGGGTTTGCAGCAGCGGAAGCACTTAGCGAACAATCGCCGGTGTACTTCTACCGGTTCGACTGGGACGACACCCGCTTTCGGAAGAAGATGGGCGCTTTCCACGGCCTGGACGAGCCCATGGTCTTCGGGGCGCTGGAGATGGATACCCAGCTCGCCAAAATCCTCGCCAACAAAAGGGCCATCGAGCTTGGTGCGCCGCTCTCCGAAAAGATCATGTCCTATTACGCCAACTTTGCAAAGAAGGGGGACCCCAACGGGGAGGGCCTGCCCCACTGGCCCAAGTACACCAGGGAAAGCAGGAAAAGAATCTACCTTGACAACGACATCACTGTAAAGCCATTGACGGACAAGCAGATCGAAAGATACGGTTACTTTGGACAGTACAGCTTATATGAGATAGGCGCGGATTAGGACCGGAGGGAGTAATAATGGACTGGATTTTCTACGCCGGGCTGGCGGTAGGTGCAGCCGGGGCCATTGCCATGAACGTGGGCAAGGGCGTCCAGAAGATGAAGGTCCACGTTCTGACCAAGGGCAAGGCCATGTTCGCGCCCGAGAACCGGCGCGACTTCCACATCTGGCTGATAGGCGTCATAGCCACCACAGCCAGCGCCGGGCTCTACTCCTATGCTATGAAACTTACCGAGAAGCCCTCCACCATCTCTTCTTTGGTAGGAGTCGGGCTTATCGCCCTGGTGATCTTTGCCTGGCTGGTGTTGAAAGAAAAGATCGGTCCCCGCGAATTAATGGGTTGCGCCCTCGTAGTGGTCGGCACCACCGTCCTGGCCGCGTTTGATATCCGGACCAAGAACCCCCAGAGCTTTGTGCTTTCAAGCCTGCTTCTATACATTGCAATTACTCTGGCCCTCTTCGGATTGCTGGTGGTTTACACCCTGACCACCAAGAAGCTGCACGGCGTCATCTTCGGCTCGCTGGCAGGCGCATTAATCGGCATAGGCATGTTCATCGCCGACATCGCCCTGGTCGAGTCCGGCGGAAGCTTTCTGGGACAGCTCAAGAACCCCTATCCCTACGTGGCGCTGTTTATCGGAGCTTCAGCCCTGGCATTGACCCAGATCGCTTTCCTGCGGAGTCGCGCAGTGGTGGTCGTGCCCTGCATAAACTCCTTTACCATCCTAATGCCCATGATTTTCGAGTTCCTGGTATACAGCATTAACCTGAGCCTTCCCCAATACCTGGGAATAGCAGTGCTCATCCCCGGCGTTGTCGTGCTCTCGACCACGTCCGCGGGAGCCGGCGAGCTGGAGGACTTGGCTGCAGACAAAGACGGAAGCAGCGAACAGGAAGCTCAAGAACCGTCGAGCTAAATAGTGCCCGTTGCGAAACTACGTTTTCGGAGTGCGCCTGCCTGTGCCGGACACACCTGCCTGTGCGGACACGCAGACAGGGCAGACAGGCACGCAGACAGGAGAGCTTGCTTTCGCACTCATAAGTTCCGGCTTGCCGGAACTTACAAAAAGGCGCCT
>CAYQTK010000216.1:0-7445 GCA_964420375.1 uncultured bacterium
TACGTCCCCATCGTCTAGCCAGGTCTAGGACACCGGGCTTTCAATCCGGCAACACGGGTTCAAATCCCGTTGGGGACGTCTCTCTCTCAACACAACCACCGGGACGGCCCCCCTCCGGGGGAGACGTCCCGTCCTATTATTCCCCTTTCTTTCTTTGGTTCTTTCTTTCTTTATTCACCCTACTGCCCTGTCAAGCGTTTTTTGTCGCTTACAAGATAGATGTTTTTTTGTGCGAGCGACTTCAGTCGCGACTGAAGTCGCTCGCACACTATGCGTCAGTGTGAGCTTGACAAGACACTACGGGTTAAATCCCCCGGAAGCCTTCCATTCGGTGGAATGTGAGGAAGTTGGCGTCGTGGTAGTCGTTTGCTCCGCCATGGCCGTCGTCATAGGCGGTTCTTGATACTGCAATGATGTCTTTGTCCTCGATCAGCCAGTCGAGGTATTGGAAGGCGTGGTGTTTTGGTTCGGGATGATGGAGGATGACTTTCCCGGTTTCCCAGTTTCGGAGGTTTTGGGAACAGACGAGCGCCTGGGTGTTTCTTATCTTATAAGGGGGCAGGTCTCCGTGATAGTTTTCCGGGATAAGGTTCACCAGCGACCAGTACTTATTGGAAACGGGATCGTGCCGGATGGTGAACTTCTTCGCACCTCCGGGAAAGCTGATGAGTCCCATATCCATGTCAAAGCTCGCGCGGGCGCCGTCTGAGGATATTTTGACCATTGCCGCCAGCTCATTGTTTCCGCACTTGTCTATGCGCATCATGTCCACTATATCCCCGTCAGGCGTTATTACTGCATTCCCTTCGAGCCACATCTCCGGCCAGTCGCAAAAGCCGGGCGACTTGCCGGCAAGCCACTGTCGCCGAAAGGGGATTCGGTTGGAGAACGTCCAGCTCGAGGACTTCAGAAGATCGGCGTCTTCCGGCGCTGACATCATGAAGGCGCTGAACCGTCGGTTCCAGGGGAAAGGACCGTTGGCCTGTTCCATGGCCCGCCAGACTCGGCCGTTGTGGACCACCACCGGCACGGGAGCGGTATGGCTCCAGTCCTTTATCAACAGGCCGGTGTTTTCGTCAGCCGGGTCGGTCCAGGTGCGGCCTCCATCCGAGCTTTTCATGATCACGGTATAGCCCATGCACCTGCTTGTTCCCAGCATGAACAAATGTCCGCGGTGATAAAATATTGATGCCCAGAACAATCCCTTGACCTCGGCGCGACCGGTCCATGTCCTGCCCCGGTCGCGGGACGCGAACACCAGGGAGACGGGCTTTATGTACTCGTTGGACAGGGGCCCGAAAAGGTCGCACTTGGCGATATAGGTGCCGTCAGGCAGAACGGCAATGCCTGGAGAACCCACGTACTTGCTGGTCCGCGCAGGTATGTGAAATATAACCTTGCCGGGGACACCGCCTTCCTTGTGCCGTTTTACGGCTGCGGTGCCCTCCAAAAAAGCGCTTTGGCGAGACGCTCCAACTGGAAACAAGGCGGAAATTGGACCCGCGGAAAGGGCAGCGCCAAACATGCCGAGCATTTGCCTTCTTTTCATGAGCATTACTTTTTTGCTGTTGCTTAAAGTTCTCCCGTCTCTTTTATGATCTGTTGGTAAAGCTCATATGCTTTATGGACCTCTTCCATTTTTATGGACTCTTCTGGTGAGTGGGCCATTTCCAGTTTTCCCGGTCCGATGATTATCGGTCTTACGCCTGCTTCCCACAGCCGGGTGGCGTCGGAGTGGCTCCGGAACTGGGCGGGGCTCCACTCCATTCCCTGTCCGGAAAAGCTCGACTTTACGGCCTCGATGATGTGTCCTTTTTCCGGCAGCTCGAACCCGGCGTCAACAGTGACGAACCGAATGTTTGCTTCCATGTCCGGCCGCTCCTCGCGGTCCTGTTCGAGGATGTCCTCGATCTCGTGCATGATCTCGGCGATGGGCGATTGCGGCGGCATATGGAGGTCGAGCCACGTCTCGCAATGGTCGGGAATGAAAAAGCCTGCCTGCGAGCTCCACATGTCGCGGATGTTGTAGACGACCTCGGGCCTGTCCGACTCGAGGTACCTGACGATCTTGAGCACTATGCGGAGCATGACCCGCAAAGGGTTTCTCACCTGGTCGGCAAGGGAAGCGTGGGCCCTTTTCCCTTCGGTCTCGACCTGGAGTTCGAGGTATCCGTAGTTGGACAGGCACGGTCGAAGGTCGGTGGGCTCGCCTATGATGGCCCACGGAAACTGGTAGTCCTTGACCAGTTGTACGGCTCCGTCGCCTTCCTCCTCTTCGCCCACCACCAGGCAGAGGGCCACCGGAGGAGGGGAGTTGTCATGCCATGCCGAGACCATGGCCTCGATCATGGCTGCGCAACCGCCCTTCATGTCCGCAGTTCCCAGACCGTAGACCACTCCGTCGTCCTCCTCGAACCCGTAATGATCGAGGTCATAGGCCACCACGGTATCTAAGTGACCAACCAGCGCCAGCTCGACGTCCTTTTCTTCCGGGAACACCACCAAATTGTAACGGTTGTCGTCAACATCCTGGCGGGATACGGGCAGGCCGTGCCGCTTCAAGTAATGATGGACGTACTCGAGGACCTCTTCTTCCTTGCCGGAAGGACTGTAAATGTCAACCAGCTTGTGAAGCAGTTTTTTGAGCCTCTGCCCGGTGGAAGAATCAGCCATTGTTCTTGCCGTTTTTCTCTTTCATGAGCTTCAGGTGCTGGTCCAGGTTCAGGGAGAGGTAGATGTGTTCTTCAGGGTTTCTAAATCCCAGGTCCTTGAAGAAACTGATGGCCCTCTCGTTATCCGCTTCGGTGTCCACCAGCACGATGCGCACTCCTGCCTGGGCCACCCGGTCGCGGAAGGCCTGGAACAGCCGGGTCGCCACACCGTGCCGCTGGCAGTCGGGGTCTACACCCAGCCAGGCCAGGTGACCGTACTTCCAGGCGCTGTGGCTCTTCTCGATGGTCGTGCCCAGGGCAAACCCCACTATCCGGTCTTCATACTCCGCCACCAGGCAAAGGTTCGGGTCCTCCTGGAACATGCCGGTGACCTCGAACTCGTCCCACGTCCGATAGAGGTTGGGAGCCTCGGAGGATGTGAACAGTCTCTCTCCCAAGTGAAATACTGACGGGATGTCGTCTATCTCCATCTCCCTGATCTCCACGTAAGCCCTCCGCCGCTTCTTCTCCTGTTCCTCTTCCATGACTTGTAGTTCACACCTCGATTTAAAGAGTTTTACTGACAGACAAGGCGATGCCGAGACCGCCTCTTATCGACCAGATTTCACCTCTTATTATAACATACCCTTCGCCGGATGTGGTTTCCCATATCTCCGTTTTGAAGGCTTTTTCGAGAAAAAGGAGGTCCTTAAGACGCAGGCTGTTTTTCCTGCTCGGCCGCTTCCGGGAATGCAGCCCGCCAAACCGGCCTTAGAAATGGCAGTCCCGAAAGGCTCCTGGTGATAAAAAACAGTGCCGACCACACCAGGCTGTAGGCGAGTATGGTCTCTTCAGTAGCGTGTCCGCGCAGCAGGAAGTCGGCCACCAACTGCGGGCCGCCGAACCCGCCCACCGAGATAGGCCAGTAAGCCACGTTGACCATGACCGGCACTGCAGCGAAAAGCAGGGCCGGCGGAGCATCAATGCCCATGGCCCGAAGTATGACAATGTTGACCAGCACGCTGATGAGGTTGTTGCCGAACCTGTAGGCTATGACCTCGGCGTAGTCGCGGACCCTTGCCTTGCGAAAGGCCACCAGGACATCTGCGTTATACAGTCTTTTTAAAACCGGTCCCGCCCGTGTCCGGAAAAACAACAGCCAAAGCGGCAACACCGCCCAGGCAAACAGTATAACTCCCTGGAACAGGCTCCAAAAGGACATCCCCGCAACTGGCATCTCAACCATGATGCGGTTCTCCGGGGGCAGGAAGAAGGCGCAGTAAGTTAAGAGCGCCACCATGGTGTAGACCTCGTTGAAGTAGACAAAGCCGGCAGAAGAGGTTGACCCCCACACCGGGACCTTCTTGACACGCAGCATGTAAAGCACGCTCATGATCTCGGTGATGGCCCCGTTTACCGACTGGACAGTGTATGAAGCAAGGCGCAGCCGAGCGGTCTCCAATAGTCCTATGGCCGTGTTAAAGAGGTTATAAGCCCGGTAGAAACTGAGAATGTCCGTAAAGTAATAAAAAGCGCAGTAGACAAGGTAAGCTCCCACGATCCGGTAGTGCCTGATTTCATCCCTTAAAAGAATGTCACCAACCCGGCTGAAGTCCACCTTGTAAAACATGTACGCCAGGATGAGGCCGGCAAACACATAAGGGACCAACTGCCGCAGGAGGGAGGGTCTGGAAACAGTTTCTTCCGGCCGGCTGGAAAGCCCGCTGTCTTTATCCGGATCGGACGGCAAAACCGCTCACCCCCTTGTCATCATAGCCGCGGAAAACCACGGCTGGCAAAGTATAGCAACCATTTCGCGGTTTGTCGAAAAAAGCGGAGTTACTTTATCTGTGCCGGCGGTACGAGGGTGAATCGGGCGGGAGTTATTCTTTGTCTGCGTGGGACTCGATAAAGTCGATGGCGTCTTGCACGGTGACTATCTTCTCCAGGTCTTCGTCGGGAACTTCCAGGTCGAACTCGTCCTCCATGACCAGGACAAGCTCCCACAGGTCCATTGAGCTTACCCCCATGTCGTCGATAAACTTGGCATCCGGTTTCAGGCTGTCGGGGGCTATGTCCAGGTGTTCGAGAATGAGCTCGTACACGCGGTCCTTTATGGCCATCAGCGCCTCCACTTTCGGTTCGGTTTTTTTTATAAGCCCGGCTTGGAAAACAAGTCTGCCGGGCCTTTCCGGTATTTTACAAGTCGATCAGGCGAAAAACAACCCGCCGTTTACTCCAATGGTCTGGCCGGTTATATAGGCCCCTCCAGGACCGGCCAGGAAGCTTATAAGCGCAGCAACCTCGGCAGGCTCGCCCCCCCGCTGCAGGGGTATGTGCCCCATGATCTCCGCGCGGACATCATCAGAGAGCTCCCGCGTCATTTCCGTGTCTATGTATCCGGGGGCCACGGCGTTCACTGTTATTCCCAGGCGGGCAAGCTCGAGGGCCAGGCTGCGGGTCAGTCCTTCAATGCCCGCCTTGCTTGCCGCGTAGTTGGCCTGGCCGGCTCTGCCCAAGCGCGCTACTACACTGGACATATTTATAATGCGGCCTTCCTTCTGCCGGATCATGGCCCGGCTAGCCTGCCGGCAGCAATTAAAACAGCCCTCCAGGTTGACCTCGAGAACCTCGCGCCACTGAGCGGGCTTCATCCTGCCCAAAACCTGGTCCCGGTTTATGCCGGCGTTGTTTACCAAAACGTGAATGCCGCCGCTTCTCTTGTCAACATCCTGGAAAGCCTCCCGCACCGCGTCAAAGTCGGTGACGTCAAGCTCGACGAATGAGGCGGAGCCGCCGCGCGAGAGGATATCATCGCACGTCCGGTCGCCCGGCTCAACGTCGGCAATAACCACGCGAGCGCCGTCCTCGGAAAGACGCAAAGCCACTGCCGCGCCAATGCCCCGGCTGCCGCCGGTGACTACCGCCGTCTTGCCGTGCAGAACCCCGCGTTCCTTCATGTCTCCATCCCCTGCTTGATCTCGTTTAGCCTTTCGGACTCGACGAAGCCCAGAACCTCAGCCCCGGGAACACAGCGGGAGATAAGGCCGGCCAGCACCTTGCCGGGACCGGCCTCCAGGTAGACTCGCGCGCCTTGCCGGTCCATCCGTTCCACTGTCTGTCTCCACAGCACCGGGCTTACTATCTGCCGGGAGAGGTTTCGCACCACGCCATTTCCTCCCGGGTACGGCCGGGCGTCCAAATTGGCCAGGACCGGAAAAGCCGGCTTTGCAAACTCCATCTTGGCAAGCAGGCTTTCCATCTCTCTGGCCGCAGGCTCCATGAGCTCGGTGTGGAACGGGCCGCTCACCTTGAGCTTTCTGACCCTGCCGCCCCTGGACTTGAGCTCTTCTGTCGCCCGGTCCACGGCACCGGCATGGCCGGAGATTACTACCTGGTCCGGAGCGTTGTCATTAGCGGGGACTACTATGCCGGCCCCGCACGACTCTTTGCAGACTTCGTCTATCTGTTCGCGCGAGAGCGCCATGACCGCGGCCATGGCGCCGGTACCCGCGGGGACAGCCTTCTCCATTAGCCGGGCCCGCTCCTGCACCGCGCGCGCAGCCTGCCCCAGAGGCATCACCCCCGCGGCAACCAGCGCAGTGTACTCCCCCAGGCTGTGGCCCGCGGCAAGCCGCGGCACAACGCCGGTCTCCGCCTCGATCACCCTCCATGCCGCCAGGCTCGCAGTCAGTACGCAAGGCTGGGTATACTCCGTGAGGGAAAGGGTGTCTTGCGGGCCTTCAAAGCAAAGCTTGCAAAGGTCCAGGTTTACAGCCTCGGAGGCCTCATCAAAAGTCTCCCGGGCTCTGGCAAAATCGCGGTACAACGACTGTCCCATTCCAACGAACTGGGACCCCTGACCGGGAAAAACCAGTGCAAGGTCGTTCATGAAATATCTGTCCGGTCGCGGCTTATGATTCTTTGACCTCTTTTATGGGCCTGCCCTTGTAATGTCCGCAATGAGGGCACATCCGGTGAGGAAGGGCAGGCTCGCCGCATTTCGAGCAGTTGATTACGTTGGGGGCTTGCAGATGGTCGTGAGACCTGCGGGTCCCCACCCGGGACTTGGACTTCTTGCGCTTGGGTACCGCCATAATTAGCTCCTTGTCGAAAAAACATCACCCGCCGCCGGCACTGCCGGAGCGCAGTCGTAGCTGAAAAAAACCTTCCGGTTTGACTCTACTCTATCTTCAGTTTTCGGAGAGCGGCCAGGCGCGGGTCACCTTCATCCTTCTCGCACGAGCAGGTCTCATAGTTGAGGTTGGTCCCGCACCTGGAGCAAAGGCCTTTGCAGTTCTCTTTGCAAAGGGTCTGGATGGGAACCTGCAATGCCACCGCTTCCTGGAACAAAGGAGCAAGGTCAACCTCGTCTCCCTCATAATACTCCGTGCCCGCGTCTTTTCTGTTGATCTCCATCTCCGCGGGAAGCTCCGGAGGAGGGCCCTTCAGCAAAACCAGGTCCATTAGCCCCTCCAGGGAATAGATCATGTCTTCTGCGCAACGGGTGCAGAATGTTGCCAGGTCCGCAGAAACCTTTCCCCCAACGCGAAGGTTGTCCCCCTCCAGGCTAAGGTGGCCGGAAACACGGATCATGCCCTTGATATGAGTGTCCGAACCCCCCGAGTACTCCGGTATATTCACCAGCCATTCCGGTGAAAAATCCTCCTCAAAATCAAGACCCTCAGCAGGTATGTGGCTTATCTGAAACACAAGCAGGTCTTTCTCTTCCCTTACCATTAAACCATATAGTCTATCGCGCTAAGCAGAATTGTCAAGGGAAAGTCGCGGTGA
>CAYQTK010000217.1:0-7392 GCA_964420375.1 uncultured bacterium
AAAAGCTTTTTGGGGAATAGAAAATAATCGTGCGAGCGGCTGATACCGCGATCTTCATTGGCTCCGTTCCCCTTTTTTCGGGTGACAAAGCACTAGTGTCGCGTCCCAGAAATAACTTATATATTTTTAGAATCGCAATCGATTTTATAATTTATAGAAATGATTGCCGACATAATGAATCTTTCTCTGAGACGCCACACTAGAATCTTGTCAAGACTGAAATGACGCATAGCCCGTAGCGTGCGAGCGACTGATACCGCGACTTTCGTCGCTTGCACTGAAATTATTTTTCTTGGAGACGACAAAAAACGCTTGACAATGCACCAGAGAAGGGGGGAGCCATAGTGCTAATCCTGCAGGGACGCCGCGACCGCGGAGATAAGCGCGCGAGGCCCGTCCACTTTGCAGACGTAGCCGTGGACTCCGGTATTGCGGACCATCTCTTTGAGCTTGTCTGAAGAGAGGTTGGAGTAATAGAGGATTTTGGGTTTAACATTCAATGCCCCGTGTTTCATTATGATGGGCGCCAAGTCAACTCCCGCTATCTCAGGCATCATGACGTCAAGGAGGATGACGTCGGGTCCGAAGTTCTTTATCTCCGGCAACACGCCTGCTGCGGTATCAAGAAGCATTACCTGGTAGCCCTGTTTTTCGAGTATGCTTTTGGCCAGCTCTCCGTCGTTTTCATCATCGTCCATTATAAGGACGCGATGCTTGCCGGACCTTTTTTCAGGCGTCTGCATAAGCTCTTTGACCTGCATAGCAAGCTCCTTGGGCAGGAAAGGCTTGGACACGATCAGGTCCGCTCCCGCGGCCGTGGCATCGTCTATCTGCTCCTTTTTATCAACTCCCGTCACTATTACAACTTTTATATTCTGGTACTGTTCAGACTCTTTTATTTTCTTGCAAAGCCAGGTCCCGTCGGTATCTCCGGGAAGCATAAGGTCCACCAGTGCAAGCTGTACGTCGGTAAGCCGGACGGTCTTCCATCCCAGCTCGGCGGTGTCTGCCTCCAGTATGCGCATATCCAGAGACTCCAACACCTTGCACAATATCTCCCGGGTCTGGGGATTGTCTTCAACAATCAGGCCCGTGGTTTTGCTCACAGCTCCCTCCTCTCGGGAATGGTGAGCATAAAGGTCGTGCCTTTGCCCTCCCCCTCGCTTTCGAACCATAGTTTGCCGCCATGTCCGTTCTCCACGATCATCCTGGCGATGGGCATGCCCAGGCCTGCTCCACCGCTGTGATGCTTGATGTCCCCGATCTGTCCGAAGCGCTCGAAAACCTTGTGGGCCTGTGCAGGGTCTATGCCCGGTCCCTGGTCGACAATGGAAACGCGCACCCCCTGCTCGACCGCTTGAGTTCTTATGCGTATGGATTTGTTAGGAGGCGAGAACTTGACGGCGTTGTCCAATAAGTTGGCTATCGCCTGTTGCATCCGGAAGGGGTCTGCATCCACCGCTTCAAGTTGGTCGTCAAGCTCAGTCTCCACCTGTAAAGACTTGCTGTCGATTTCGTGTTTAACTGACTGCAGGGCCTTTTCTATGATCCGGTTTACGGATTCCCTTTTGTAATTGAAAACCAGGGCCCCGGACTCGAGCTTGGAAAGGTCCAGGATATCATTGACCAGTTGCCGGAGATGCATGCTTTCTTCGTAGATGATGTTGCAATACCTTTTCCTTTCCTTGCGGGAGGGGCCCCACTCGTTCAAGAACTCGGCGTATCCGAGGATATTTGCCAGCGGACCGCGAAGCTCGTGTCCCACCAGGCTGATGAGGTCGTCCTTCATCCGGTCCAAATGCTTGAGCTCCTCGTAAGCCCGGGCGAGCTCTTTATTTTTGCTCTCCAGGTCTTCGGCCATCACGTTATGGCGCTGGTCTTTGCCGACAATCATCATGCCGACCAGCTCGCCCGCGTTGCTTTTTACCAGGGACACGGACATGGATACCGGTATATACTCTCCGCTACGGGCGGCCCAGTGGGTGGACACGTTAAGGGCACGGCCTCCTTTTATGATCGATGTAAACTTCTGCATGGAGCGGGGATAATTATCTTCATCGGTTTCGAAAAGCGCGGCCACGGGTTTTTTGTATATTTCCGAGTGCTGGTATCCGAGCATCTCCCGCAGTTGCAGGTTGGTGTGGATTATGTTCCCATCCATATCCAGCACCGCCATCATGTCAAAGATGCCCTCTGCAAAACTTCCCGCCATCTCCAGGAAGTAATCCTGGAAACCCTCCGAGCCCCAGGCAACTACGGTCTCCTCCGAGGAAACCTCGAAGAAGCTCAGCAGGCTGCCTTCAATCCTCTCTTGCCTGATGATCGGCTCGGCACAGGCTTCCACCGGGACAACACGCCCGTCAGGGAAGGAAAGCCGCACCGGGATATGTTCCAGGGTCACCCCCTGGGTTTGCACCTTGGAAAGGTCGTCCATGAAAGGGAACCTGTCCTCGGGGTGAATCAAAGACGACAGTGAGTCGGGTAAAGGGTCCTGTTCCGAAAGGGAGAAGAGTTTATAAAAGGCTGGGGAAGCCTGGCGGGGACTTCCCGAGCTGTCCAGCATGCATAAATTAAGAGTACGGGAGTTCCAGGGGTTGCCTGCGCCCGGGAGGGGGTTATTTTCATATTCGCTTGACATCCGATTTATCAGGTACCGCTTACATCTTTCCAGGGGATATTGTAATGGTGTCCTCTGCAGGCAACAAATACTTGATGGAAAATTCCGAAAACAGACCTCAGAGCAGATTCTTTACTTTGCTGACCAGGCTGTTGGGCCCGTCCACTTTGCAGATATAGCCGTCTACGCCGGTCTGTTCCACCAGCTCGCGCAGTTCCTGGTCGGACTTGTTCGAGTAATAGATTATCTTGGGGGTAGGTTTCACCAGGCGTTGAATAATCTCCACCAGGTTGTCGCCGGAGAGCGCCGGCATCATCACGTCCAGAAGTATAAGGTCGGGGTGAAAGGCCTTGATGCTGTTGGTGGCCCCGATGGCCTTGGTCTGGGCCATGACCTCGAAGCCGGCCTTGGTAAGGACCTGCTTCACAAGCTGGCAGGCGTTTTCATCGTCGTCCAGTACAAAGATCTTTATGCTCATTGCATCCTCCTGTCTTTCATCAAAGAGTCCACCTGGTTCCAGAACTGCTTGGGCGAGAAGGGCTTGCCGATGAGGATATCCGCGCCCGCTGCCAGGGACCGGTCCGCCTCCCGCTTCTTGTCCGACGCGGTGATCATCACGATCACGGTGTTTTTGCAGCGCGGGTCATTGCGCATGAGCCTGCAAAGTCCCACCCCGTCCATATCGCCGGGCAGCATCACGTCAATCACCGCGAGCTCGGGAAGCGAGCTGTCAATGGTCTTCCATCCCCCCATTGCGTCTTCAGCCTGCACAGTGTCGAATCCGCGAGCTTTCAAAGTCCGGTCGATAATGTCCCGGATAAGGGAATTGTCGTCCACTATCAAGGCTTTTCCGGCGCTCATGGCTCATCCTTTCTGTCGGGAAGTGTGAAATAAAACACCGTGCCCCGGTTCGCTGATTGGCCTTCGCTCTCGAACCAGAGGCTGCCGCCATGTCCTTCTTCAACTATCTGCTTGGCTATAGGCATGCCTAAGCCCGCGCCAATGCTGTGGTGCTTTACATCGTCAACCTGCTCGAACTTGTTGAAAACCTTGGAAACGTCCACCGCGTCTATGCCGGGCCCGTCATCCGCAATGCTTATCAGCGCCCCGTCCTCGCTTACCCGGCTCTTGACCGTTATACTTTTATCCGCGGGAGTGAACTTGATGGCGTTGCCCAGGATATTGGTTATAACCTGCTGGATGCGGTCGGCGTCGAACGTCATGGTATCGAGGTTCTCGTCCAGGTCAAGCACGATGTTCAAGCTTTTCTTTTCAGCGTCCGCCCACAAGGAATCCGCGGCTGCCCGGGCCACCCGGTTTACCGAGTCCTGGTGGTAATAATACTGCATGCGGCCGGCCTCCATGCGCGAGAGCTCGAGGATATCGTTTACCAGCCTGGAAAGACGCTGGCTCTCCTGGTAGATGATGCGGGCGAAATTGTTTTTCTCCTCCACCGGCGAGTCCCATTCATACAGGAACTCGGCGTATCCCAGGATGTTGGCCAGCGGCGCCCGGAGCTCGTGGCCCACCAGGCTCAGGATGTCGTCCTTCATCTGGTCCAGCCGCTTCAACTCCTCGTAGGCGTCCTCCAGGTCGCGGTTCTTGTGCTCCAGGTCCTTTAAAAGCGCGTTCTGGCGCTCGTCGCGGGCCACGATGATCATGGCGATAAGCTCGCCGCTGTCGCTTCTCACCGCGGAGCCGGACATGGTCACCGGAACTTTTTGGCCTTCCGAGGTCTGCCAGTAAGTGGACACGTCGCGCATGGTTCCCGTCCGCATCCACTTGGCCAGGCGGATCATCCCCTTTTTCATGCTCTCGGAGCGGTTCTCCAGGAGCAGGGCCGCAGGCTTGCCGATAAGCTCGAATCGACGGTAACCGAGAAGCTCCAAAAGAGGCGGGTTGACATGGTTTATGCGGCCTTCCGTATTGAGGAGCACCATGGGATCGAAAAGACTGGTGATAAAGCTTTCGGCAACTTCCTGGAAACTCTCCAGGTTAAGCATGGCGCGGTCCTGCTCACGCTCAGCTTTTTCCCACCAGAAGAAATCTATGCGCGAGACGTCCCCGTTTTCACAAAAAGGCTCGGCCTTGATCTCCATGGAAAGGATGCGGCCGTCGGGCGTGACCATACGCACCGGCCGCCGGTCCAGGAAGGACTGGGAGGACACTATCTTCTCCACGTCCGACAAGAACTGTTCGCGGTCTTCGGGATGGACAAGGGAGTGAATCTCCGCAGGCATCTCTTCGGTTTTCAGGGAAACCAGTTTTTCGAAACCCGGAGAAAAGAATCTCAGTCTGCCTTTCCGATCCGTACTGCATGCGCATACTAGTCTTGAATACCAGGGGTCGCCGAATCTTTCTCCGGGCTCTCTCAGGTTGTCACTTTTGGACATGGTAAGCCTCGAGGTTTACATATTGGTAAATAATACTAGTAAAGTAAAGGCCCGAAGTCAAGGGGGCTCGCACCAGTATTTCATTCCCCTCTGCTTTTCGGTTTCATGTCCTGCCAGGTCCTCCCGAACTCGATGCCCCGGCGCTTCATCCTGCTCTCCACTGCATTCAGCCGAAGGAGATATTGGTCCCAGTCCCTGGCCGCAGGCCGTGTCCAGACCGACTCTGCGAAAGCCAGCATCCTGGGAAAGCTCCGCGGCTCCATGTCGTTTACCGTGGGCTGTCTTCCCCATATGCAGGCTTCACCCCCGATAACCTGATCATGCAGCGGGGTCTCCAGGCCCTTGGGGACATGACGGAAGTTGTAGATCGACTTCATGGTATGGAAAAACGGGCTGTAATTAAGATAGTGCGGCGTAAACAACGACACTATGACCCGGTTGCCCCCGCGGGCCGCTTTGCCGGCATACTCGTGTTTCCGCCACACCTGGCACACCGCGTCCTCGGGAAGATATGAAGCGGTCTCGTCCCAGGCGATCATGGTCTTGCCGTGTCCGGCAAGTATCCTGTTGACCCTTTTTACAAAGTAGCTCTGCAAGCCCTGCCTGCCGGACAGCCCGTGCTTTTCCATGAGATCGCGGTTGGGGGGATAATCCAGCCAGTCCGCTCCCACCACCTCGTCGGAGCCGATGTGTAGGTATGGGCCTGGAAACAGTCCGGCGACCTCTGCGAACAGCTTGTCAAGAAATTCGTAAACCTCTTCCTTGCCGGGGCAGAGCGCAGTAGGATAGATGGTGGTCCAGGTGCGGAGGGGAGCGCCTTCTCCGGAGCAGGACAGCTCAGGATAAGCGTGAAGCATGGCGGAAGAGTGGCCGGGGATGTCGATCTCCGGGACTATCATGATATTCCGCTCTTGCGCGTAAGCAACTATCTCCCGGACTTCCTCCTGCGTGTAATAGCCGCGGTCAAGGTTCCACCCGTAATCCTTCAAGGCGTCCAATTTATCGTCAGAGAGGTAATCGAGATCGCTGCCCTGCGTGTGCAGGCGCGCAAAGACCTTGCTCTCGATCCTCCATCCCTGGTCATCGGTAAGGTGCCAGTGGAAAACGTTGAGCTTGAGTTCGGCAAGATAGTCGAGATATCGCTTTACCATGTCCGGGGGTATGAAGCTCCGGGATGAGTCCAGCATGAGCCCGCGCCATTCATGAAAAGGATGGTCGGAGATCGAAACGCAAGGGACGCGAAGCCCTTCCCCTTTGGTTGAGATAAGCTGGAGCAGGGTCATAAAGCCGTGCTGGTATCCTTTTTTTCCATCGGAATCGAGCAATACCGCGTCCGAAATCATAAGCAGATATCCCTCTTCCAGTAAGTCGGCGCTCATAAGCTCATCTTCCCTGCCACATGCTTTAATAGCTTCTCCTAAAAGAATCGATCCCGAGCAGGAAACGCATTCGCCTGCCTTCGTTCCAATGGCGCCGGGGCCGCATTTGGCGGAAGGTCGGTGCCGGAAAATCCTGAACCCGGCATTCCATCTTGATGATGCGATTTCGGAAAAAAGCTCTGTCGCGGTACGGCCGGAATCACCCGTCACAATGGACGCGGCAGGCGCGAGCGAGATGCTGCAGCCCGAAAGCTCCACTGTTGTCGGCCAGGGAATGAGGGGAAGCGGCTTCTCAGCCAAAGAGCTTCCTTTCAAGCCACAGCTTAAGAAAACCACCGTCATCAGAACAGCCGGCATAAAATTCCTTGTTCTCATTTCGACATCGCTTTCCTTTTCGATTCTAATTATTGCCCGTTGCGAAACGGTGGTTTAATGGCTCTTCCGGTTTAATGGTACCTGCAATGCAAATATGCACTTCAAAGCAAAAAGTCTTTTTTTCATTGTATGGTTCGCTGGTGTCGCAATGATGAGTTTATCGCCTTCGGGCTTCCAGCCTGCCTGTGCCGGACACGCAGACAGGGCAGACAGGCACGCAGACAAACGGGGAAAGGGAAAAGCCCGGAACAGGTCCGGCCCTCCCCGCTGTATAGCCACCAGCCTGGCGCTCTGTCAAGCGTTTTTCGTCGCTTACAAGACCGATCTTCTTCGTGCGAGCGACTTTCAGTCGCCACTTCCGGTGATACGTGCGAGCGACTTTCAGTCGCGACATAAATTCGCTCCAGCGCTTCCTCCGGTACCATTATTTCTGCATAAATCAATAAGTTGCCCTCTCCTCCAGGCCGGCATTAATACCATAGCCGCTAAGCATGAGAAGGTCAAGCTCCCCGCCGGCTGCCGACAAAGCGGTAAACGCCTGTTTTTGTCCAGGTACCAATAAACCTGATGAACCGGTTTAATTTCAGAACTCCTGATCTCCCCCGGTAATCCGCTGGAAATTTGGAAT
>CAYQTK010000218.1:0-7279 GCA_964420375.1 uncultured bacterium
CCGGAGGAATAACCTTTGCCGCCTTTCCCCTGGCCTATGCCGTCATGTTCAGCGCGCTTTACTCTCCTCTCATGATAATCCTCTTCTCCCTCATCATCAGGGGCGCCTCAGTGGCTTTAAGGGGAGAGTCGCAAAGCCGCACGGCAAAAAAGCTGTGGGACGTGCTTTTCTTTGTGAGCAGCTTGACCGCTTCATTCTTTTTCGGGCTTGTTTTTGCGAACCTCTTTGCCGGCATACCCATAAACGTGGACGGAGTGCTGGAAGGCTCTTTGGCAACATTCTTTAACGGCTACGGCATTCTGGGCGGGCTTTTGTTCGTAATCATGTTCGCGTTCCACGGCAGCTTGTGGATAGCTCTCAAGGGAGAAGGGCCGATCGAGGACCGCGCGGCCCGCGCCGGCATAAGGCTCTGGGCCGCACTCGCCGTGGTGGCGGTCATTTTCCTGGTCGCCGGCGGACAGGGCACGGACATATATGAGAACTACGTCAAGCTGCCGGTGCTCATGGTGATACCAGCGGTGCTGGTTATCGCTCTCCTGGCTTCGGGATACTTGACCTACCGCAGGAGGTGGGGGTGGGCATGGGTAGCGTCGGCCGTAACCATCCTCTACGCGGTGTTCTTCGGGCTGTTCGGCATCTACCCCGATATGGTGCCTTCCAGCATCCACGAGGTCTACAGCATAAACGTGCTTGACGCAGCTTCCGGTTCCTATACCTTGAAGCTCATGCTGGGGGTCGTCGTTGTATTTATTCCCCTGGTGATCATTTACCAGGCGTGGGTATATCATGTATTCAAAGGCAAGGTAAAAGCAGAAGACGGGTACGGCTATTGAGCCGTGCTTGTAAAATCGTTATGAAAGGAGAACCTGATGAGTGGTTTCGGTAGTGTGGATGAAGCATTGGATTTCGCCATGGCAAGGGAAGACGAGTCCTATGAGTTTTACATGGACCTGGCGGGCAGGGTCAAAGATCGTTCTATAAAGGAGCTTTTCGAGGGCTTTGCTAAGGAGGAGAAAGGCCACCGGGCCAAGCTGGAAGCGGTAAAGACCGGCAAGCTCATGCTTTCTTCAAAGGCCAAGGTCAAGGACTTGAAAATTTCGGATTATAGCGTGGACTCACCTCCCTCAGGGGACATGGGACTGCAAGACTCTCTGCTGCTGGCCATGAAGAAGGAAAAAGCGGCTTTCAAGCTCTACTCCGACCTGGCAGCTTCTGCAGAAAATGACAGTCTTAAAGAGACGTTCCATGCCCTGGCCCAGGAGGAGGCCCGGCATAAGCTGCGATTTGAAGTTCTCTACGACGACGAGATACTGACGGAGAACTGATCCGGTGCATCGGCTTTAGAGGGGGACGCAATGGAGCCGAAAGAATTTTGCGTGATCGGGGGTGTGGCCGCGGGCATGAGCGCGGCCAGCCAGATCAAGCGACGGCTTCCCGACTCGAACGTGGTCATACTCGAGGCCGGCCATGACGTAAGCTACGGCGCTTGTGGAATGCCCTATAACATTGCTGACCCGGACCGGGACGTCTACGACCTAGTGGTACTCTCCGCGGAAGATTTCCGCAAAAAGCGCGGCCTTGACCTCAGGCTCGGCCACCGCGCCGCCGAGATTCTCCGGGAAGACCGCAAGGTCAAGGGCGTCACCGAAGAGGGCGGCGAGTTCGAGATCGGCTATGACGTTCTGGTCCTGGCCACCGGCAGCAGGGCGACAAGGCCGCCCGTGCCCGGCATAGACTCGGAGACCTGCCTGTGCCTGCGGACCCTCGAAGACTGCGCAGCCATCAAGTCCCGGCTGTGCGACAAGGGATGCCAAAAGGCCGTCATCCTGGGCGGTAGCTACCTCGGACTGGAGATGGCAGAAACCCTGTCCGCCCGGGGAATGGAGGTCTGCATTGTAAAGCGTAGCCCCGCCCTGCTCCGCAATGTCCCCGACGAGATGGACGAGCTGATCCGCGAAGAGCTCTCCGGGAACAACGTAAGCGTAATCCACGGCTCGCCCGTCTCCAGGATCGAGCCGGGCAGTCCCGGCAAAGTGGTCCTTTCCGACAGGGAGCTTCCCGCGGACCTAGTGCTGGTGGCCACCGGGTTCGAGCCGCGCTCCGAGCTTGCGCGCGACGCAGACCTCGAGCTGGGAGCAGGGGGAGCCGTAGCTGTGGACAGGTACGGCCGGACCGCCGACCATTCCATATTTGCAGCAGGCGACTGCTCCGACGGGTTCCACCACATTACCGGTGAGCGGGTATGGGTCCCCCTCGCATTGCGGGCAAACCGCACCGGAAGAATGGTGGGGGCAAACGCCGCAGGAGCATGGGAAGAGATTCCCCCGGTGCTGGGAACTTCCGGCCAGAGGGTCTTTAACCTGGAAGTGGCCACCACCGGACTGTCCGAAGAAGAGGCCCGCGAGCACGGCTTCAACCCGGTTACAGCGACCATCAAGGCCAGGACCCGCGCGCACGCTTTTCCCGGCGCCGGCTGGATACGGGTCCACCTGGTGGCCGACCAGGAAGACGGAAGACTTCTCGGTGCAGCGGTCATAGGCGAGGAGATGGCCGCACTGCGCATTGACGTTCTGGCAACCGCATTACAAGCCGACATGACGGTAAAAGGGCTGTCCAACCTCGATCTGCTTTACTCCCCCCCATTTGCGCCGGCATGGGACCCGGTGCTGGTTTGCGCCAATCAACTGGTCAAAAAAGCGGGAAGCGCCTGAAAAGCGATCACCCGAGGAGGAGCCATGAGCGAAGAAAAACTGTGCGTAATCGGCGGAGATGCCGCTGCCATGAGCGCCGCGGGGCGGGCAAAGCGACGCAGCCCTGACCTTACCGTCGAGGTCTTCGAGATGGGGAAGTACGTGTCCTATGGCGCCTGCGGCATTCCCTATTATATAGCCGGGTCGGTAAAACAGCTCATGGACCTGGTGGTGGTCACCAGCGAGGAGTTTGAACACAAGCGGGGCATCAAGGTAAACCTGGGCCACCGGGTGGACAGGATTCTGCCCGACAAAAACACCATCACGGTCAGCGACCTGGAGGCAGGCGAACAAAAGGAGGTGGAGTATGACCATCTCCTTATCGCAACCGGGGCCCAGCCCATAGTCCCGCCCGGCATTGACCTCGATCTGCCCGGCGTGTTCGCGCTGCGCGGACTCATGGAAGCGGGCGATCTCAAGGAGTACATCGTGGTCAACTCGCCGCGCAAGGCTCTCATCATCGGCGGCGGATACATCGGAGTCGAGATGGCCGAGGCCCTGAAGATGGCGGGCATGCAGGTGACCATGGTCGAGTTCGCGCCGCGGCTCATGCCCATCATGGAAGAAGAGGTCTCGGAGGCTGTGGCCGAGACCCTCTCCAGCAACGGCGTGGAGTACATCACCGGCGCGGGCGCGGAAAAGGTTGAAGACCGCAAGAAAGACCTCGAGGTGACCCTGTCCAACAGCGACACCATGGACACCGACCTGGTGCTGGTGGCCATCGGGGTCAAGCCCAGAAGCGAGCTCGCCGGCGAAGCCGGCATCGAGCTGGGAGTCAGGAAAGCCGTCAAGGTGGACCGGCAACAGCGGACCTCACACCCCGGCGTCTGGGCGGCCGGAGACTGTGCTGAGGCATATCACCTCCTCTATGGCAAGAACGCCTATATCCCGCTGGCGCTTACCGCCAACCGGCAGGGCAGGGTCGCCGGAAGCAATATAGGCGGAGAGCACGACGAGTTCCCCGGAATGCTCGGGACCGCGGTGACCAGGGTCTTCGACCTGGACGTGGCCCGCACCGGACTCGGGCTGAAAGAAGCTGGCGACCTGGGCATGGAAGCGCAGAAGATCGAGGTCAAGAGCAACTCCCAGGCACATTACTGCCCCGCAAACCGGCGCATTCATACCCTCGTCATCGTGGAGAAAAGAACGGGGAGACTTCTCGGAGCACAGATGTTCGGCAAGGAAGGAGTGGCCCAGCGCATCAACCTCTGGGCCATGGCCCTCACCCAGGGCATGAGCCTGGAAGAGGTAAGCCGGCTCGACCTGGCTTACGCGCCCCCCTTCTCGCCGGTGTTCGATCCCGTGCTCCAAGCCGCTGAAGTGGCTTTGAAAAAAACCAAGTAAAAACTACCGGCTGCCTTTACGGAATGAGAGGCCCTTGCTGGTCCTTATGCCCTTGAAAAATTAATTGTCCTTGCGATTAAAAAAGACAATAGAAATGATGTTCGATCATTGCTGTCCAAAACACGGAACGGTTGCTGCGAATCATATCCCGCAAAAGCATGAATGATTCGGAGTTTCTTTTTAATCGCTGCCCGGGACTTTTGATGATTCGGGCGTCGCACTTTTAAGGTTCATAACCAAAAGTGTTCCGGCGATGAAGTTTTCCATGACGTTGCGGGTGGCTCTTTCCGATCCCAGCGAGATGTAGGAGAGCGGCGGCGGCTCTTCGGCGACCCGCCAGGGAATTATTCCGGCGCGCGCCTGGAGCTCGAGTATCTCTCTTCTGAGTTCCAGCTTCCGGGTTTCTTCTGTGCTCTCAACGAGCTCGAGGCATTTCAGCCCGGCTTCTCCGTAAATGGAGAGCTTTTGTGAAGCCGGCATCAAGTCGTCCGCCAGCCCTTTGTCATCCAGGTGTTGCTCGAGGTCGGAGGGACTTCGTACATAGCTCTCAAAGAGCTTTTGAAGTCTGTTTTTCGCTTTGGCATAGTTCGAGCCTGACTCTCGTGCCTGCCAGAAATCCTCTATAGCCTGGTAGAGAGGCATGTCCTCTACGCTGAGCTGTTTAAACACCGGGTGGGGAATAAGGCAGTCGGAGACGGTCTTCAAAGCATGATAGCCTTTTTCGTCCCTGCCCAGAAAGCGGAGGGCCTCGTCGTATGCCTGCCACCGATCGTAGTCCTCGCGGTTCATGTATCTTCCCGCGGTAAACAGCGCAATCTTGCTGGCGTGGGGCAGGTGCATGGGGTTTAAGAATATTCCTCCCACCGTTTCCTGGAGATCCGCGTCACGTCCGCTGTAAGGTCCGGTAAAGATGTTGAACCGGTAGCCCACGTCGTTAACCGGGTAGTTGTCCCAGATATGCACCGGCCTGTTCCACAGCTCTTGAAGCTCGCGGGCGCCGTCGGTCTTGATGCGGGGAGAGAACACTGTTCCTGGACCGGTCCACATAACGGCGACCTCGGGCCGGAGGTTTGCAAGCTCTCTCAAGTAGCGGGCCTTCCACGACCGGCGTTTCTCGTAGTGGGAGTAAGTGTGAGAGTAAACCGTGGGAACAAACAACAGCTCAGTGGCCGGGTCCAGGGAGTGAAGGTAGTCAAAGGTCTGGTTCACCATGCGGACCTGCCGCTCTGCCATGGCTTTGCCGGCGACGCCGGGGATGTCGTCGAAGCAAAGGGTGAACGACCGCACGCCGGTATCGAAAATGCTCTCGAGCTTTTCTTGGAGCCGGTCCATTTCTTCTTTGCTTTTGAAGTTGAAGTCCAGGCCCGGCGAGACCCCGTAGCTGAAGGTCACGTTATGGGCCTTTGATCGGGCGGCGAGCTCTGCGAAAAGCTCGAGCTCTTCTTCAGGATAGGGCTTCCGCCAGTACTGGCGGTGATAGGAGTCCATCTTGGGTGCGTAGATGTAGTAGTTCATGCCCGCGTCTTCCAGGAACTCGATCATGTCAAGCCTTGCCTGGTGGGGCCACGGCGAGTTGTAAAACCCCTCGACAATCCCCCGGCGGGCAAAGCGATGGAACGATTTACCCGGTTTGGTACGGACTCTAACCGCCTCTTTTACTGCCGCGGTTTTTCCGGCAAAGGTCTCGGCTACCACCAGGTAGTTATAGTCGGTGTCGGGCTTAAGTCCGTGATCGTGGATTTGCTTTCGGCTGGTTACTTCCACCAGGTTTTCGAGGGAGCGGGAGGGCAAGCCTGTCTCGCTCCGGTAGACCTTGTAAAAAAAGGTGACGCCGTCATCATGCTGTTCCCAGCCGAGTCGGGCGCTGTTGGCTCCGGAAGCGCTGGCAACGAATTCTTCAGGTGGAGACGGCGCTTCTTCTTCCTGGTCTCCAAAGACCTTTATGTCGATTGCGGCCACGCTGGGGGCCGCGCTCTCGTTGATCTCGAGTCGCAGCTTTTGGACCGGCACGGGCCCGGAGAGCCGGATTATTTCGTGGCCGGGTCCTTCTTTTTCCCGCTGGTACACCGGTTTCCAGAAGAACCCGTCCGGGCTGGTCACGATATGGCAGGGCGGAGCCTGTGAAGCACTCCACTTAATTTCGATTGCGGAGACCATTGGGCAGGGCCGCAGTTGGTTTCCGAGTTCGAGTTCTATCCAGGGCAGAGAGTCGATCTCGCGGGAGGCCCACATGGTGAGCGGACTTCCGTCGACGGCATAGCGTGGTCCCCACCTGGGCCGGACCTGGGGCAGCATCAGCACAAGGTTTGACAAAACCCCCTTGGAGCGGGGAACTTCTCCCCGCGCGGCTGTGCGGGAGCCGGATGCCTTGACCCGGGCGAAGCGGGCCCGGTCGGGAAGATCTGTTTCATTGTCTTTCAAAGCGGGAACGCTCCTTGTAGAGAGTGTTATCAGGACAAGCAGCAGGGCCGCTTTCACAAAAAAACCCGTACTTCGTCTCATGGTTTTTTGCATGCTGAAAAGGCGGATTATCAAAGCTTGTCATTCTCTTTCTGGAAGGCGTTGAATGCGTCTTCTCCAAAGAGCACGAACCTCACTTCCTGGAGACCGCCGCCTTTTTCCAAATGGTCCTTAACCTCCTCGAGCATGACCGCCGCTGCCTTGTCCATGGGAAAGCCGGCCACACCAGTGCCGATGGCTGGAAAGGATACGCTCTTCAGACCTTCCCGGTCGGCTATGCAAAGGCTCTCTTTCACCGAGGAGCGGAGGTTTGGCTCGGTTGTCTTTCCGCCCAGGCTCATGCTGGCGGCGTGGATTACATAGGGCGCTTTCAGGTCTCCTCCCTTGGTGAGAGCTGCTCCTCCTACATCTATGGCTCCTGTACGGTCGCACTCCTCCTGGATGGAAGGGCCGCCTTTCTTGCGGATGGCTCCGGCAACCCCTGCGCCCAGCTTAAGCTCGTTATTGGCTGCGTTGACTATGGCGTCAGTGTCCATCTCAGTGATGTCGCCCTCCATTACCTTGATCCTGTTCTTTACGTTCGAACTCATCAAAGCCCCCCCGAAGCTTTCGAGTTATCTTTCCGATTTTGATATCACAAGCTCTCCGCACTATCAAGCGATTTGCTCTTGTTTAAAACCCCTGGTATAATAAATAGTGCCTGTTGTGAAACGGCGGTTTAATTT
>CAYQTK010000219.1:0-7247 GCA_964420375.1 uncultured bacterium
CGACACGAGCGGTAAAGTTTAAGGAGAGGTAACGGCAAATGAAAGCCTTGTTTTCATTAATTGTGGTGATAATCCTGGTTCTGCTGGCCTATGTGGGGGTAGAGGTCGCCAACCTCGATTATCTCTTCGGGGTGATCATTCCTTACGCGGCGATCGCGGTATTCCTGGCTGGTTTTGTGGCCCGGGTCATCGGATGGGGCCGGAGCGCGGTGCCTTTCAAGATTACCACCACCTGCGGGCAGCAGAAAAGCCACCCCTGGATCAAGCACAGTTACACCGAGAGTCCCTCCAGCACCGCTGGAGTGGTTCTACGCATGGCCCTCGAGGTGTTGCTGTTCCGGTCACTTTTCCGGAACGTTGGCTTTGACCTCAAGAACCAGCGGCTCCGCTATAACCAGACCATCTGGCTGTGGATCGCGGGGCTGGCCTTCCATTACAGCTTCCTGGTTATCTTTATCCGGCATTTCCGGCTTTTCCTTGAACCATCCCCGTTTTTCGTGGAGATACTCCAGAACTTTGACGGGTTCCTCGAACTGGGAGTGCCCGCCATCTTCATCTCGGATTTGGTGCTCATTGCCGCGGCCTCCTACCTCTTCCTTCGCAGGGTGGCCATACCTCAAATGCGTTACCTGTCGCTGGCCTCGGACTACTTCCCGCTTTTTCTCATTCTCGGTATAGCCGTCTCCGGCGTGCTCATGCAGCAGTTTTTCAAGGTCAACATAAAAGACGTCAAGGAGCTTACCGCGGGGTTGTTCACCTTCCATCCCACTGTGCCGGCAGATATAGGGGCAGCTTTTTATATCCATCTTTTCCTGGTGTCCGCCTTGCTTTTCTATTTCCCCTTCAGCAAGCTCATGCACATGGCGGGAATATTTATGAGCCCCACCCGGAACCTGGCCAATAACAGCCGGGCCAAACGACACGTAAACCCCTGGAACTACCCCGTGACCACCCGTCATTACTCGGACTATGAGGACGAGTTCAGGGAATTCATGAAAGAGGCCGACATGCCTCTGGAGAAGGAATAATCCCATGTCTGAAGAAGTCAAGAAAACTCCGGAAGAGATGTTGCAAGTCGATTACCGTCCCCCCCGGGCGGGATGGATGGACACGCCGGTGGAGTTCAAGCGGGGAAGCTACAACTATGCCTCCACTGAAAAGAGCCTCGAGTACCTGGGTCTGCCGTATCCCCGCAAGTGGAACCCCACGGAGGAGGACTGGAAGCTGCCCGACGACTGGAAGAAGACCGTGCTCGACGGGATGCGCGAGCGTCTCATCAAGTACCGGTCCTTCAAGATATTCATGGACTGCTGCGTACGCTGCGGGGCCTGTGCCGACAAGTGTCACTTTTTCCTGGGTTCCGGAGACCCCAAGAACATGCCGGTCCTCCGCGCCGAGCTGCTCCGCTCCATCTACAAAAAGGACTACACCATGGCGGGCAAGATATTCGGCAAGATCGCCGGCGCCCGCGAGCTGACCTATGACGTCATCAAGGAGTGGTTCTATTACTTCTACCAGTGCACGGAATGCCGTCGCTGCTCGGTCTTCTGCCCCTACGGGATCGACACCGCGGAGATAACCATAATGGGCAGGGAACTGCTGGCCCTGATCGGCGTGTCCATCGACTGGATCACCACGCCCATCATGAACTGCTTCCGTACAGGCAACCACCTGGGCATCCTGCCTCACGGGTTCAAGGACTCGGTCGAGTTCGCGATGGAAGACCTCTACGACACCACCGGAGTCAAGGTGGAAGCCCCCATCAACAAGAAGGGAGCGGAGATACTGGTGATAACGCCCTCTGCGGACTACTTCGCGGACCCACATATCTTCACCTTCCTGGGTTACCTGGCTCTGTTCCACGAGATCGGCCTGGACTACACCTGGAGCTCATTCGCCTCCGAGGGGGGAAACTTCGGCCTGTTCCACTCCTTCGAGTCCATGAAAAGGCTCAACGCCAAGATGTACGAGGAGGCCGAGCGCCTGGGCGTGAAGTGGATACTGGGCCTGGAATGCGGCCACATGTGGCGCGTTGTACACCAGTACATGGAGACCATGAACGGTCCCGCGGACTTCCTGGAGGAGCCGGTATCTCCCATCACGGGAACCAGGTTCGAGAACGCCAAACAGACCAAGATGGTCCACATCGCCGAGTTTACCGCCGACCTGATCCGCAACAACAAGATCAAGCTGGACCCCTCCAGGAACGACCACTGGCGGGCGACTTTCCATGACTCCTGCAATCCGGCACGCGGCATGGGGCTTCTGGAAGAACCCCGCTATATACTGCGCCACGCGACCAATAACTTCTTCGAGATGCCCCCCGACACCATCCGGGAGAAGACCTTCTGCTGCGGTTCCGGCGCCGGCCTGGGAACGGACGAGAACATGGAGATGCGGCTTCGCGGCGGACTTCCCCGTGCCCACGCGGTCAAGCACGTGCATGAAAAGCACGGGGCCAACATCCTCCTTTGCATGTGCGCCATTGACAAGGCCACACTGCCCGCTCTCATGGACTACTGGGTGCCGGGCGTAGAGGTGGGCGGAGTGCACGAGATGGTGGGCAACGCCCTGGTCATGCGCGGTGAAAAGGAAGACAGGTCAATAGACCTTCGCGGCAATCCCTGCGGACAGCCTTCGCAGAGCGCGGAATCCGAGGAAGAAAAGGCGGGTGAGTAAAGATGCATGACACCGGTAAAATATTGTTGGGTCTACTGATTTTCCTGGTGTTGATGGCCAGTCCCTTCTGGTACAACACGACCATAGGCTCGGGCGCCGAGGTCCCCGACCTGGCGGAGCCCCAGGGCGATTACTGCATCAAGGAGACCGAGTGGATGAGGTCCAATCATATGGACCTCCTTGATGACTGGAGAGACCAGGTGGTAAGGGAAGCCGACCGCACAGAGGTCAAAGGCCTTGACGGAAAGCCCTACGAAAAAAGCCTTTCCGAGACCTGTCTCGACTGCCATGATAACCGGGCGGAGTTCTGTGACAAGTGTCACGACTACGCAGCGGTGGACCCCTTTTGCTGGGACTGCCACGTGGAAAGCTGGGAGAACAAGTAATGGGCATGGATAAAAGAGATTTCATGAAAGTATCCGGCCTGGCCTTTCTGGGGCTGGGAACCAAGGTCGGCGGAAATATGTCTGCCGGCGACCACGGACATGACACCGAGCTGAACCCGAAAAGATATGCAATGATCATCGACACCACCAAGTGCAAAGAGGACTGCACTGAATGTATAGACGCCTGCCACCTCTTTCACAACGTTCCCGACATCGAGGGCACCAAACACGAGATCAAGTGGATATGGAAGGCCCCCTACGAGCACGTGTTCGCCATCGAGAAAAAGGAGTATGCCCTTATACCCGATTACCTCAAGGGCAAGCCCTTTATAACATTGTGCAACCATTGCGACGAGCCGCCCTGTGTACGGGTCTGTCCCACCCAGGCCACCTTCAAGCGAGAGTCCGACGGCATCGTCATGATGGACTATCATCGCTGCATAGGCTGCCGCTTCTGCATGGCGGGCTGTCCGTACGGCTCGCGGAGCTTCAACTACGTGGACCCCCAGGAGCACCTGGACCTGGACAATCTCCAGAACCACTTCCCCACCCGCACCAAGGGGGTGGTGGAAAAATGCAATTTCTGCACGGAAAGGCTGGCTAACAATCAGAAGCCGAAATGCGTGGAAGTCTGCCAAGAAAACGGAGGCAAGGCGCTCATCTTCGGAACCCTGGATTCCCCGGAAGTGCGGAATATCATCAAGAACAAGCACACCATAAGGCGCAAGCCCGAGCTGGGGACCATGCCCATGGTCTATTACATAGTGTGAGGTTGACATGTTTGACAAAATCATTTATGGCAGTCGTAAGTATTATGCATGGGTGATATTCCTGCTATTGGTTATGGGTGTGGGGTTTGTCCTCTACCTGTACCAGCTCCAGGCGGGACTGGGTGTCACCGGCATGTCCCGCGACGTCTCCTGGGGATTTTACATCGCCCAGTTCACCTTTCTGGTGGGCGTCGCCGCTTCCGGTCTCATGGTGGTCCTGCCTTACTACCTGCACGACTACAAGGCATTTTCCAAGATAACCATACTCGGTGAGTTCCTGGCAGTGGGATCGGTCATCATGTGCATGACCTTCATCTTCGTGGACATGGGAAAACCCGAGCGGGTCATGAACGTCATACTCCATCCCACCCCCAACTCCATCATGTTCTGGGACATGCTGGTTCTCTCTGTTTATCTGGGGCTCAACGTGGTGATAGCTTTCCCCATGGTGGCCGCGGAAAAGAAGGGCCTGCCGCCCCCCTACTGGTTCTTAAAGCCCCTCATCTACCTGTCCATCGCCTGGGCGCCGCTGATCCACACGGTAACCGCGTTCCTGTACGCCGGTCTGCCCGGCAGGCACCTGTGGCTTACCGCCATCATGGCGGCGCGATTCCTGGCCTCTGCGTTCGCAGCCGGGCCCGCTCTGCTCATCATTCTCTATCTGGTCTTAACCCGGGTGACCAACTGGACGGCAGGGGACAAGCCGCTTCGAAAGATAGCCGAAATCGTGACCTATGCCATGATAGCCAACATGTTCTTCCTCGGTCTCGAGTTCTTCACCGCCTTCTACAGCAACATACCCGGACATATGCACTCGCTGAGTTATATTTTCGGCCTGCACGGCGAGAGGAACTGGCTGGTGCCCTTTATGTGGGCCTCGGTGATCATCGGCGTGGGCTCCATACTTCTGATGCTCTTTCCCCAGGTCAGGAACAACAACAAGCTCCTGGTCCTGGGATGCATAGGCATTTTCGTGGCCTGCTGGATAGACAAGGGACTCGGGCTGATCGTAGGCGGGTTCATACCCAATCCATTGAACTACGTGCGGGAGTATACTCCCACCCTGGTCGAGTTGGGAATATCCGCCGCCGTTTTCGCGCTGGGAGCGCTTATCATCACCGTGCTTTACAAAATGGTCGCCGGTGTCAGGGAGGAAGCCGAGGCCTAAAGGAAGGAAAAAGGACCATGAAGGACGAGCCGGAACCTGCGAGAGCGGGTTTAGCTTGCGGGGCGTGAGAGAATTTCCGGCGCAATCAGTCCCGGCCTTTTTCAGCTTCCTTTCAAATATCGAGGTCAGTTGTTGGCGTGAAGTCGCCGGAGCCGATTAACAAGGACGCATTGTCCAAGCAGAAATAACAAAAGGAGAGAAAAGATGTGGAAAGTAACGGTAGACAAAAAAAAGTGTGACGGTTGTGAAAGCTGCGTGGACATCTGCCCCTTCGAGGTGTTCGAGATGCAAGACGATAACACCTCCGAGCCCGTGAACATGGACGAGTGCGAAGGGTGCATGAGCTGCGTGGAATCCTGCCCCCAGGAAGCCATCACCGTCGAAGAAGTCTAGCTGCAAAGAAATCGGCTAAGAAGGCCCCGGTTCCCGCCGGGGTCTTCTTAGCTGGATTTCCCATCCGCCCAAAAATAGATAGCGCCCGTTGCGAAACTCCGTTTCAGGAGTGCGCCTGCCTGTGCGGACACGCAGACAGGGCAGACAGGCACGCAGACAGGAAAGCTTGCTTTCGTTTTCAGCGGATGTTCCCTCCCTTGATCTGAGACAACCTGTTGAAATAAAACAGAAAATAGTGTTTTTTGCTGGTATGGTAGCCAGTAATCAGAAGTTTTTTTCGTTTTCTGTCTTGACAAACAACGTGAAGTGTGGTACTATCGGTAGCCAATGTACGTGGAACGAATCAATAACCGGCGCGGGAACAAGGTCTACAAGCAGCAGGTGCTGCTCCGGGAATCTTACCGGGTGCCGGGCGAGGCGAGGTCGAAGGTCAAGCACCGGACGCTTCTCAACCTGACCAACTACGCCCCCAAGGACATCGCAGCCATCGAATTGGCGCTGAAGCATAAAAACGACCTGGCGCAGCTCAAAGAAGCGGCCGACGCCGGGATCGAGATAAAGCAGGACCGCTCGGTGGGCGCGGTGTGGGCGTTGTGGCGTCTTGCGCAGAAGACCGGCCTTGCTTCCGCTCTTGGCAACTCGCAGGAGGGCCGTCGGGTTTTGTGGCAGGTTTTCGCCAGGCTCATCAACCAGGGCTCGCGATTGTCCGCTGTCCGTCTTGCCCAGGAGCACACTGCCTGCGAGGTGCTCGGCCTGGACAGCTTCAACGAGGAGAGCCTCTACGAGTCTCTTGACTGGCTTGACGAGCGCCGCTCGAAGATCGAAGACTCGCTTTTCAAAAAGCGCGCGAGCGGCGATGCCGGGCCGCAGCTTTTCCTTTACGACGTTACCAGCAGCTATTTGGAGGGCACGGAGAACGAGTACGCGGCTTACGGCTACAACCGGGACGGCAAGCGGGGCAAGCTCCAGATCGTGGTCGGTCTTTTGACTGACTCGGAAGGTTGCCCGGTTTCGGTCGAGGTTTTCGAGGGCAACACCTCGGACCCGAAGACGGTGTGGAGCCAGGTGCGCAAGGTGGCAGACCGCTTCGGCGCCTCGGACGTGGTCTTCGTTGGCGACCGGGGCATGCTGAAGAGCGCGCAGGTGGCGGAGCTTGGCGCCGAGGGTTTCCATTACGTCACTGCGATCACCAAGCCGGAGATCGAGTCCTTGATCAAGGAGGGCGTGGTCCAGCTTGAGATGTTCGAGGACAAGCTTTGCGAAGTTGTTGTTGACGGCGTGCGCTACGTCCTTCGCCGCAACCCGGATCGTGCCGCGGAGATCGCAGCAAGCCGGGAGGACAAGTTCCGGAGCCTTTGCGAGCTTTGCCGCAAGAAGAACGAGGACCTCGCCGCTCATCCGGGCGCGAGTGTTGAAGTGGCGGTGCGGCATGTTCGCGCTTATGCTGAAAAGCTGCGGATTGCTGACTGGGTTTTGATCGAGGTTGACGGCCGGGAGATCGGCATAGAAAGGGATGAAGCAGCACTGGAGCGGGCGGCGCGGCTTGACGGTTGTTACGCGCTCAAGACGGACGTGTCTGCCGATCTTGCCGGCGCCGATACCATTCATTCGCGGTACAAGGACCTGGCGTTGGTCGAGCGCGCCTTCCGGACCATTAAGACCGGGCACCTGGAGGTCCGGCCGGTTTTCGTGCGCAAGGCTGCCCGCACGCGGGCGCATGTTTTTGTGGTGATGCTTGCGTACCTTTTGCGCCGTGAGCTGGAATGTGCCTGGAGCGGGTTGGACGTTACGGTTGAGGAGGGGCTGTCGTTGCTGGAGAGCTTATGCGCGCAAGAGGTGGTGATCGGCGGC
>CAYQTK010000220.1:0-7222 GCA_964420375.1 uncultured bacterium
GCAGGCGTGTCCGGCACAGGCAGGCGCACTCCTAAAACGGAGTTTCGCAGGAACTAAATAATAACGCCGTCAAACAAGTTCCCCGTTTTTTAGAGTTGATCCGAAAAAACTATAGTCTAAATCCAGCAGGCAACAAAGAGAGAGATAATTTCAAGATACCATGAAACCGTGACCTGGAAACCGTGGCACATCGCATTTCATTGGAAGCGTGATAACAGGATTTGACTCCGGGGACCATGGGAATTTTAATATGACCATGGAGCTTACAGCCAAGCCAACCGGCAGCCCGATTGTAGGGGTCCGCGGACTTTGCAAGTACTTTCCTTTGCGGGGCGGTCTTCTGGGACGGACCCAACAGGTTTTAAAGGCTGTCGACGAGGTGGACCTTTACATTGAGGCGGGGGAGACCCTGGGTCTGGTCGGCGAGTCCGGCTGCGGGAAGAGCACCCTGGGACGGACCGTTCTGCGGCTTCTCGACCCCACCCGCGGACAGATATGGTTTCAAGGCAGGGACATCTCATCCCTTTCCGGAGATTCGCTACGCGCACTCCGCAAAGAGATGCAGATCATTTTCCAAGACCCCTACTCGTCTTTGAACCCCCGCATGACCGTGGGCTCGATCGTGGGGGAGGCCCTGGCCATCCACCGCATCTGTAACCGGCGTGACCGCCGCGGGCGTGTGATGTCCCTGCTCAAAGAGGTCGGGCTTCAGCCGGAAGCCTATTCCCGGTATCCCCACGAGTTCTCCGGAGGTCAGCGGCAAAGGATAGGCGTGGCCCGGGCGCTGGCGGTGGAGCCTTCCTTTATCGTGTGCGACGAGCCGGTCTCCGCGCTGGACGTGAGCATCCAGGCGCAGATACTCAACCTGCTCATGAACCTCCAGGAGAGCCGACACCTGACGTATCTTTTTATCTCGCATGATTTGCGGGTGGTGGAGCATGTCGCCGACCGGGTGGCTGTCATGTACCTCGGCAAGATCGTCGAGCTTACCGATACTGCCACTGTTTACAGGAACCCCCTGCATCCCTATACCATTGCCCTCCTCTCCGCGGTCCCGGTGCCTGATCCCCGCGAGAAACGGCGGCGGATCATCCTGGAAGGAGACGTGCCCAGCCCGGTGAATCCCCCGCCGGGATGCGCCTTCCATCCCCGCTGCCCCTATGCCACCGATCTCTGCCGGACCACGCCCCCCGAGTTCAAGGCCCACGGAAGCGGACATTACGCCTCCTGCCATCATATTCCGGTAAGGTAAAAACCCTGGACAAAGGCAATTTGAAAGCGGTTGTGCAACCGTTCCTTTAATAACTTCCATGCGTTTATTTACAGGCCCGGGAATGCTTCAAAGCTTGAACCGTCCGGCAAGTTGTGCTAAATATTAATAGTTCTATAGGTTTTTATCCGGAGAGTTCAAGATGAAACGAACGTATCAACCACATAACACGCGGAGGCTCCGTACGCACGGCTTCCGTGCCCGGATGGCTACGAAGGGCGGAAGAAAGGTATTGAACAGGCGTCGCCGGAAAGGACGTGCAAGGGTATCGGTGCAGGTTCCCAACGCCCGAAAGTAGCGGAGCATGGCCCGCTTCGGTTTCCCTGGCACGTGCCGGCTGCATAAGAGCGATGAGTATCGCCGGGTAATAAAGGAAGGCAGACGAGTATCATCCTCTCACTTCACCCTGTTTTATAAAACTAACCGGAGCGGCGTTTTACGTCTGGGCATAACGGTAAGCAGGAAGGTTGGCAAGGCCCATGTCCGCAACCGCATAAAGCGCCGGGTGCGTGAATATTTTCGGCAACAGCAGTATTGCATCCGGGAAGCCGCGGGAATGGACGAAGACCCTCCTTGTTGTGAAGGTCTGGACCTTATGTTTCTTGCCCGGAAGGGAGCGGGAGAGATAAGCCATTACGAAGCCCGCCGGCAGTTCGAGGTGCTGGTAAAAAAAGCGACGGGCCGGATACGGCGGGAAGCGGGTATAGGCGTTTTCAAGGGAAGCAACCCGGCAAGCGGGGACAGAAACGAATGAGCAAAGTGGCGATAGTGTTTTTGAAGTGTTACAAAAAGGTCTTCTCCCCGCTTTTGCCGCCGGTCTGCCGGTTTACTCCTACATGCTCGGAGTACGCCATGGAGGCATACGCGCGCCACGGCTTTTTTAAGGGGACCTGGCTTACCGTAAAACGTCTTTTGAAGTGTCATCCTTTCTACCCGGGAGGATACGATCCTGTGCCTTAGCCCTTCGATTCATAAGTGCTGAGACGAGGTTGCTTTCTCGGGAGTTGGTTTCAGCAGTGGCCGGCGGGGTACAAATCTTATAACTCCTTTACAAGCTGGTAACAATGGAAGAGAAGAATTTAATCATATTCATGATCCTGACCGTAGCTGTCGTTATGCTGTGGTTCACCCTTTTTGGAGAACAGTTCCAGCCCGCGGACAAAGGGAGAAAGACCAAGCCCGGCTCCACCGTAAGCCGGGCACCCGGCGGCACGGCGGAGAAGCCCCCTCCCACTGTTCCTTCGCCCGAGCCGGTGGATGCGTCCCCTGGGGGAGAGACCGTCAAGCAGGCTCCTGACCGGCATAAGGCATGGATCGAGGATCACGAGAAGACGACAACTGTAACCAGCGCGGTCTTCGAGGTCGAGTTCAGCAACGTGGGGGCTGTTCCCAAGCACTGGTACCTTCAGGATTATAAAGAGGAGAAATGCTTTCCGGTCCAGGTCAATGTTGCCTGGCCGCCCGTAGACACCGATCCTCCCTGCGACACCTCGAGGGTGGACCTGATCGAACAGAGCAAGGCCCCTTATTACTACACCCTGAACGGCCAGCTCTCCCTGGACAACAAGGTCGAAGTAGGCCCGTGGGAAGTATGGGAGATCGAGTCGTCCCCGTTGGAGCTTACTCCTGAAAATCCTTCGGGCAGGGTTTCATTTAAGACGGTGCTGGACGACGGCAGGGTGGTCCGCAAGATTTACAGCTTCTCGCGCGACTCCTATGAAGTGGGCCTCACCTATACCATAGAAGGAGAAAGACCCAATCGGGCGCGTGCAGACATCTCGCTTTTATACAAGCACGACCCGAACCTGAAGAAAGGGGTTCCCCGCTGGAACTTTAACGGTCCCATTGCCTATGCTGCTCACCTGGAAAAGATCGACCCCGATGACGTGGTGGATGAAGGATCAATAGTGGTCGAGAACCTGAAGTGGGGCGGCTTTACCTCAGACTATTTCCTTATCAGCATCCTGTCCAAAAATGAGTTTTCCTACCAGGTAAAATATACCGGCGACGAGGAGAAGGAGAAGGACGAGACCAGGACACTGACCGGTTGGGCAAGGGTCCAGGCCGGTCCGGAGCAACTTCAAGAAGGCATCATCTCCAACGTGCGCGTGTTCATGGGCCCCAAGAACGAGCGCATTCTGAGACCGGTGGAGAACAGCCTGGTGGAGTCCATTGACTACGGCATCTTGGGAGTGCTGGTCAAGCCTCTGATAACCGCGCTGTATTACCTGCATACAGTGATCCCCAATTACGGGGTCGCCATCATCATCTTGACCATCATTATTCGGATGGCCCTTTTCCCACTGACCCGCAAGAGCCAGAAGTCCATGAAGCAGATGCAGAAGCTCCAGCCGGAGATAAAGAAAATCCGGGAAGAGTTCAAAGACGACAAGATGAAGCAGCAGGAAGAAATCCAGTCCCTTTGGAAGAGGCACAAGATAAACCCCGCCATGGGATGCCTGCCCATGCTTCTCCAGTTCCCGGTGTTCTTCGCCATCTACAAGGCCCTGCTCATATCCATCGAGCTCCGGCACGCTCCTTTCATGTGGTGGATCATTGACCTTTCCAGCCGCGACCCGCTCTACATCTGGCCGGTGGCAATGGGAGCAACCCAGCTTATCACCCAGAAGATGACCCCCACCCAGATGGACTCGACGCAGGCCAAGCTGTTCCTTGCCATGCCCATAGTCTTTACTTTCATCCTGCGCAATTTCCCCGCGGGCCTCTTGATTTATTGGACCGTTCAGAATATCGTGGGGATAGGACAGCAGATTTACGTAAACCGGCAGCCCGACTGATCCGGCTATAAAAGGAAGAAGTCATGATCGAAGAAGACAGTGACAACCAGGGGCAGGAGGAGATCAAGGAAACGACCGACGAGCTGGAACCCGAGGAAAGCTCCCGGACGGATATGGAGGACTCTGCCAGTGTACCCGACCTCGATGAGATTGCCCAGAGGTCTGCCGCAATGGCCCGAGACATACTCCGGTTTTTTCCGCGGGTGCCTTCTCCCCGGGTTACCGGCACGGTGGAGAACGACTCGGTGTGGGTCGAGATCAAAGGCGACCCCAGCGGCCGCCTGATCGGCAGGAGAGGACAGACCATCGAGGCTTTCCAGCACGTTCTCTCCAAGATCGTAAGCCACCAGCTCAGAAAGAAGATTACCGTGCACGTCGACGCCGAGGGCTACCGGCGCAGGCAGCGGGACAAGCTCGAGAAGCTGGCCCACCAGACCGCTGACTACGTTGCCCAGACCGGCAGCGCCCGGGCTCTGGAGGCCATGTCAAGCTCCGACCGCCGACTCGTCCACCTTGCTTTGAAAGACCGCGAGGACGTGATCACCGCCAGCGAAGGCAGGGGCAACAAGCGCTTCGTGGTAATCTGGCCCGACATCGAGGAGTAGAGACAACAGCCACCATGGCCGCTGCTCGCCGGGCAAAGGACCGCAAGAGGTTCAACTCAGACGGTTGAGTCTTTTGTACATCGCCTTGTTTGTCTTGTAGATATGGACGAACTCGCGGAACAGCTCGTTGTAGAGCCGGCGGTTCCGCGTGTCCGGCTCGAAGGTCTTTTCATACTCGACCAGGCCGGGGATTCGATCGAAGCTCATGTAGCCAAGCCCTACCGCGGCGATGAACGCGGCTCCGCGGGCGTTGGCCTGCATGGGATGCTTGAGCTTGCGCACCGTGCGGCCGGTGACGTCCGCGTATATCCTGCACCACAGGTCGGACACCGCGCCGCCGCCCACCATGTTCAGGGGGTCCAGCTTCCTGCCCACGAACCTTTCAATGTACTTCAGAGCCCAGCGTCCGTTCAATGCCACCCCCTCGAGCACCGAGCGGACGATGTCCGCGTTCGAGGTGGACACCGAAAGATTGTGGAGACCCCCGCGCACAGTGGTGTCGTCCACCGGAGTACGCTCGCCGTTGAGCCACGGTGTAAACAACACCTTGTTGCTGCCCGGCGGAGACGACCCGGCGACCCGGTCGAGCTTTTCATACGCCCCCTCCGGAGGTCTGCCCGGCCGCAGCTCGTTGTCCGGGAACAATATCCTGTCCAAAAGGAATGACAGCGCCCCCCCGGCGATGTCCTGCTCGTTCGCCGAGTAGTACTTGCCGGGGATTGATGTGGGCAGTGATGCTATGGAGTGGAACATGTCGGTTTTTTTGAACGGCACAATGCACTGTATCCAGGAGGACGTGCCGATATAGACGTGTGCTTCAAAGTCGCGGACCGCTCCGGAGCCGATGCATGCCGACTGGTGGTCCGGAGAGCCGGTGACCACTTTGACTCCCGGCGGAAGTCCCATGGCAGCGGCGACCTCCGGCAGAAGCTCGCCGAGCACGTCCGTGGACTGCTGCATGTGGGGCAGCTTCTCGATGTCCAGTCCCATCCTGGAGACCAACCGCAGGTCATAGCGCATGTTCTTGACGTCACGGATATCGGTGGCCCAGAACAGGGGCATGGAATCGAAGCTCGCTTTTATCTCTCCGGTAAGCCGCAGGTTGAGGTAGTCCTTGCTGGAGAGGAACTTGAAGGTGTTTTCATATACCTCGGGCTTGTCGTGTTTCCAGTAGAGAACGTGGGCTATGTCGTCCTTGCCGGACAGTTGGGGACCGCCACCGGTCTTTCGAATCCACTCCATGACCTTGAAAAGACCGTACCCCTCGACGCTGGGGAAACCCTTGACCAGCCGCTTTACGTGCGGTGCGCCGCGAGAGTCCATCCAGATGAGCGAGTTGTCGAGATGATTGCCGTCCTTGTTTACCGCCACGGTGGAGGAGAAAGTGGACGAGCAGCATATCGCCACAATGTCCCCAGCAGGCACCAGCGCCTTGTCTACCAGCCGCCGGCAGGTCTTGACCAGGCCGTTCCACCACTGTTCCGGGTCCTGCTCCGCGCCGCCCGGCGGAATAAAAAAAGTCTCTACCTTTTCATTCTCGAAGTCTACGAGCCGGCCGGTTATGCTCATGAGCGCGGTCTTTACCCCCGAAGTGCCGTGGTCCACGGCAAGCACGTACTTATCTTCAGTCATAAAAAAGACCTCTCACGTCAACTTCAGAGATACCGTTGCCGGCTCGCCGGTGTTTTCTCACTCGATAAAAGGCTGATGGGGGACGACTAAAATCACGGCTAAAGCCGCTCACACGCTCCTCTCTTATTCCAGGAAAAGCTTTTGACAAAACACTGGTGCTCTGTCAAGCGTTTTCCGTCGGCTCAGAAGAAGAATGATTTTAGTGCGAGCGACGGAAGTCGCGGTATCAGCCGCTCGCACGGTATGCGTCATTTTAATCATGACAAGACACTTGGGCCTACTCCAGGGCTTTCATGTACTTGAAGAACTCTCCGTCGGTTGTCAGCACCACCCATGTCTTGCTGTCCATGGTCTTTTCATAGGTCTCCATGGTTTTCCAGAAGGCGTAAAACTCCGGCGACTGGTTATAGGCCTCGGCGTAGATTTTAGTCGCTTCTGCGTCAGCTTCACCGCGTAGCTTCTGGGATTCGCGGACGCCTTCGGACTCTATCCGGCTAAGCTCTCTATGCATCTCGCCGAGAATCTTCTCGGCCTTTGCGTGGCCTTCGGAGCGGTACTTCTCGGCTATCATTTTGCGCTCCGAGATCATCCGTTCGTGAACCTTCTTCCGGACACTGGAGATGTAATTGATCCTCTTTATTTGAAGGTCAACAAGTTTGATCCCGTACTTCTCGGCCTGTGTACTCGCTTCACCCTGAATATTACTCATTATCGTTGTCCGGCCGTGCTCGATAGAAGGAGGTTCCGTCACTATCTCCTCCATCTTGGACATGCCCTCGGGAATATCAAAGTCGCGGTTCGTGCTTCGTACCACTTCGATCAGGTCGTAATTGGCGATGGCTATCCTGGTTTCGCCGTCAAGGATGTCGTCCAGCCTGCTTTGCCCGCCTTCTTCGTTCCTGACCCGCTTGAAAAAC
>CAYQTK010000221.1:0-7033 GCA_964420375.1 uncultured bacterium
GCCAGATTTGACCTGCGACCCGACACAAAGACGCGGTCAAAGCACTAGTGCCCTGCCAAGCGTTTTTTGTCGCTTACAAGATAGATGTTTTTTTGTGCAAGCGACTTCAGTCGCGACTGAAGTCGCTCGCACACTATGCGTCAGAGTGAGCTTGACAAGACACTACAAGCCCTGGGAAAAGATTTCAAAACAAGGATCCCTGCTTAAAAAAGATAAGAAGGGCTTCATCCTCCAGGAGGGACAGGCTTACTACGATGAACCTTCTTTTCGAAAAGAGCAGAAAAAACCACATGCAAAGGAGCGAAAAAGCAAAGCCCCCGACAAGGATAGAAACAGGGGACCGCCCCACTGCTATTTCAAAGTCGTTTGCAAGACCGGGGCAGCTACTCCGGGCTTTGCAGCCTAAAGCAGGGGTTCTGCTTGAGCTGTTGTCATGTCCGTGCATGCAGCAAGGAGAACGGAAAAAAAGGAAGTAGAAGTCGATCTGGAAAAATATATCGAGTATAATAACAGAATCTGACAACCTGAACCGGATTGTATCTACCGGATGCCGAATTTACGAAAAGCAGACATATGAAACCATGATTCAAACGGTGCTGCAGCCACGAAAAAGGAGTAAGAGATGAAAGCTATAAGACATACTTGCAAGTCGGCGGTATTAATTGGCTCCATTTTTGCGGCCTTTTTCCTGCTTGCCGGTCCCCATGCCAAAACCGGCTCTTCCATGACCCCGGTCTCCAGGCACGTGGCCCTCTCTTCCATGGCGGAAGACCTGGCAGGGTCGGCTTCCCAAACCGTTAAGCCCCGCGTGGCGGTTGCTGCTTTCCGGGTATCTTCAGGTAAAGAGCTTCTCATATGCTCGGCTTGGGCGGAGTCTCTCAGCCACGAGCTTGCAAAGACCGGCAAAGTGAAGGTTATCTCCCCGGGGGTTCTAAACCGCGTCCTTGCCGAGCTGGGACTGAATCCCGCGGACATGGCCGACCCCCCTGCCGTGAAAAAGGCGGGAAAGGCGACGAAAGCCGACTGGATAGTGACGGGAGACATCTCCGTTAAAGCCGAGCAGGTTGAGATAACCGCCCGGGCACGGTCGACAGAGGACGGCGCGGTCGTCGCTTCGAGCAAAGCCGGTGTATCAAAGAAAGAAGTTGCCGGTCTGTTAAAGCCTGCCGCGCAGGAAGGTGAAAAAGAAAGAGCTTTCCCTGAGAGCAGGGAAGAGCTCGAGGTCAGGTTGAGCTTTGTGGCCGGTACGGACAGCGGAGGCGCCAAGCAGATGATCAGCATACAGCCGGGCACTGTGCTCCATAGCGGCGACCTTATCAAGGTCCTGTTCAAGGCTGACCGGGAATGTTATGTTTACATTCTGCAATATGGTTCGTCAGGCGAAGCCGGCATATTGTTCCCTGTTCCCGAGATCGCTTTGACCAACCCCGCAAAGAAAGGAAAGGACTACGCCATACCCCCCGGCAATGACTGGTACTACCTGGACGACGTCACCGGCCGCGAGTCCCTGTACTTCATAGCCTCGGTCGAGCCTATTAAAGAGATGGACAAGCTTCTTGCCCGGCTGGAAAAGGCCGGCAAAGGGAAAGACGATGACAAGCTCAAACACGAGCTCACCAAGGAGTTCGACGACATATTCAGACAAAGGGGAGTTGCCGACTCGGACAAGCCCATTGATATTACCGGCACCGCGGGGTTCCGGGAAAGGAACATAGGAGGAGTTACCGAAGGGCCGCAGCTTAAAGTCCCCTCCGCGGACGGAACCGAGCGAGTCAGGTCTACGAAGATTGTCGGCAAGGGAATAGTGGGCAGGAACATTGTATTTGAGCACAAGCACTGATGCCGGACTCTGCCGGCGTTGTTTCCGTACTTTGACCGGCAACAAATACGGACGCTAAAGCATGAAGTGGCGGTATATCCATGAAGCCTCTTTCCGGGTATGAGAAAAAAAGCAGAAGAGACATGATCCTTGTATGTCTTATCGGGCTTGTGGGACCGCTGTTGGTTATCATTTTAATTCTGGCCAATTCGAGCTTTCTGCAAAACCTGGAACTCAAAAGCATGGACATAAGAACAAGGCATCTCGGTCCTTTGCCCGCGAATAAAAACATCACCATCATTGGAATAGACGACTCCAGCGTGGAAAGCTACGGGGCCTGGCCATGGCCCCGAAAGCTCCATGCCCGCATGATAAGAAAGCTCAACAAGCTGGGCGCGGAGTACATTGTGTACGATATATTGATCGCCGACCCCGGCGCGAAGCCGGCAGAGGACCAACAGCTCGCCAACGCGGTCAAAGAGGCCGGCAACGTCATTATGCCCGCGGGCTTTGCCATCAAACCCGCATCCGCGGCGGTAAAGCAGAAGCTGCCACCCCATGCCTTGCAGGCCATCGAGCCGTATCTGATAAGAGTGAAAAGCGGGCAGGAGAGCTTGCCTGCTCCGGCTGCAGTAAAAAGCAAAATCCCCCTGCCCGGCATAACCGAAGCAGCAGCCGGGCTGGGACACATCACCGCAACTCCCGACCGGGACGGAGTGTTCAGAAGGGTCCCCCCTATCATAGGCGCAGGAGAGAGATATCTTCCCGCCCTTTCCCTGGCCGCTTATGCCAAAGCCCGGGGATGCGAGCTCGAGGGCATGTCCCGGGACGGCAATGAGCTCATCCTGCCCGAAGGCTCTTCCGACAAATCCGCGCTCCGGATGCCCCTCGACAATGACGGCTATCTAACCGTAAGCTGGGCAGGAAAATGGTACGACTCCTTTAACACCATCTCCGCGCGGTGGATACTCGATCCTTCGCCGCCGCCTGCAGTAATGGCTCAACTTAAAAAGGACATCAAAGACTCTATCTGCCTGGTAGGGGTCCTCTACACCGGCGGAGGAGACATGCGTCCTCAGCCCTTCGAGAAAGCCTATCCCATGGTCGGACTACATGCCAACCTCATAAACACCCTGGTCTCCAAGAAGTTCCTCACCAGGTCGGGCAAAGCCGCTGCCATAGGCTACGCCCTCCTCATGGCATTGTTCGCCGTGCTGCTCGGACTCTGGGGAAGGCCCGTTCCCGGCGCGATTGTCGGAGTGGCGATTATGGCGGCATACGTGGCCTATAGCGTGGCTGCCCTCCACTGGATGCAAAGGTACGTGCCCCTGGTCATGCCCGAGATTTCCTTTCTCACAGCCTTCATCGCCGTAACCGTGTTCCGTTACAGCCGGGAAAGGTACGAAGCCCGCTTTCTGAAAAAACATTTCGGAAATATCCTTCCCCCGCCCCTGTTGGACGAACTTCTGGCCAACCCCGACATCATCAACCTCCAGGGCGAGCGCAGGGAAATCACCATACTCTTTTCCGACATCCGCGGCTTTGCAAGCATCACCGACAGGTTGCCGCCCGATGTAACCCACAACATGCTCCTCGAGTACTTCGGGGCCATGACCGAAATCGTGTTCAAACATCAGGGCGCCATAGACAAGTTCATGGGAGACGGGCTCATGGCCCTGTGGGGCGTGCCCGTCCATCTTCCCCCCGAGGAGTCTGCCAAAAAAGCGGTGGAGGCCGCACTCGAGATGCAGGCCAGGATGATCGAGTTGAATAAAAAGTGGAAACAATCGGATTTGCCCGAGCTTATGATAAGGATAGGCGTCAACACCGGATGTGTGAGTGTAGGCTTCTTCGGCTCCGACTTAAGAAAAGAGTACACCGCACTGGGAAGCGACGTTAACCTTGCCCAGCGGCTGGAAGGCGCGTGCACGCCCGGCAAAGTCATGATCTCCAGTAGAACTCACTCCCTGCTGAAAAATAAGTTCAATGCCGATTACCTGGGAGAAAAGGAGCTAAAGGGATTCCAGGCGCCGGTGGAAGTTTACGAACTGGAAATTGCGGAAAACAATCAAGCGCAACACGGGTAGCATGAAAGAAAGGATACCGGGATGAAAAAACGGCATCTCTTTCTGCTTGACCTTGGGACTGTCCCTGACGGGTATAATCGGCATTCTACTGCTGACGCTCTCCATATTTGTGTTCTCCTCCAAGCCGGTCCTCGCTGGGGCTGTCGGTCTCTTGGGCGCCAATGACCGCGAGCACTTTCTGGGGAGGCCACCGCTATGGAGTTTCGCCGGTGAAGATGAGAGGCATTATCGCGAGCGGCGGCTGTCTGGTTTTAATAGCGTCTTGTCAAAACCTTTTTGGGGAGTAGAAAATAGCTTTTTGGAGAACAGAAAATAATCGTGCGAGCGGCTTTAACCGCGATCTGCATTGGATCCGTTCCCCTTTTTTCGAGTGACAAAGCACAAGTGCTCTCTCAAGCGTTTTTCGTCGCTTACAAGAGAGAGCTTCTTCGTGCGGGCGACTTTAGTCGAGACTAAACGTCGCTCGCACACTATGCGTCAGTGTGAGCTTTGACAAGACACCAGTGCTTATTCACAATTGTTTTTGTAACTTACAAAAAGCTTTTCTTTTGTGCGAGAGGCTGATACCGCGATGAAGAGAGTTTTGTCTGAACTTCCGCCCAAAAACAGCGCCGCAAAAGTAAATTAAACCTCCGTTTCGCAACGGACTCTATTTAATGCTGGAAAAAGCAAACCGGATCGTGTAAAATGTCTGTCCTTGAACAAGAGCTGAATCTTGTTCGGTACATACTCTAAAGGAGGGGACCATGAAAAGGAGAGGATTTATAAAGACTGCCGCCGGCGGAGCCGTTTTAATGGCTTTGCCGCGACGTTTGTTCTCCGCCATCTCCGGCCTGGGCCGGGACGAGATCGAGCGGAAGGTAGAAGAAACTTTAGCTCAAATGACCCTTGACGAAAAGATAGAACAGATGTCCGGCGACGTGCTGCGAGACATTATCCAGGCTCTATCTCCGGAGAGCGTCCGTTATACGGGATATACTCCTCCCAACAAGAGGCTTTCCATACCCGCATTGAAGTGCCTGGACGGCCCGCGCGGAGTGGGTCTGCTTCACAAGACCACCTGCTTCCCGGTGTCCATGTGCAGGGGGGCCTCCTGGGACCCGGAGCTGGAGGACAGGATAGGCTCGGTCATGGGATACGAGTGCCGGGCATTGGACGCCAACATGCTGCTCGCGCCCTGCATAAACGTCCTGCGCCATCCCAGTTGGGGAAGGGCACAGGAGACATACGGCGAAGACCCCTGTCACCTCGGCGTCATGGGAGCGGCACACGTGGAAGGGACCCAGAAGCACGTCATGGCATGTCCCAAGCACTACGCGGTCAACAACATTGACGAGTCGCGAATGTTCGTAAACGCGGTCATTGACGAGAGGACCCTCCGCGAGATATACCTTCCCCACTTCAAGGCCTGCTCCGACGTGGACGCAGCGTCCGTGATGAGCGCTTATAACGACGTGAACGGAGAGCTGTGCGCCCACAACGAGCACCTGCTGCGCGATATCCTCAAAGGCGACTGGGGCTTTCAGGGGTTCGTGATCTCCGACTGGGTGAACGCGGTGGAGGACGAAGTGGAAGCGGCCAACGGCGGCCTCGACGTGGAGATGCCCCGGCCCGAGTACTACGACTGGAAGCTCAAAAAAGCCGTCAAGGACGGCAAGGTCCCCGAAAAGCATATCAACGAAGCAGTGTCCCGCATACTCCGGCAGAAGTTCAAGTTCGAGGTCGGCTCGAAAGGATACGACAAAAACAAGATAGCGTCCGCTGACCACGCCGCGCTTGCCCGCGAGGCCGCCTGCAAAGGCATGGTGCTCTTGAAGAACGACAACCGCGCGCTCCCCCTTGATAAAAAAGTCCGCTCCATAGCAGTGGTCGGCAAGATGGCCAAAAAGGAGAACCTCGGCGACCGCGGCAGCAGTTGGGTCACCCCTCCCTACGCGGTGACTCCGCTGGAAGGCATCAAAAACCGCGCCGGGTCGAATGTCCGCGTCTTTTACGAGTCCGGCGACGACATGGCCAGGCTCAAGAAGACCGCGGGAAAAGTTGACGCGGTCATAGTAGTCAGCGGCCTTACCTACAAGGACGAGGGCGAGGGTAATGACCGGGAGAGGCTCAGCCTTGATGCCAAGGAGGAGAAGATCATCAAGGCATGCGCGGACGCGAGCGACCGGTGCGCGGTAGTACTGGAGGGCGGCAGCGCCATCACCGTGTCCGCCTGGAAGGACGAGGTTGAGGGCATACTCATGGCCTGGTATCCGGGCATGGAAGGAGGGAACGCGATCGCGGAGGTGCTCTTTGGTGATGTGAACCCGTCGGGAAAGCTGCCCGCGGTGTTCCCCAAGTCAAAGGACCAGCTCTTCGAGTTCGACAACACAGCCAAGCGCGTTGAAGTGGACTACTATCACGGCTATCGCTACTTTGACAGGAAAGGACTCGAGCCCGAGTTCCCCTTCGGGTTCGGCCTGTCATATACCACCTTCAAGCTCTCCGGCCTGCGGCTTGATAAGAAGACAGCGGGAAAGTCGGGCAGGATCAAGGCCTCCGTGGACGTAGCCAACACCGGCGACCGGGAGGGCACGGAAGTCGTCCAGGTGTACGTGGGATATAAGGGCTCCGCAGTGGACCGGCCGGTGCGCGAGCTGAAGGCCTTTAAAAAGGTCACCCTGCCGCCGGGGATGATGCAGAGGGTGGGGATAGAGATACCCGTAACCGACCTGGCCTATTACTCGGCAGAACGTAAACAGTGGGTGGTCGAGGAAATCGAGTACACCGTCGAGGTCGGTAATTGCTGCCGGGAAAAAGACCTCATGAGTAAAAACTTCCGCGTCTCGGGCGACTGAATATTATAACCGTCTTTTCAATGGTCCCCGTAGAGCTGCGGGGGCTTTTTTTTATGCTTTGCCTTTTTTGCTTGACTTGCCGAGCCGCCCCCTTCCAGCCAGTTGCTTGTCACAGGAAAAAAAGGGATAAGTAAGACGGCGGAAATCGCGGCTAAAGCCGCTCGCACTGCTATTTCTTATGCCATGAAATTTGATTGACAAAACAGTAGTGTCCTGTCAAGCTCACACTGACGCATGGGCCTGCGACATAGAAGGGGGTTCCGGATTTGACTCTTCTTTTTTGCCGTGTT
>CAYQTK010000222.1:0-6959 GCA_964420375.1 uncultured bacterium
TTAATAACGTAATTCTCCATTTCCCTGGGCTTTGCCGGCTGAGCGGGATAGTTTAAAAGCAGGGGTTGGGCGCCATGCTCACGTATGGTGTCGATGACAGCAAGCAGGTCACGTAAACCTCGATCAACTATGTTTTCGCTCGTGTCCCAATCCTGGTCTTTCAGTCTGCCCCTGTGAAAATGTATCCTGCCGTCCCGGTCCATGACCCGGGCTTTTTTTGCACTCATATTTTCATAAACAAGGTACATTACGAGCTTGGGCGTACGCAAGGCGTCGTATATCTTGTAGCCTATCTTTAAGAAAGAGGACTTCAGACCGGAATCGACTGCGCCGTCCAGCAGATCGCTCCACAGGGTCGCTGATTTGTTCCAGTCGTTATTTGCGGATATGAAAACAATAACTATGTCCGGCTCATAGCGTTGCATAAGTTCCGGAAGTCTGCGCCGAAGCTGCGAGCTGTTCTGTCCGGGAATTCCCCGGTTTATCACCTCCGCGTCTGTCCCCTCTTTTTGGAGAAGGCTTTGGAGCCGGGCGGGATATGACTTTTCCTTCGGAACGTATAGACCATAGGTGTGAGAATCGCCGAGACAGAGAATAACTGGGCCGCCGGCTTCAACTTGACCGGACCTTGTCATCATCCCGGTGAACAGGTGTGCCGCCTGCAGAACCAGCTCCAAGGCCAGAAGGAATATTATTACGGACAGTAAAACCTTGAACGGGATTCTGGTTTTCTTTTTCAAAAACCTTCTGTCCGGAGTCGCCGGGTTTTGCTTTTCAGGCAATGTTTTTACTCCAGGATTAAAAGCCGCGCTGGAGGAGCATCTCCTTTCAGTCCTGCTTTGCGTATTTGTATTATGTTTGCCATTTATTTCACGTATCCCAGCGCTTTCATTCTGGCCCTGTCTTCCCGGCTGAACCGTCGGGGTCTCCTGCTTTTTTCTTCCAGTGGGTCCTTGGTGTTCTCCACGAACTCGTTTATCTTTCTCATTCCTTCGCTGTAGATATAGTGCTTGCTGTCAACCAGGTTGTTTCTTTCTGCAGGGTCGACTTCCAGGTTGTAGACCTCGTCGGTTTTTATGGAGTTCACGATAACCTTGTAGTCTTCCAGGTAGACAGCGCGGGAATTCTGGCTGAAAAGGTCTTCATTATAAAAACTCTTCGCCACTTCCTCGCCTTGATTGTACCATTCGGCAATAACAGGACCTTTGTGTTTCATGGAGATTTTATGGTTAAGCAGATTAATGACAAAAGGAGAAATATCGGTAATCTGAACCGGTGTTGTAATTCTGCCGCTTTTACCGGCATGGGGAAGCTTGATCAACAGGGGCAGGCGAATCAAAGGTTCATAGAGGACTTTGCGGTGTCCGAAAAGATGGTGTTCGCCCAGCATCTCTCCATGGTCCGAAGTGATGATAAGCAGGGTGTTGTCATAGAGACCTCTTGTTTTCAAATGCGCAACAAGCGACTCTATGGACCGGTCCACGTAAAGCGTCTCGCCGTCATACCCGTCATGAATATGTTGTTTTTCTTTTTCGCTAAGCTTTCTCCGTCTTGATATGAAGCTGTGTTGGAGGTGCATGGGCAAGGTGCTTCTGGAGACCAGCCAGGGACTTTGCAACCCTTCAAGCTGATCGAGTTCGACTGACGGCGGATAGTACGGACCGTGAGTGTCCATGTAATTTATGAACAGAAAGAACGGCTGTCTTTTCTTTTCGATCCAATCCAGGGCACGGCTGTTTACCATTTTCGCGGTCAAGCAAGGGGAATGGTATTTAAAAAGGTAATTGCTGAAGCTGTTCGCTGAGAACCATGCTCCGGACATACAGAATAAAGAGAAAAAGGGGAACTCGGTTAAGAACCGGGCCTCCAGCTCGTTTATGGGGATATAGTCCGGATGTCTACCATAACAGAAGTAATCGAATCCCTGGGCCAGGCCGCGCTCGAGGTTCAAGTATACAAAGTTAGCACAAGCAGCGCCGGTTTCATAACCATATTCATTCTTAAGCACCTCGGCAATGGTCTTGTGTCTTTTTGCCAGAGGCGGGTTGGTATAGATTTCGGAACCGTTCTTTTGCATTACATAGTTCCGGGCGCCGTGTTCCCTGGGATAAAGTCCGGTGAACAAGGAGGCGTGTGCGGGAAGGGTCCACGGCGATGTCGAGATCGCGTTGGTGTATACCAGTGACTCCTTCGCAAGCTCTTCCAGAAAGGGGCTGGTCTTTCTGTGGTAGCCGTACAGGGAAAGCCGGTCCGCACGCGCGGTGTCCATCACGATGAGCACAATGTTGGGACGGTTCCCGGAAGCTGATCGGTGTCCCGGGACATCGGACGCCGGCGGTGGAATACAAGTGGACTCCGACCGGGAGTAGAGACTTGCTCCCCACAAGGCGCCGGCTATAATTATGAGACAGGCTGTAAAAATGGCCTCGGCTTTCACTCCCCACGCGAGACATCCCCGCATCCACGCGGCGACAGCCAGTATAACAACCAGGTAGAAAACATGAAGGAAGACCGGGAAGACATGGGGGTCAGAAAACACCAGCCTCTCCGGGTAAACCCCCAGCCACCAGATAAAGAAAGCGCCGAACAGAACAAGCCAAAGAAGAAAAGAACGGGTCTTGTGCGGCGGCCGATAATAAAAACCTGCAAAGAGAACAACCCCCAGTGCGCTAAGAGAAAGTGGAGAAAGCGAGTTCCAATCGAGGGCAAAGCCTCGCTTCCAAATAAGCAGTACAAAGAACGCACCGCTGTAGAGCGCTCCCAAGCCGGTAAGAAGCCGGAAGGGCAGGGCACGGTTTTCATGATCGCGAAGCATTATCCGGTATATGGCGAATCCCGCGAGTGCAATTCCGAAAAAGAGCGGCCAGTAAGAAGCCAACATAACAAAAGGATAGCTGTTCCCGCCCGCAAGCAGATGCGCCTGTTCCGCGACAAAGGCGAGCAAGCCGGGCAGGGAAAGTAAAAGAAATACTTGCAACAGCCTGCTTCCCCTGTTGCGGCCTGTTTTTCCGGGCCGTGGGGTGGAAGAGCTCAGACGAAGAGAGTTAAAGCTTTGCATCGATCTTTATGTATAATAGTGTAGAAGAGATACAACTTCAATCTTATTCGTTCAGAGAAAAGGCGCATGAAAAATCGGGACAAAAAGCGACGCAGCATATTTATAAAGCTTTTATTTTCTTTTATCGTCTTGTTGTTAAGCCTGGAGATCGCTCTTCAGGGGGGGCACCTTTTGGTGGCGGGGCTGCGGGCCGATTCGAGTCTCTCTCATCCGGGCGCGCCGACAATTTTGTGCGTGGGCGATTCCCACACTTACGGCACTTCTCTTCCCGAAGAGAAATCCTATCCTGCCCAGCTTGAGAACGAGCTTTCCGAGCGGGGAATTCAGGCCAACGTCGTCAACATGGGCATTCCCGGCCAGAACACCTCCGAGCTCCGGCGTGCCCTTCCCGAGCTGCTGGAGCGTTACGACCCGGACATCGTTCTTGTCCTGATATGCGCCAACAACGACTGGAACCGCACTGACCTTTTATGGAGCGATCTGCAGGATGGAAAGCTCGAGCCCGGATCGAGGACCTGGCTTTTGAAAGCCTGGTATAAGATATCCGGCTCTTTGCGTACCATACAGCTCGTCCGGTATCTTATCTATAACAACGTCATGGAGTTCGATCCCAATGAAAAGGAGCCTGACCGCCACGGACGGGTCCATTTCCATCATTCCCGCTTCGGCACGGACGACTGGCAAAGAGGCCCCGAGCTTGCCGACCGCACCATGCGCGACCTGTGCGCCATTGTCGACCGGGTGCGCGAGCACGGATCATCACCAGTGTTCCTGAACTATCCTGCCCAGCCGTTCGCCCCCATGTTCCTGGCAAACTATTTTATCGAACAGGTTTCCCGCACCCGGAGCGTGCCGCTGGTGAACGTGGAGGAAGCCATAAAGCCGCTTTTCTGGCCTGATGAAAGTAACTTTGATAAAAAAGCGCGAGACCGTATCTTCCTGGACGACCCCGGTGAGACACACCTCGACGGCACCGGCTATGGAATCGTGGCCCGCGAGACAGCAGACCTGCTGATCGAAAAAGGACTTCTGAAAAAGGACACCCGAAAGCGGGAAGAAAACCTGCCATGAATGAAAAGCCGGAGACCGCAAAAGGCTTCTCCTGGAAACATCCCCTGTTCCGGGCGTTGGCCTTCGCAGTCATCATCGCCGGCCTCTATCTTGGTGCGGCCAATCCCCACTTCCGATTCATGGAGGGGGCCTCGGCAATAAAGATACTCCATGCCCGGGCCATACTCTCCGGCCAGGGCTATACCGACATCGGCAGGATTGGAACCCCCCCCGAGATAGTAAGGCCCCCCGGCTTCCCCCTTTTCATGGCAGGGGTGTTCGCGCTTTGCGGAGAAAATCTGCTTATCCTTAAAATCTTGAACAACCTCTTTGCTCCAGCCGGCTTTATGGTCCTTTTCCTGCTTCTTCAAAGACGCTTCCCCTCGCCGTGGACAGCAATTGTAATAGCGTCTGCTGGCTATCTGTTCCCTTTCTTCCTCGGCATGGCGCGTTACCTGGAGGCGGAGTTCTTGTTCTGTCTCCTGTTCTTTGCCGCTCTTTACGTGTTCGAACGGGCTTATGATAACGGGCTCGAGCGCAAGACGTGGCTTATAATCTTTGCTCTACTGGTGTGTCTCTCCTCCCTGGTGCGCAGCGTCGGTTTTATACTGGTCCCTGCTGCGCTGCCGGTGTTGGGATTTATGAGCAATGCATCCGGGAAGAGAAGGCTTGCCTGGGCGGTAACGATCGTGCTGGCCTGGGCGCTGATCGGCGGCGGCTGGATGGTCCGTAACCAGGTAGTGCCCCCCCCCGGCGAGATGACCTACGTGGACAAGCTTTTGGCAGACGAGCCGGTGGACAGCATCTACTGGCTTCTGGAGGACCAGCGGACACCCCTTTTAGGGAAACCCGGCCGCGCCTCGCTGGTCGACGTTATCGCCAGGGCCGGTCCCAACTGCGGCTTTTATTTTCGCAAGCTCTTGGAGAGCGCAGGGGAGAAAGGCGCAATATCCCCGGCTGTACTTCTGGCGGGTCTGCTCCCTGTCCTGCTCATGGCCTTCGGACTGGCCTTCGAGCTTGTAAAGAGGCGCAGGCTTATGGAGGCAGTGACTGCGGTTTACCTGGCAGTCATCCTGTTCTGGCCGTACCAGGACACACGTTTTCTGGTGCCGGTGTTTCCGCTCCTGCTCTATTACCTGGCAGCCGGGGTTCATCTTGTCTTCCGCGCTTTCACTCCTTCTGCAAAGGATTTCCGGAAACCCGCCCTGGTTGCAACAGTTGTGATTATCTCCGTCCTGGCCGCGGTCTATGCTTATAGGGACCTGAGGCTCCTTGTTAATGACAAAGGAGCATCGGACAGGGTTGTGCTGCAAAGAAACGAGCATTTTCAAATAACCGCCACCAGCGCAGGCACACGCCACAGCCTGCTGCTGCTCGACTGGCTCCGGCGAAACTCGGAAAGAGGCGAAGTTATCATGTATCACAGTTACGCTCCCTGCGCGCTTATTACCGGCAGGCAATGCAGCGGCATACCGATAGGCAGGCCCGCCAGAGTGATAAGATATGTTCGCGAAAAAAACGTGGACCGGGTGGTGATCGACGATGAGTGGAAGCACGGTCACGGTTACATGGCGGTCTACACGGAAAAGACATTGAAGCCGACATGCCGGGCTTATGCCGATTACTTCAAGCCGGTCAAGACCTTGCCGGGAACTGATGCGCGGGTATTGAAGGTAGTGGAGCGCAAAGAATAAAAACGGTGAAATTCGTTAAAGACAGGGCGGCAATGGATCAGGCCCTTGCTTTTTTCTTTTCCGCGACCTTCTCGCGTAGCCACTCCATCCACAGGTCGACTCCTTCACCCGTACGTGCGGAGACCTCGAACACGGGCATGCCCGGGTTCACCTGTTTTATGAAGCCGATGGCCTGTTCCTTGTCATAGTCGAGGTGGGGAAGGAGGTCGATTTTGTTCAAAACGGCCACGTCGCTGATCCGGAACATGAGCGGATACTTGACGGGCTTGTCTTCGCCTTCGGCCACGGAGAGGATGACCGCCTTCTTGTCCTCGCCCACGTCGAACTCCGCGGGACAGACCAGGTTGCCCACGTTCTCGATGATGAGTATGTCCAAAGAGGCCAGGTCCAGCCCGGATGCCGCATCCTTGACCACGTGGGCGGCCAGGTGACAGTCTCCTCCGAAGTCGTCGGTGCAAATCTGGACCACCGGCACGTGCCCGTGAAGGCTCAGCCGCTCGGCATCGTTGGTGGTGCAGATGTCGCCTACCACCACGCCGACGCTGAACTCGTCCATGAGCTCGTGGATGGCCCTGGTAAGAAGCGTGGTTTTGCCGGAGCCCGGCGAGCTCATCACGTTGAGCACGAAAAGCCCCAGTTCACCGAACTCCCGCCGGTTGTCCGCGGCCAGCCGGTCGTTAACGTCCAGCACGTTCTTGGCTACGGATATCTTCTGAGTGCCTTCTTTATGCATGGCTATGCTCCTTTAATCCCCGCCCGCTGCCTCGCCGGGTGGCCTTTGTTCGACCTCGATGGAGTCGACCAGCATCTCCCTGCCGGAGACGATCTCGACATCCGAGCCGCCGCAGCCGCCGCACTCGAACGGAGGGCGTTCGATCTCGGTCTTTGCCCCGCAATCTTCGCAAACCAACACCACCGGCACTTCCTCCATGTGAAGCTCGGCCCCCTCCGCAGGCGTGTCCTTGGTGACAACCTCCATGCAGAAACGAAGCGACTGCGGAACCACAGCGCTCAGCTTGCCCACCCGGAGCTGTATGGACTTTATACGCAAGTCCTCGTCACGCGGCAGGCTCTGGTTGACTATATCCAGGATCTGGAGGGCTATCCCCATCTCGTGCATAAAATTTCCTCTCCTTATTATGATGCCCCCCACCGGA
>CAYQTK010000223.1:0-6938 GCA_964420375.1 uncultured bacterium
TCGTATCAGGGTCTGGCTCCGGTCCGCACAGCTCTTGAAACTCTTCTTTGGGAACAAATTTTTTGCTTTTTTTATCAAAAAGCCATACCATATAAAAGGCATTTGATGCTCCTGTATTAACAATGGTAATCACATCCTCGTACCCATCAAAATTCATATCTTTGAATTCCAACATTAAGCCGGGACTCATACACTCATTGCATTTAAGATACTGAACCACTTTGTCGCTTTGTGATACGGTTATTCTTTCAAGCTCATAATCAAAATCAGAGTTGCGCCATTCGGCTCTAAAATTATATGTTTCTAATTTAGGATGAATCCTATGTGTGTATGTTTTATAACACTTTCCGTCGTAGTAGCTAGCTTCTTCGGGACAAGCACTCTCTGCCATAACCCTATTGTTCAGGGGTACAAATAAGACAAATAAAGCAATACAAATAATTATTTGTTTCATTTTTCAGTTTTTCCTCCGTATTGGCAATCTGTGACTATTATACCTGAATATTTTTAATATCCAATAAAAGCTGAATTTGCTAGACTTAACGAGACAATAAAATCAAAGCACGGTGAGAAGGAAAACTATCAAAGTGATTTATAAAAAGCTCTCGGAGAACTCTTCTCCCAAAGCCCGCCCTACCCTCTCCATGGTCCTCGGTTTTCCCAGTGCCTCGATCATCTGCGCGAGCACCGGTCCGTGGAGGCGGCCGGAGACTGCGGCTCGGAGGGGCATGTAGAGGTCGGGGCCCCTCTTGCCAAGCTTGCGGCCCGCGGCCTGGATCGCTTTTTCAATCTCGTCGGCGGCCCAGTCTTCGAGCCCTTTGAGGCGGCCGCCGGTCTCTTCCAGTACTTCTCGCGCCTCGGGTTTTTCCAGGAGCCGGGCGGCTTCAGGTCCGGTTTCGGGCCTTTCTTCGAGGAACGGCGCCAGCAGGTCGGGCGCGTCCGCGCACAGGTTCAAGTTGTCGCGCACCGTCTCGAGTGCCGACTCCAGCCAGGCCCGGCTTATGCACTCGATGTCGTAGCCCGCCTGTACCAGGAACGGGCGGACCGCATCGAGGATCTCGACCGCGGGCAGTTCCCGAAGGTGCTTGCCGTTTAGCCACGTAAGCTTGTCCGTGTCGAGTACTGCCGGGCTTTTCTTCACCCGGTCAAGGGAGAAGTCTCTCACTATCTCTTCAATGTCCATGACCTCTTCGCCGTCGGGGGAAGACCATCCCATAAGGGACAGGAAGTTGACCACGGCCCGGGGCAGATACCCGCGCTGGTAGAGGTCTTCCAGGGAAGACGCCTGGTGTCTTTTGGACAGTGGCTTGTTGTCCGGGCCGGTTATGAGCGGCAGGTGGGCGAACAAAGGCGGTTCCCAACCCAGTGCCCGATAGACAAGGAGCTGGTAGGGCGTATTGGATATGTGGTCCTCTCCACGGATGACGTGAGAGATGCGCATGAGGTGGTCGTCAACCACTGCCGCAAAGTTATAAGTGGGCAGCCCGGAAGGCCGCATGACAATGAAATCGCCTATGCGGGAGCCGCTCCAGGATATGGGTCCCCTGATATCGTCCACCCAGGCCAACCCCGCGTCTCCGGCGCGAAGACGCCACGCCGGAATCTCGCCCGCTTCCATGCGCCTTTCAGCCTCCTCCCGGCTTAACGACCTGCACTTGCCGGAGTACTGCCACGGTTTTTTTTGGCGGGCCATCTCCCGGCGCTCCCGTTCCAACTCCTCCGGCGTGCAGAAGCAGGGATAGGCCGCGTCCCTGCTCTTCAGCTCCTCTAAGAAGCCCCTGTAAATATCAAGGCGCTCCGACTGGCGATAGGGGCCGAAGTAGCCCCGGCCCGGGGCATCGAAGCTCTCGAAACTTACCGGCCCCTCGTCCCACCGAAGGCCGAGCCATTTCAGACTAACGTATACTCCCAGTTCCGACTCCCGGTCATAGCGCAGCCTGTCGGTGTCTTCGATCCGGAGTATAAAGGTCCCTCCATGGTGCCTGGCGAAAAGCCAGTTGAAAAGCGCGGTGCGGGCGTTGCCGATGTGGAGAAGGCCGGTGGGACTGGGAGCGAACCTGACCCTGATATCAGAATCCATCGAGTTCATGTTATGGGATGAAAGGCGGCGATTCAACTCAAGCGGGAGAGTGAATCCTGTAACTGCGCGGTGCAAGACGGAAGTAATCCAATTGGCGCTTGATTATTCTCAAAAAGAGGTTATGTTTTTAAATGTCGTTTTTAGCGGGAAGGAGTCGGGATGAGTGGCGGGCTGTTTAATCTTTATCGGTTTCTTCCTTACGTGGTGCCGATCTCGTTTTTCCTGGGCTGCCTGCCGTGCGGGCCTTTTGTTGCGCGGCTTCGGGGGATTGATCTGCGCAGCGTGGGGTCGGGCAATGTCGGCGCGACCAATGTCTACCGGGCCATGGGCAGGAAGTGGGCGTTGGCTGTCTTCGCGGCCGACGTGTTAAAAGGGTTTCTGCCGGTAGTAGTGACTCTGTACGTCACCGAGGTCCCCGTAATGGCGATGCTGGCGGGCGTTGCCGCGGTCACCGGCCACATTTTCAACCCCCTTTACGGGTTCCGGGGAGGGAAAGGCATTGCGACCTCCTTCGGTGCCATGCTGGGAATCTTTCCGCTGGCTGCCCTGCTGGCGCTTTTTACATGGGCAGCAGTGGTATACCAGACCAGGACCGTCAGCCTGGCAAGCCTTTGCGCGTCCCTGTCTCTGCCCTTTTTTACACTGATAACCAAGTGGGACACCCCCTATACCAGGAGCGCGCTGCTAGCGGGCTTTATCCTTTCCGGACTCACCATAGCCGCACACCGCGAAAACATCGGGAGGCTTATCTCGGGACAAGAGGAAAAGATCGGCAGGGAGAAATCAGAGAACCAGGCAAAAGAATAAGCGCACTCTTAATTTTCGAGGACGGAAATCAGCTCTCCCAACTCACCCGGATGATACATTCCTCGGCTCCTTCCCGGAGGCGCGACTCGAAGCCGGCAGCCGGGTTCTTGCCGCCGTTCTCGCTGATGACCCATTCCAGGTAGCCGGCCATGACCTCCCGGTAACAATCAAAAGAAGGAGCGTCATCAACCGGACAAAAAGACACCTCGATATAATCCGTGCCGGAGCCGGCAAGACTTACTGATATCTCGTCCACGAACCGGCCGGCCATGTATATAAAAGAGTTCACTGCGGAGTTGATATCGTCCTTTTTCAGAAAATGGATGACGTCCTCCAGGTATACCGGAGCCTGGGCCCGGCTGACCCGGCGGATGAAATCATAACTTCGGTTGGAATGAAGCTCGTAAAGGCCACGGGCGATTCGGCCCATGGTGTCCGCAGGATACCAAGCCGAAGGAATGATCATCGAGTTTACGATCTCCCAGTCCGCAGCGGTCAAAAATCTGCCCCAGTCCGCGTCAAGTGTGGCCCGGACGATCTTTACGTAATCCTTGAGAAATGTGCCCCTGATCTGCAATGGAAAATTTCCTGACCGGCTTCCGGATTAATAAGGTATGCGAACCTTAAATAGTGTCCGTTGCAAAACTCCGTTTTTGATAGGGGTAGGAAGAACCGGTTATCTACCCGGTCCCTCCCCCCTCCGAACCGTGCGTGCGGTTCTCCCGCACACGGCTCTCCAGTCGGTGGTTTTATCTCCGAGATGCTCTTCGAACCTGTCTGCCGTTTGATGGTCAACTCCCGCACCGCCTTTGTTCGCCTTTACCTTGGCAAAGGCCGAGCGAAGGTTGTCGAGAGTGTAAGCCTTGTCCATCAGGCTGTACCATCCTCCTCCTTTCACCCCCTTTTCGAGGGCCGTCAACATGCGGTCCGTCCAAACGCAGGGTTCGGGCCACGCCCATCGGCACCGGACCTCTCCGACGTGTTTAGACCCGCTTTCGCAGGGCGCTGCAGCCGGTCCTCTCTCCCTGTTTTCAGACTTCATGCATCCACCTTCCTGCCCCCCTTCACTCCACGGGAGTTGCCCCGTTTCATTGCTACTATGAGGGCTCTGAATACTGCATGGGTTTAATAGATTATAATACAATATCACAAGTTAAAGTTTTATTGCTACAATGAGGGCTCTGACTACTGCATGGGTCTCTCCCCCCATGCAGGTCTCCCTGCTTAACGCACAAAACCGTCGCGAACATTCAACCCCCAACCACCCCACGTCCCCCTGTCCGAGCTTTAGCATGCTACCCATCAGCTCGACAGGCCCCCTTCTCAGGGTACGGGCTTCGCCAGTCACTCGCAGGCTCGCCGGGTACGCACGGCCGAATCGGGTTCGTAATCTGAAGACTGCTCGCTAACCTCCCGTTGCTTCCCACCCCGCCTCACAGCGACGCAGTTACGGTCGGTTTCAGGCCCGGCAGCATTGGCCTGGAAGGGACTTCCACCCTTCTGGCTGGGTGCGCTCACAGGCGCACGAGTGCGAAAGCTTGCTGCCGCTTTTTCCGCCGGGAAGCTTGCTTGTCGGAACTGCGCTCCACAAGATGCCCGCAGTTTACGAGGCGCCTTTTTGCAACGGGAACTAAACAGATGTTATGCTTTTTACTGTGCGGGCGACTTCAGTCGTCATATTTACAAATAACAGATGGGAAGACATTGCTGTCCAAAACATGGAGCGAAAGCTGAAAGCCATATCACGCAAAGGCGAAGGATTCGGAATTTCTTTTTGATTTGGAATCAAATGTTAGAACCTCGGTAGTGACGCGTACGAAAAGATGCTTTATGAATTTGAGGTTACTTGAAAAGTTCTGCCGGAGGGTTATTCCTATAAAAGATCAGAACGGCTTAATGTTGTTGAGTTTTTACTTTGCGTCTTCGCGCCTTTGCGTGAAATAGAATTCTATTTTGGACAAGAGTGATGGGAAGATTAGATTTGATCCGGTTTTCGATTAAAAGAAATAATTTGATGGTCCCGTTTATTGCGGCGATATTATCGCTTGCGGCTTTGGGGCCGACGTGCACGGAAGAAGATCGCAAATCCCCGGAGCCCGTGTCCGGCCCTGCAGTGGACACCACCGGGCTTCTCGACGAGCATTGCCGAAAGTACGTGGGCGAGCCGCGCGTCGAGCGCATCTCGGAGAGGGTATGGGCGGTTATGGGGTATGACCTCGCCCACACCGTTCTTATCAATACCGACAAGGGAAGCGTTATAGTAGACACAGCCATGAGCCCGGCCCGGGCGCATACCATTCGGCAGGCATTGGAGGCTGAAGCACCGGTTGGAAAAATCCTGGCGATAATCTACACCCACAGCCACATTGACCACGTAGGCGGGGCATCGGTATGGGCGGAAGAAGGTACCGAAATCTGGGCGACCGACATATTTACGGAACACTTCTTAAAGCAGTACGGCATGTTCAGGCCCTCGGAAACAGTGCGGGCCATGCGCCAGTTCGGGCACCATATCGGAAAGGAGTCCTTGCCCTGCTCCGCGCTGGGCGCGAGGATGGACATCAAGGCGGCCATGAAAAGCGGGGTCATGCTTCCCACTCATACCTTTTCCAGGGAGAAGACCCTGGAGATCGGAGGGGTGACCATAAAGTTGGTGGCTGCGCCGGGAGAAACCCATGACCAGCTTTTTGTGTGGCTGCCCCAGGAGGAGACCCTGATCCCCGGCGACAACTTCTACTACGCTTTCCCCAACCTGTACACCATCCGGGGATGCACCCGCCGGCCGGTCAAGGAATGGATTCACGGCATTGACCGGATGAGGGCCTTAAACCCGCGCCACATGATCCCCTGCCATACAAAGGCGGTGCACGGTAAAGAGAAGATCGCCCGGGTGCTTACCGATTACCGCGACGCCATCCAGTGGGTCCACGACGAGGTGGTCCGGCGGGCCAACCGCCTGGAGGACATCGACACCATAAAAGAGTCCATCGAGCTTCCCGACCACCTGGCTTCAAAGCCCTACCTGCAAGAGCTTTACGGACAGGTGGACTGGTCAGCCCATGCTATTTACACTAATTATCAGGGATGGTTTGACGGCAGCGCGGAGGATTTGTACCCGCTGCCGGAAGCTGAGACTGCGCGCCGCGAGATTCGGATGATGGGCGGAGTTGAAGAGGTGCTGAGTGGTGCGGAGGACGCCATTGCCGAAAAAGACGGCAAATGGGCGGTACATCTTCTGGCCAAGCTTAAAAAGAGCGGGATGTTAAACAAAGACCAGGCAAAAAGAGCAGACGAGATGCTGGCGCAGTCCTATCGAATGGTTGCCGCAGGGGTGTCCAACACCAACGGCCGGGCCTATCTTGTCGAGTCAGCGCTCGAGCTCGAGCACAAAAGGCCCGATCCGCAAAGCGTAAAGGTGGGTGACGACATCATCGAGTCCGTGCCGCTGGAGATGATATTCTCCATCATGACCACCCGCTTAAAGCCGGCGGAGGCCCGCGACGTGCATGAGAGCGTCCACTTCGTCTTCCCGGACGTGGACAGACGGTTTATAGTCACGGTGAGATACGGTGTAGTCGAGGTGGTGGAAGGCAAGCCCCTGCCCTATACTCCGGAACCGGTGGCTACACTTATTGCCGGTTCCTTGACCTATCGCAGGATCGCCTTGGGGCTTACCGACTCTGCCAAAGAGGTCGTCTCCGGCAACGTCAAGATAAAGGGAAGTATTCCCAAGCTGATCGAGTTTCAGGACCGCTTTCAGGCGGGGATATAATTGTAGAGCTTTAAGAGAGGTAATCGTTCAAAGGAGAAGGACGATGGAAAGAGTTATCACCCAGGAACGGCGCAGATCAGCACGGATGAACGCGAATTACGATGTATTTTTCTACGAAGGCGGCAGCACCTATCAATGCGAGACGCGCGACATTTCCCTGCACGGCGTGGGCCTTCTGTCGAACGAGGTCTTTAATAAAGACACCAGGATGGACCTGTCCATTTTCGTAAAACAGGCCAACATGAACTTCCAGGCGGAAGGAGTGGTCAAGCATTGTAC
>CAYQTK010000224.1:0-6903 GCA_964420375.1 uncultured bacterium
CACCAGTGGCTTGTCAAAATTACACTGACGCATAGTGTGCGAGCGACTTTTAGTCTCGACTTCCGCTGCTCGCACGGAGAAAATCTGTCTTGTAAGCGACGAAAAACGCTTGACAGGGCACCAGTTGATTTTACGTGCCGCGGTCCTGGCCGAAATGACTTTTTACGAAGGCATCAACCATGCGTTTCTTGCAAACCTGAATGAAGCTCCTCAACTCCATCTCTTTCTCTCTTCTCATTGACATAGTTTAGGGTGATGCTTAGGTTAAACGGTAATTTCGCATGATATTTCTGCAAGGAGTTCTTCCATGTCGGAGGAAAAAGTACTTATCACCGGCGCGAGCCGCGGCATCGGGCTGGCGCTGGTAAAGGAGTTTTTAAACTCCGGCTTTTACGTGTTCGCTGCGTGCAGAAGCCCGGCTAAAGCCAAAGAACTCTCTTCCCTGGCAGATGCCCATACCGACACGATGACGGTGCTGGAGATGGACGTTACTTCGGACGAATCGGTGAGAGATGCGTTTGACAAGGTCTCGACGGGGACGGACGGTCTGGATGTCCTGGTCAACAACGCGGGCATCAAGGCGGGCGAGCTTGCCCACACATTGGAAGAGATCGAGTTCGATGATTTCCATCGTTCGTTCGAGACCAACTCGGTCGGGCCGGTCCGGGTTACTCGGGCCTTTCTTCCTCTCCTCGAGAAAAGCGGCAATGCCCGGGTGGTGAACATATCCTCCGGTCTGGGAGCCATTGAAAAGCAGAGCGGCGGCATCCCCTCTTATGTTTACGGGGTTTCCAAGGCGGCACTTAACTTCCTTACCAAAACCATGGGCCTGGAGCTTGTCGAGCGGGGCATAACCGTGGCCGCGCTGACACCCGGCTGGGTCAGGACTTCCATGGGAGGACAAAACGCCGACCTTGCACCCGAAGAGTCGGCACAAGACATGGTAGACACCATAAAAAAGCTCACCCCCCAACACTCCGGCAAATGGTTCACCCGCAACGGAGAGCACCGCTCGTCATGGTAAGATGCTTTAGCTTGAACCAAGGTTGCTTTATTAAGGTGGGAAGTGCTTGCCTGATGTGCTATGATAATGGACCATGACCCGGGCGGTCCTTGTATTTGCAGTGTGCTGCTGCTTTGTAGCGGCCGGACTTTTTTTCTCTGACTCCTTCGGCAGTGAGAAGTCTGAGGAGGACAAGTCCTCGTGCCAAGAAGGTGACGAGGTCCTCTGGCTCCCTTATGACAAGGCGGCCGAGCGCAGCGATAAAGAGGACAAGCCCCTGGTGCTTGTCTTTTATCAGGACCACTGCCGGCAGTGCGAGATGCTTGATGAAAAGTCCTTTCAGCGTCCCGACATCGCCTGTTACATGAACCGGAAGCTGGTCTCCTCTCGCATCCACATCAAGAAACAGCCCGAACTCAAGGCCAAGTACAAGGTGCCCGGCACTCCCACGGTGTGGTTTTTGTCCCCCCGGGGCAAGGAGATCGACTACTTTATAGGGTACTTGAATCCCGACAAGGTGTTTTCCGTTCTCCGCTACGTGGGAGACAAGGCGTATAAAGACATGAGCTACGAACAATACCAAAAGCAACAGGAGTAGATCATGATTAACTTCCGTACCTGCGGGCCGGTCTTAGCCGTGACGGTCCTTGTTTGCATGTCATGCGCAGCAAAGGAGACACGGGAAAAGGACCATTTCGGCACTTCCGTCAACTTCCCTGTCTTCGAGTCCGCGGCAGAGTTTTTCAACTCTTTTAACCGTTCCCTCAAGGTCATCCTGTTTCACCGGCTTGATGGCGAGCCGGTTGACATGGAATGGATGGACCCTGCGCTCAGAGAGAAGCTCTGCCTGGTGGTTACCATCAACAACCACTGCGGCGGCGGGTGATTCGAGGCCCACTCCCGGGCTGGGAGAAAGGCCGGACTTACCGACGAACAGATGAAAGACCTCAAAGAGCTCGACCCCCAAAACTTTGATCACAAGGAATGGGTGGCCCTGGCATGGGCTCGCGACTGGGCTGTCTTCAACGGCAAAACACCTGACGAAGAGCTCCGGGCCGAGTTCGAAAATCTCTATACCGAGCAGCAAAGAAGGGACATCCTGGCCATCATTACCCTCCAGGACTTTGGAAACAGGTTCATGAACACCCTGACCGGAGAAGTGCTCGAGGACCCGGCCGCAAGGCTGGAAACCGAAAGCAAACCGTAAAACCCAAACCGGGCGTTCGCTCACCCCTTCTGAAGATATCAGCGAACAGCGAACGTACGCTACGCCACAGGTGTTTACTTATTGAAGTATCCGAGGGCCTCGAGCTTCTTCTTTTCCGTTTGGCTCATTGCGGGGGATTCGGCTTCACTGATGTTCAGGCGGCTCTTTAATACGCTCGAGCGGTTAAAGTAATGCTGTAGTTCCCGGGCAAGGCTTTTTACTATATCCGGGTTCTTTTCGGCAACGTCATTCATGTCTCCCGGGTCTTCGTCCCGGTTGAACAGCATGTCTCTTTTTTCTTTAATGTCCCTTATGTAGCGCCATTCCGGAGTGGTGGCGGAAGCGTGCTCGATCTCGTCGTATCCCATACCCGCGGTTCCATACCCCTGGAACCTGATGTGGGCGAAGCTGGTGTCCGCAGGTATCTGCCCCTTGTCCTCCCATAACGGCGACAGCGACTGTCCCTCCAGGTGGGGAGGCGGATTGATCCCGGCGATATCGACAACGGTGGGCAGGATGTCCAGGTTCCGGGTCATTTGCCGCACCTGTTTACCTTCCGGAAGCCTTCCCGGAAAGTAAAGTATAAGCGGCACATAAACGACCTCCTGGAAGACCGTCTTGCCGTGGGTGAGACCGCCGTGTTCCTTGAACTCCTCGCCGTGGTCGGAAGAGATAATAATAAGGGTGTTTTCAAGATGCCCCCTGCTGCGAAGCGTATCAACCAGTTTTTTAAGCTCATGATCGAAATACAGGACCTCGCCGTCGTATAGAGCGACCATGTGGTCGAGGAGTTCCTTTTCAGTGTACCTCTCCCGGTAAATCCTCTCGTACTCCTCGGGTATCTGTACTCGCTCCCTGCCGTAGATGAAGCGCCAGACCAGCGTAAAATCCGGCAGGGTCCGGTCGAAGCCGGGATCGAACTTTATGTCATAAGGAGAAGGCGGCAGATACGGACAATGAGTAGTCATGTAATGCAGGTATAAAAAAAACGGCTTATCAGGGTCTGCTTTTTCCATCCACTCCAAAGCGGCCGCGTTAACTTTGTCCGCCCGGTAGAGTCTCTTGCGCTGGACCTCTATCTGGGAGCCCGGGTATAAATACTCGTAACCGTCAAAGCCCCGGTCAAATCCGTACTTGTCCTCCAGGTAGGGGTTGGTCTGGATGCCCTGCGTCCGGTAGCCGTGCTTTTTCAAGATTCCGGCCATGGTCAATACGTCGCCGGGGAGCTTTTTGCCATTGTCTATCATGCCTATGGTATCAGGATATAAACCGGCAAAGGTGCTCGCCATGGAAGGCGCGGTCTTGGAAGAATGGGAAAAGTTGTTCTTGAAAACAACGCCCTTCCGGGCCAGCTCGTCCAGGTATGGACTGGTCTTGCGCTCATACCCGAAGCCGGAGAGATGGTCTGCGCGAAGCGCGTCTACCGTAATGAAGATTATGTTTGGAGGAGGGTCTACCGAGCATCTTTTACACCCCGGCAATAAGAGTAAAGCGAACGAAATCGAAAAAGCCGTCGCCAGGCAAAGACGCAACAGATTATTATAAGTCCTCAGCATAGACGACAAAACGTTTGTCCCCCTACAAACGGAATTATAGCACCCGGCAGGGGGGTGTCAACGCAAGTCATTCCCTAAACAGCCTGTCTGCCACGTCCTCGTAGTCGGGGTCTTGTGCGTAGAGCTTTTCGAGTTCTTTTCTGGCCCGGCCCTTATGCCCGAGGTCCTCGTATGCCAGCATCCTTTCGTAACGCAAGGCCCGCAAAAGCTCGGCAGACCTGTTCTTTTTCCTGCGCATGGCACCGGTCAGGGTGTCACGGGCCGCTTGAGGAAGGCCGAGGTTCCGCAAGGCCCGGGCCTTGTACAGAAAGAGCGCGGCATGTACCGGGCTTTCGTTTTTAAGTCCCTCGCTAAGCCGGACCACCTTCTCGCAGGTCTTTCTATCATGAGGGCTCTCGTCCAGCAAAAGCTCTGCACTGGAGAGCTTGACCACCACGTCGTGAGGGGACAGGCGCCGGAGCAGTTCCAGGCAGTTTCGGGCCTCTTGCCATTTCTGTTTTTCCTGGTATATCTCGACCAGGCAAAGGAGGACACCCGCGGTCCCGGGACCTGCGTGGGCGGTGACCTCGTCGGTGACCGGTACCGAGGCCACGGGCGCGATGCCGTACTTACCGAGGTGTTTGTTAAGCCGGCTGCGCTTTTGATATGCCCCGAGCAAAGGCTGCAACGCCTGGTCCGGCCTGTTCAGCTTAAGGCAGGTCACACCGTACATGAAAGCACCGTCAGCAAGATGAACAGACCGGGAAAGATAGGAGAGCGCAGCCTCGTCGTTGCCCGAGATGATCTCCCGGCAACCGTCAACCAGGGACTCTTCTTCCGCGGGCATAAAAAGCCGCTTTAAAAATCCCGGGCTGAGCCTGTCCTTTGCGGGGACGTGGGGAGAGGCCGGGCTTGTCGAACTCTTTTTTCCGCCCGACTTTCCCGAAGAGCCTCCCAGAGAACCGGTGGTGGTGTAGAAAAGGCCGGTGCCGGGTATGCCCGCGGTTTTGCGGGTCCCCCGCGAGCCGATAGTATAATGCGCTCCTCTCCCGCCAAAGGAAAGCGAACCTCCAGACTTGCTAAGGTTTAAAGTAACCCCCGGAGCTATCTTCATCCGTCGCCAGAAACGAAAACCCATGGCGCATATCCTCCCCTCGGCAAACACCTGGAAATTTTGTTGTGTTCATCACAATGTAACACGCCGCTGGCTGATAATCCAGAAAATGAAAAAACGCGGGCCTGAGATATTAATGAGGATTTCTGGTGAGAGCCGCGGTTTGAATTGGCGGATGGAAAAAAAACCAAAGCTCCAGGCGCTTAATTGATGCCCCTGTAAAAAGTCCAATTAGCAGCCCCTAGGGGCGTAGTACCATAGCCAAGAGCGCCTGTCCGCGTGCCTGTCTGCCCTGTCTGCGTGTCCGCACAGGCAGGCAAACTCTTAGTCAGAGAGCATAGAAAAAAAGAGCGCTGAAAGCGCGAGGTAAAGTAATCATTATGTATGGACACCAATACGTTACTTAGCACTTTCAGGGGATCTCTTTTTTTGAAATCTTTTCCCAGGGCTTCTAGTGCTTTGACCGCGCCTTATGTCGGGTCGCAAGTCAAATCTGGCGGCTATAGTGATTGGTTGAAATCAATCAACCCGACATTAGCTGGCGGTCAAAGCACTAGCTTGTCAAGATTAAAATGACGCATAGCGTCGCATAGCGTGCGAGCGACTTTTAGTCGCGACTTCCGCCGCTCGCACGACTTTCTCTTATTCCATAAAAACGTTTGACAAAGCACTGGCCCCGGGCTATAGAACGTCGCTCTTTCAGAGCTCTAATAGGCTTATTTCGACTTTTTACGAGGGCATCAGTAATATTACAGCGAAAAAAAAGAGCAATTCAAAAACCCCTTTCATGTCGCAGACCCCAACGTACCCGCGGGTTTGGATTTCAGGGAGATGAAAGGTTATAATCATCTGGTGAGCTTTCAAGCCGCGAAGATTGAGGGACAACCGGAAAGAAGCGGGTAGAGGGCGTCTCGCTGCTTTTGCTAAAAAAGGACCGGGGAGGAGATTTATGAAACGGGCTTTTATTACCGGGATTACCGGCCAGGACGGCTCCTACCTTGCCGAGCTGCTTATAGACAAGGGCTACGAGGTATGGGGGCTTTTACGACGGTCGTCTTCGACTAACACGGAACGTATAGGCCACTTGCTCCGCGACCCGCATGACAAGGACGCCCGGCTCAGGCTGGTGTACGGCGACCTCTCCGACAGCCTTTCCCTGGTTGATATCCTTCACAACGTGAAACCTGACGAGGTTTACAACCTTGGCGCCCAGTCCCATGTCAGCGTTTCCTTCGAGAACCCGGTTTATACCACCAAGGTGAACGCACTGGGCTCAATCCGTCTTTTAGAGGCCATTCGCAAGATGGACTCCATGCCGCGGTTTTACCAGGCCTCAACATCCGAGATGTTCGGCAGGAGCCCGGCTCCTCAATCGGAACAGACACCTTTCCGGCCCCGAAACCCGTATGCGTGCTCCAAGGTCTACGCCTTCCACCAGGTGGTCAACTTCAGGGAAGCTTACGGACTGTTCGGCTGTAATGGCATACTTTTCAACCACGAGTCGCCGCGCAGGGGCGAGAACTTCGTCACCCGGAAGATAACCCGGGCCGCGGCCAGGATAAAGCTCGGCCTCCAGGACAAGCTCTACATGGGGAACCTGGACGCCAGGCGCGACTGGGGACATGCACCTGATTACGTGCGCGCCATGTGGCTCATGCTCCAGGATGACGAGCCTGACGATTACGTGGTGGCCACCGGCGAAACCCACTCGGTGCGGGAGTTCTTGGAATGTTCTTTCGGAAGGCTGGACCTCGACTACAAAGAGTACGTAGAGATTGACCCGGCCTTCTATCGGCCCAGCGAGACCTCCGAGCTGTGCGGCGATTATAACAAAGCAAAACAAAAGCTCGGCTGGGAGCCGCATGTGAGCTTCCGGGAGCTTGTCAACACCATGACCGACGCCGACCTGGAAGAGGCCAACAAGGAGCTTAAAAAATAAGACGGTTAAAGGGAGCGGGTCCCGTCCGGGCAGGCGAGACGATTTCATAACTAGTGTAGTGTCTCATATGTAATTGCTTTTTGTCGGGCGTCGCCCTTACAGGGC
>CAYQTK010000225.1:0-6858 GCA_964420375.1 uncultured bacterium
GATGACGATGACATGCTTCATTGAAAATCACTCTTGTCCGAAATAGAATTTCATTTCACGCAAAGGCGCGAAGACGCAAAGTAAAGACTCAACAAGATTAAGCCGTTCTGATCTTTTGTAGGCATAACCCTCCGGCAGAACTTTTCAAGTAACCTCAAATTCATAAAGCATCTTTTCGTACGCATCATTACCGAGGTTCTAACATTTGATTCCAAATCAAAAAGAAATTCCGAATCCTTCGCGCCTTTGCGTGATATGGCTTTCAGCTTTCGCTCCATGTTTTGGACAGCAATGATTGAAAATGAAAAGTCGGGTAGAGGGGCAATAAAAAGGACTCCCGGACTTTTTGAACGGCTGTTACACCCCGTCTGCCATGAGGAAAGCGCGGGGTTTGGGGGAATGCTCGATCAGAGGCGGCCGGTTCGCGTCCCGGCGCGCCGTTTCGCAGCCCAGTCCTTCGAGCACCGCCCGGGTGCGCTCCAGTGAACTTGCTTCCCATCGGTCAATGCAGATTATGGTAATGCCTGCTCCCTCTCCTGCCGCGGTCTGCAGCTCCTGGACGTGGCGGAACAATGAATCCTTGTCCGTGATCAAGCTTACTTTTTTGTCCGGGACTCCGATCCCGGCGCCGATAGCGAACGGAAGTCCCGCTCCTGCCATGTCCCGCGTGTTCATGAGATAAAGATTGCCTTTCCAACCGTCGGCAAGGAACGCCCGGGCTGCGCGCACCTGCTCCGCGCCGTCAACCACCAAGACGTCATCCTCGCCAAGGACCTCGGTGAGGCTTTTGAATAAAGCTTGCGGGCCGGGCGTGTCGCCGGATAGAGAGAGAGCAACCTCAGATGCTGCCGCCTGTAACGCCTCGTTCCAGGACGTCAGCTTGTTTTCGCCTTGATTGAGAGCCTCATTCGCCGATGCCAGAAACGACAGGGGATCGGCATTCACCCCGATGTGATCTTTTTTTCCCGCGAGCAGTGCTCCCGGGTCGGCCTCGACCTGTACCATGGGCCTTTCGCCGAGCCTGTCGAGCGCTTGTTTTATCTCGTCGTCGTAGCCCATGACCACAAGGAGGTCGGCTTTATCCATCGCCTTTATTCCGGTCTCCGAGTTTGAGAACAGGCCGAGTGCGGGCACGTGCTTTCCTCCCTCTCCGTTCATGGTCCCCAGGCTGCAATCGCTTAACAGGGCCGGCAGCTTCAGTTTGTTTAAAACCTCGCGGAGCCCGGGAAACCTGCCGGGTCTTGCCATTCCCTGTCCGACCATTATCAGCGGCCTTTCCGAGCAAAGGAGCGCTTCCCTGGCTTTTTCGATCTGCTCCTCTGGTGCGGGCATGGCTCCTGAAAAGCGGGTTGTGGCCGCGGACGGCATGATCCCGGCCTTTTTCCTGTCACCGATTTTGCGGGTTTTAAAGAGCACGTCTACCGGCACGTCGAGGTGTACCGGTCCGGGGGCGTTGGCCTGCGCTTCGCGCAGTGCGCGGTTTACGAGTTGGGGGATACGCTCCCAGTGATAGACGATGGCGTTCCACTTGGTGACGGGCTGGAAGACGCCGTCCTGGTTGAGTCCCTGGAGGTTCTCCTGGTGAGGGTTCATCTTCCAGCTTTGCACCTGGGGGGCAACGGATATGACAGGCAGGTAGGAGTACCACGCGGCCAGAAGCCCGGCAACCTCGTAGACCACTCCCGCGCCCACGGTGCACATGGAAACGGCGGGCACTCCGGTGACCGAGGTGCATCCCGCGGCCATGATAGGCGCCGCAGCCTCGTTGCGCAGGTTTATAAGCCGCATCTCGGGCCGCCTGCTCAAGGCGTCGTAGATGGAACACATCTGTCCGCCGATAATGGAAAACACTTGCCTTATGCCATGCTCGCGCAAAGTATCAACCAGCAGTTCTCCGCCTGTAAGCCGGGCCATGTGGATGCTCCCCCTATCTTGCAATGAAGCTCTTATAGATATAAGACAGCTTGTTTACGGAACGTCTCCATCCGTCGGTTCTGCTTTTCCACAGCCCTATAAGAGAGTTCTTCCGGCTTATCTCCACTCCCCCGAACTCTACCATTGCAAAGGAGATCAGGGAGTCCGGGAAGTTGGTCTTGTCGGTGATCACGTCGAGGAGCGCGGGCCCGCCGCAGTCGCGCGCCCGCTCGTAAGCCGGGGTGATGTCCTCTGCCCGCTCGACCCGCTCGGCGTAAAAGCCGAAGCCCCTTGCTATGCCGGCATAGTCTATTTCCGGTATCTCTGTACCCACGTAGTTACAGGCGTACATGGTCGTCTGGGCGCAGCGGATCATGTTCCAGGCCCCGTCGTTGTTGACCGCGATGATTACGGGAAGGCCGCGGTCAGCTATGGTTTCAAGCTCCTGAATGTTGTAGAGCATACTGCCGTCGCCGGTGCATACCATGACCCTCCTGTCCGGCTCGGCAGCCTGCATTCCCACAGCCGCGGGCACTCCCGCTCCCAGGGCCGCCATTCCGAAGGGGAAGAAGCTCTGCAGCGGGTTTATGCGCGGCGCGTACATTGCCGCGTACAGCGCGGTATTGCCCCCGTCAATCACCATGAGCAGGTCGTCTTCCGCCACCTTTTGTCCGAGCTCATGGGCGACCCTGCCCTGGTGGATCATGTCCCAGTCAGCATAAGCTTCGTCAAGAAGCCGCTTGTACCGCTTCTTTTTCATCTCCAGAAGCGACTCAAGCCACGGCTTCCACTCGGGCAAAGAAAGCGCGTCTCTCTTTTCCATCTCGGTTTTTATCTGGCCGAGCACGGTCTTCACGTCTGCGCGGAGGGGCACCTCCGGAGAGACGTTCAGCCCTATCTGTAAGGGGTCTATATCCACGTGGATGAACTTGATCCGGCGGGACCATAAAGGCGGCAGGCCGAAACCTTCCAGCCCGCCGAACGCGGTGCCCAGCGCCAGCACGCAGTCGGCCTTGCGGATGGCGTTATGGAACGTCTCGCCCGCTGCATAGCTCGGCCCGCCGATGTAGCACTCGTGGTCCGAGTCTATCGCTCCCATTCCCGCCATGCTGTGGGTTACCGGGATGCCGGTCTCGCGGAGGAAGTCGGCAAGCAGGGACATGGCCCCCGAGCGGACCGCGCCCGCGCCCACGAAGCAGAGCGGACGCTTGGACTCGAAAAGAAGGGACACCGCCTTTTTGACCAGGTCGGCATCACCGGGCACGCGCTGCGGCCCGGTAACTGCGGGCAACACTGCTTCTGGCGATATGGAAACGCCGCCGGAAGAGACCTCTTTCAACAGGCGGGCGGGGATATCGATATGGACCGGGCCGTTTTTCGCCCGACCGCTCTCTGCCAGCCCCTTGGCGATCAATAGAGGTATGTCCTCGACCGTGTCCGCGCGGGCGCGCCACCTGGTTATCTCGTGGAACACTTTCGACTGGTCGAACCTGCGGCGTTGCACACCCTTGTTGGGGTCGGGGGGAGAGTTCTCGCAGACGCTTATGGAAAGAAGCGGAATCTTGTCCGCCCATGCGTTGGTGACTGCGCTGACCTGGGACAGTGCGCGGCCGCCGCGGCCGGTTATAACTGCGCTGGTCTTTTTCGACCGGTAGGTATAAGAGTCGGCCATTGCCGCGGCAGCGATCTCGTCGCGTGCCTTTATAATTTCGAGGTCATCGCCCGCGACCGCGTCCAGCGCGGCGATAAGCGGTGCCGTGTCAGGCGAGTCGGTTGTAAACACGTGGGAGACGCCGTGGTTCACAATGGACTTTTGTATTAAGTCGGCGCCGGTTGGACGGTCAGCCATTTTTTCTCCTTGCATGCTCTACATTGCCGGCGATGTCAGACCCCCAGGCGGGACAGTATGCGGTTGCCGGCGTTGCGGCTTAATGCCTGGTAAAGCCTTATCGAGATGCGCCTTAACAGCCACGGCGGCCATATCTGCGAGGAGGGCGAGATCACCACCGGTTTATTTCTTTTCACTCCCTTCAGGATGTCCGCGGCAACCCGGCCGGGACCTACGCCGAACCTCTTGTAAAAATCGTCCACCTTTTTCCTCACCTCGGGCTCTTCTTCGCGCGAACCTTCGAAAAAGGTATGCTTGATGATGTTGGTATAGATTATTCCCGGGCAGACGACAGTGGTATGGATGCCGTGCTTTTTAAGGTCCAGGTTCATTACCTCGGAGAGGCCGATCACCGCGAACTTGCTGGTTGTATAAGGTGCCACCCGGGGAAGCCCGATCAGTCCCGCTCCGGAAGCGGTGTTGATAACATGGCCTCCTCCCTGCTCGATCATCCGGGGCAGGAAATAATGAAGGCCGTAGATAACTCCCCACAGGTTCACCGCCATGACCTTTTCCCAGTGCTCAAGGGAGATGTGCTCGAAGGATGAGGCTGCGCCGATTCCGGCGTTGTTGTGAAGTATGTCCGTTCTGCCCGCGGCCTTATATACATCGTCTGCGAAAGCGGACATTGCCTGGCGATCACTCGAGTCCACCACGTAAGCCGTGGCCTCTGCGCCGAGGGCCCGGATTTCGCCGGCCACTCTCTCGACCCCTTCCCCGTTGATGTCGGATAGGTGCAGCTTGGCGCCCTCCCGGGCAAACGCCAGCGCGGTCGACCTTCCTATTCCCGACCCCGCGCCGGTTATCACCATTACCTTTTCATTGAAATCCTTCACCCTTTCCCTCCCGGATATGGGGACTTTATCCGGTTCCCCCTGATCTCTGGTGCCCAAGCTTTTGGGGCCGGATATTCTTCCAGCTCTCGCCTACCGGGCATACCCTCATACACTCGATGCCGCGGTTTAAGTAAGCTCGAACTCTTTTTCAAACTCCCGCCATCAATGCCGGGCCATCAGCAATATAGTATTTTCGGGCCCTTTATTGCAAACAGCGGTCGCAATTGCCGCAGGGCGTCAGGTAAAGAACATGGCCAATGACTCGGCCACCATTGCCGGCTTGTCTTCGCCCTCGATCTCGATGGTGTTCTCGGTGGTGACCAGTATGCGGCCGCCGCCTTTGTCCTCCACCCCCTTGAGAACCGCGCGGTTTCTGATGCGCGAGTTCACCTTGACGGGCGCCAGGAACCGGACCTTGTTAAGGCCGTAGTTGATGGCCATCTTCAGGCCTTCGGGCAGAAGCGATGTCTGGCCGCCGAGAGTGGTGAGCAGGGAAAGCGTAAGATAACCGTGGGCGATGGTCGTTCCGAAAGGACCGTTCTTGGCCGCCTCCTCGTCAACGTGAATGAACTGGTGGTCCTCGGTGCAATCGGCAAACGCGTTGATCCGGTCCTGGTCGATCATAAACCAGTCGGAGACGCCCAGCTCCTGTCCCACGCTATCTTTCATCTTTTCAACGCTCATTAGCTGTGCCATCGTTAACCTCCTTTGTTTTCCGGTGTTAATCGGCTTGCACTACAATATTTCGATTGAACGTCTTTTTCTGTTCGTCTTTACTCCTCTCCGTTGCCGGCTTGTTTTGCCGTACGTCAAAGCCTTTTTATCAAAAGGCCGTGCACATGTCAAGCCGGGTTTGACAAACGTCAAAAGAGCGTGAGAGAATATACAGCATGCGCAGAAAACCGGCCAAGCAGAGCAAGCACGGTAAAACCAGGCCAAAGCACTCGATAAGAAGTGAAGTCACCCGGGAGAAGATACTGGCCGCTGCCCGCAAGGTTTTCAGCGAGCACCCCTATCACATGGCGACCATCCGGATGATCGGCACCGCGGGCGGGTTTGATCATCAGCTTATCGCCTATTACTTCCCTGCAAAGGCCGATCTTTTCGAGGCGGTACTTGTTGATGTGTGCGACGAGTTCTACCGGGCGAACACCTCGTGGTACGAAGGGCTTGACAAGCACAATCTCATGGATTCGTTTTCGCTTTTTCTGGATCGTTTCCTGGACTATCATTTCGACAACCCTGCACCCATGCGTCTTCTGGCTCTTAACGCTCCGCATATCGAGAAGCTGGAGGAGATACCGGGGTATCAGCACATCCCCGACGTTCTCGCCAAGACGCGGTCCAACTTCGAGAACAGCATCCGTCCGAACGCCCCTCGGGAAGACGTTGAAAGGTTCATCAACACCTTTAACACTGCGATCATCAACTACCTGGGGGCCGCGCCCAGCCAGGCGCAGGTGTTGGGTCTCGACCCGGACAGCCCGGCTTACCGGCGCTGGGTCAAGGACACCCTGATGTTCGTTTTCCTGCCCGTGTTAAGACTGCTTATATCCGGCGATACCGGGAAAGGCAAACACAGATAAGAAGATGATTCTGCAACAGTCGGAAGATAGAGGAGGGCGCCCGTTTGCTGTATATTAAGACCGGTGTGGGCCCGTCGGCGCTGGCCAAGCAAGGTCTTTTCGCAAAGGAGGACGTGCCAAAAGGGAAGATCGTGGCCAACTTCGGCCACGGCGCAAGCGTGCTGACCGAAGAGGAGTACCAGCGCGAGCAGGAACGCGGCAACGAGCTCATCATCATGTCGGGGGTGAGATGGGTGGGCCGTTACTTCCTGTATAACGAACGGATAGGCCCGGAGGAGTACATCAACCACTCGTTTTTTCCCAACCTTCTCTACCACGCGGGGGCCTGCTTTGCAGCGCAGGACATCAGGAGGGGGGACGAGCTCACTGCCGACTACCGTTTCTTTCTGGCGGAGAACGACGTGAACGCTTTCATCGACGTTACGACCGGGAGGAAAGTGGACGGCTTCAGCGCAGAGGAAGCGCTCCTGCGCTCCGGCCGTGCGCTGGTGGAGCTTTTGGAGGAATGCAATTACTCGGACAAAGAGAAAAGCTCAGGATAGGTCACACGGCGCTACTTTTTTCCAAGCGCCTTTGCTCTCTTTCTCTCTCGCCCCTGAACCCATGCTGTCGCCTCCTCAAAGATTCTTTGGAG
>CAYQTK010000226.1:0-6848 GCA_964420375.1 uncultured bacterium
GTGGTGTCAACCTTGCTCAGCTTGGTGCTGGGCACGGCCTATGGCGCGTTCTCCGGCTACGCGGGCGGCAAGCTGGACAACTTCATGATGAGGATCGTGGACGTGGTCTACTCCTTTCCCGACCTTTTACTCATCATTCTCATCAACGTCAGCATCAACCGGGAGTGGCTGCAAGCGTTGCTTCAAAGCACGGGCCTGTCGTTTTTGGAAAAGTGGCTTAACGCGGACAACCTTGCACTGCTTTTGGCGCTGTCGCTGGTGAGCTGGGTATACGTGGCGCGGCTCATCCGCGGCGAGGTTCTCCGTCTTCGCGAAGAGACGTACATTGAAGCGGCGCGTTCGCTGGGCCAGGGACACGGCAGGATTATTCTCCATCATATCCTTCCCAACACCTGGGGACCTTTGATCGTGACCCTGACCTTTCGCATCCCGGTGGTCATCCTTGCCGAAAGCACTCTGTCGTTTATCGGGCTGGGGATTCAGCCGCCCAAGCCCTCATGGGGGACCCTGGCAGCGGACGGCTGGACCGCCATGCAGTTCAATCCTCATATCATCTTCTTTCCCAGCCTGGCCATATTCCTGACCATGCTGGCCTTTAACTTCCTGGGAGACGGACTCCGCGACGCCATGGCCCCGGAAAGGCGGGGCTAGTCCGGAAGGCTCTTTTGCGGCGTTCTTTATATGGCCGGGATGGCATAAGAGCCGGGCATGAGTTATCTTTGTAAGAGTAGGGACAAAAAGGGAAGAACGGTCTTTTTTATTCTTGATTCGAAAAAAGTTTACTTGTTCGTTTGTTCGTTTGTTCGTTTCACAACTTGATTGTTGGGCACTGGTCAGGTATCATGAAAGCGCCGTTCCAAAAGTTTCACAAAGGAAGTAGTAATGGAGGATAAGGTACAGCTTGCGTTTGTTGATTACCTGGTCCTGGGGCTTTACTTCGTTTTTGTTCTGGGCATAGGTTGGTGGCTCAAGCGATACATGAAGACCAGCACCGACTTCTTCCTGTCCGGCCGCTCGATTCCCGCGTGGATTGCGGGCCTGGCTTTCCTTTCAGCCAACCTGGGCGCGCAGGAGGTCATCGGCATGGCGGCCTCGGGCGCCAAGTACGGCATCATGACCAGCCACTTCTACTGGATCGGTGCCATCCCCGCCATGGTGTTCGTGGGCATCTTCATGATGCCGTTTTATTACGGGTCCAAGGCCCGTTCGGTCCCCGAGTTTCTGAAGCTCCGGTTCGACGAGAAGACGCGCGGCTTTAACGCCATCACCTTCGCGCTCATGACCATTCTGTCCTCCGGCATATCCATGTACGCCCTGGCCATACTTTTCGACGTCATGCTGGGCTGGAGCTTCAGCTTCAGCATTTGGGTGTCCGCCCTTATCGTGCTGGTCTACATCTTCCTGGGCGGGCTGACCTCGGCCATATACAACGAGGTCCTCCAGTTCTTCCTCATCGTGCTCGGCTTCCTGCCCCTGGTGGTCATCGGGCTCGTGGACATGGGAGGATGGGATGGACTGACAGCCAAGCTCTCCGAGATGGCCACTGCCAAGGGATTCGCCGAGGGCGCCTGGACCGATTCGTGGCAGCACACCGGAGACGCATCCCACAACCCCATGGGAGTGGAGTGGTTCGGCATTGCCATGGGCCTGGGGTTTGTGCTGTCCTTTGCATACTGGTGCACCGACTTCCTGGTCATCCAGAGGGCAATGGCCGCGGACTCCATGCTGTCCTCCCGGAGAACGCCGCTTATCGCCGCGGTGCCCAAGATGATCTTTCCCCTGCTGGTAATCGTGCCCGGCATGATAGCCATATCCTTGCAGTATCACACCGGGTTCGAGCTTCCCTTAAACGAGGAGGGCCAGACCAACTACAACATGGCCATACCCATGCTCCTGGTCCATTACTTCCCCCACGGGCTGCTGGGATTGGGGATCACCGCCTTGATGGCCAGTTTCATGTCGGGCATGGCCGGCAATATCACCGCCTTTAATACCGTATGGACTTACGATATCTATCAGGGGTACATAAAACCGAACGAGTCGGACGGGCATTACCTGTGGATGGGAAGGCTGGCCACAGTGTTCGGGGTGGTGCTGAGTGTGCTTGCCGCGTATCTCACCACCAAGTTCGACAACATCATGGACATGCTGCAGTTGGTCTTCGCGTTCGTGAACGCCCCGCTTTTCGCCACCTTCCTTCTGGGCATGTTCTGGAAGCGGGCCACCGGCCACGGCGCCTTTATCGGACTTGTTGTGGGAACATTGTCTGCGGCGATACATCACGGCCTGACACAACCCGAGGCCGCGGCAAGCCTTTACAAAGGCGGATGGCTGGGGCAAGTATTGCACACCTATCCCAGCGAGATGGCCCAGAACTTCTGGACGGCGATAGTGGCCTGGACCGTGTGCTTTGTTGTGACTATCATCGTCTCTATAATAACCCGGCAGCAAAAGAGCGACGGCGAGCTCAAGGGACTGGTCTACTCGCTGACGCCGAAGATCAAGGAGGAGGGCGTGGCCTGGTATCAGAGGCCGGGGCTGTTCGGCATACTGGTGCTCCTCGCCGCTCTTATCCTCAACATAATCTTCTTCTAGGGTTTGCTCAAATTTGTTTCTGTCGCTTACAAAAAGCAGTCCTCTTGTGCGAGCGACTTCAGTCGCGACTTAACTCGCTAGCACGCAACTTATAGATTTTAATGTGATCCGCTACAAGGAGCCTGGAGATGAACGTGGACATAAGATTTCCCATGGGCCTCATGTTCAGCATTACCGGCCTGATACTGCTGGTATACTCGTTTTTTTCCAACCCGGAGATGTACGAGAAGTCCCTGGGCATCAATGTCAACCTGTGGTGGGGACTGGCGCTCCTGGTTTTCGGCGGCGTCATGTTGTTCCTGTCCTATCGCACCATGCGCAGCAACAAGCAGGACACCGCTCCTGCACCTCCTGAAAAATAAAAAGGGCCCTCCAAAGAATCTGGGGGTGGCTTGGGTGCAATATAGGAATATTAGGGCTGTAATATCAAGAGGTTGGTTCAATTTCAGCCCCCCTCCCGTCGCCGCAGGGGGAGGCGACAGCATGGGTTCAGAAGCACGAGCAAAAGAGCAAGGCCGCCCCCACAAGCCCAACGGCCCGTGCTTAACCATCAGGGTAGTAGTCCGACTCCCGGGCATGGGCAACCTGGTGTGTTGTCAAAACCACACTGACGCATAATGTGCGAGGGATTGCTACCGCGAGTAAACTCGCTCGCACAAAAAATATCTAGTGCTTTGTCACTCGAAAAAAGGGGAACGGATCCAATAAAGATCGCGGCTAAAGCCGCTCGCACGATTATTTTCTATTCCCCAAAAAGCTTTTGACAAGATACTAGTGCTTTGTCAAGCTTACCCTGACGCATAATGTGCGAGCGACTTTAGTCGCGATATCAGTCGCTTGGACGAAAGATGTCTATCTTGTAAGCGACGGAAATCGCTTGACAGAGCACTAACTGAATCGTTTGATTTTTGCAAGCGCCGGCAAGGATGTGTCCCTTTAACCAAGGCTGTCATTGCTATTGGAGGAGATGAAATACACTCATCGTAAAGGGCTTGCATCACTGTTATACACCCATGGATTCTTGTGAGGAGCCAATAAAAATTTCCGCTTGGAAAAGCTGAAAAGCCTGTTTTTGAAAATACCGAAACAAGCTCCTGTTGAATAATTGACAATTGTTTACCCATCCCTTATTCTGAATAAGGCGGCCAAGCATTCCATCCCGGCCACTCCGGTCCGCCAGGCTGGGGCGCTGCTCCATGCCCCACGCCGGGTATCCTTGTTATAACGGGACTTCATGTTTGATGAACCTTGATGAAAAAACCCGCCAGATAGCAAAGGCGCTTCACAAACACAACTCCAAGGTAATGTTTCCCATAACCATTACCGCTATCCTGGGCGTTCTCTTTTACGTGTCCATGATATTCCAGGGGCTCACTCCCCCGGACGGGTGCTACAACTTCTATTTCCTGGCCAAGATACTTATCTGCTTTGTTTGTCTGGGAGTTCCCAATGTGATGATCTTCGAGGTCTGGGTGGGCAGGGAGCTTTTCAAGTCTTCGCGGGTGCTGGCCTGGGACGGCGGTTCCTCGCTGAGCCAGCGGGAGGCCATCCGAAGCGCAATCGAGCTTCTCGACTTTCCCCACCGCTTCATCCTCCGGTTCCTGCTCCACTGGATCATTGGCGCACCGCTTATTATCGTCATGCTCAAGCTGGTCTTCTACTCCATTCCCTGGATACTGGTGGTGTTTCTTTCCGCGGGAACCATATCCATCATGGCCCTGATGTCCACCTTCCACTACTTCGTGATCAAGAACTACTATAACGACCGGCTCAAAGAAGCACTCACCAAGCTGCCCTCCTTCTTCGAAAGGAGGGAGTTCTCCCAGCGGCGCATCAAGTATCGGACCAAGGTCCTTATTTACGTGCTCGTCCTGGTAGGGTCCATGACCTGGATTACCGCCCATATCAGCATATCGGGCCAGGCACGCTCCGCAGCATATCAGAAAGACCACTCCCTCGAGCAAATCCTGGACGAATCCGTCACCGGTTACCTGGCCACCGAGATTACCGCACGCAACGCATGGGGAGCGGAAGTCCGGGCCAATCTCCCCTCCGAGCTGGGAAAGCACAATGAAAGGGCATATCTCATCGACCAGCAGGGCAACAACCGGCTGCTCTCCAGAGACGCAGACCAGGAAAATGCCCTCCCTCCCCTGGACCAAAGGATCATCGACAGGCTGCACAAGCTCGACTCGCCCGCTTCCTGCTTCTCCGGAAAGTATTGGGGAGGCGCTTTTAAAAAGCTGTTTACGTCACAAGGCTGGAAAAGCTTCGGCGCCGACCTGGTCGATTGGCATAAAGAGCTTATCGTCCGGATAACCGACAAGGTGATGCTGGTTTACGCCGACGGCAGGGAGTACACCTTGAGCGCGTATCCAATAAAAGAGGCCGGCACGCTTTATACCATTCAGCCGCAAAAGTCGGGCAAGTATCTTCTTCAGATCGTTCCCATTGTGGCAATGTTCTTGATCGCCCTGGTTCTGTCATGGCTTTTCGCCCGCAGCATGCACGGAGAGATACTGAACCCCGTCACCAGCATCATCGACTCCTCCCGCAAGGTGGAGTCCGGCGACCTTGCCGAGCCCGAGCCGATGATGGCCGACGACGAGCTGGGCGAGCTTGCGGTGCACCATCTCCGGATGATAGCAAGCATCCGCGCCATGGTCCGGCAGGTGGAAGACGCCTCGGGACAGGTCGAGTCAGCCACTGATACCATTGCCGAGCGCACCGACCAGATGAAGCACGGCTCCGAGTCACAGTCCATGCAGGTTGATGACACTACCGCATCCATGACCGAGATGAACCAGACCATAAGCAACATCGCCGACTCGGTCGAGACACTGGCTAGCAGCGCAGAGGAGAGCTCCGCATCCATACTCCAGATGAGCGCGACCAACGACGAGGTCGCCAAGAACGCCGAGACCCTATCGGAATCCGTGGAGGAAACCACCGCCAGTATCCAGGAGCTGTCCTCGTCGGTGAGCCAGGTAAACGAGAACGTGAGCGACGCTTCCGGCCGGACCAGCGACGTGGCCGGCTCCATGCGGGAGATGACCGAGGCCGTCAAAGAGGTTGATTCCATAGCTTCCGAGAGCGCCTCCCTTTCCGAAGAGGTCAACCGAGACGCGGAGAAAGGGGCCAAGGCCGTCCAGAGCACCAAGGAGGGCATCAACAAGATCAGGGAATCGAGCCGCGAGGTGGGGGAAGTCATTGACCGGCTATCCAAGCGCGCCGGCGAGATCGGCAGGGTTCTCACGGTGATCGAGGATGTAACCGAAGAGACCAACCTGCTCGCACTGAACGCGGCCATCATAGCGGCCCAGGCCGGCGAGCACGGCCGCAGCTTCGCAGTGGTCGCCGACGAGATCAAGGACCTGGCAGAACGGACCCAGTCGAGTACCTCGGAGATATACGACCAGATACTCTCTGTGCAGAGCGAAGCCAAGCAGGCGGTACAGGCCATGGAAAAGGGCGGCGAGAACGTGGAGGAAGGAGTAAAGCGTTCCGCTCAGGCGGACGAGGCTCTCATAAAAATCCAGGAGAGCTCCCGAAAGTCCCTTTCCATGGCGCAGAAGATATCCGAATCCACCCGCGAGCAGAGGAGGCAGGCCGAGGACGTCCTCTCCTTTTTCGAGGAAGCAGCCTCGTTGATCGAGCAGATCAAGTCGGCAACCCAGGAGCAGACAAGGAACTCCGATCAGATCATGTCCCTGGCGGAGAAGATGCGCGGCATTGCCGGCGAGGTCAAAAAAGCCACCCGCGAGCAGTCGCAGGGAGGAAGACAGATAAGCCAGGCCATCGAGCACGTATCCCACATAGCAAACTACATAAACAACTCCCAGTCAGAGCAGAAAAAAGCAGCCCGGCACGTGCTGGCTTCCATGAGCGAGATATCCGAGATCGCCGCCCGCAACGTGGAAGGGGTGGAAAAAGTGTCCGCATCTGTGTCCGACCTCAAAGTCCTGGCGGAAGAACTCAAAGCCATGATCCAGGCCTTCCACTTAAAGGCAAACGATGATGAAAAAGGCAAAGAAAACGGCTGGAGATAAACCCACCGGCAACTTTTCGGTTCATCCGGTAAATGAGTAGGTGGACCAACTTATGAAAAACGCGGGCCTAAGGCCGGATAGAAAATCGGCTCCTCATGAGAATCTGTGGGTGAATAACAGTTATGCAAGCCCTCTACAATCAGGGTATTTCATCTCCTCCAAGAGGAATGACAGCCTTGGTTAAAGGCCCACGTCCTTGCGAGC
>CAYQTK010000227.1:0-6804 GCA_964420375.1 uncultured bacterium
TTTTATGTTATGGGCTAAAAAAGTGCGCTTGTTATGGGACTAGTGCTCTGTCAAATGCTTCTCGAAAAATAGAAGAGAATCGTGCGAGCCGCTGATACCGCGATTTTCGTCGGCCCTGTTCCCTTTTTTTCGACTGACAAAGCACTAGAGTCGCCTGCACTTCGGATATTATTTTGAGTTTGAGAGGCTCTTGATATACACAACGTCACAAATAATTGCGCATATTTCAACATATGCATATGTGCGAGCGATTTTAATCGCGACTGAAGTCGCTCGCACAGGAATTAAACATGCGCACTTATTTAAAAGCAAGATTCTAACACAGCAGGTGCGGGACTACCAGTTTTTTCCCGTGTCTTCAATAAAATGCTTAAGCGTTCTTTCCACCTTCTTCCTGTCCAGGGGGTTGTCCTGCAGGCATGCCCGGTTGTCGATCTGTCCCAGCGTGGTTTCCACGAAAATCTTGAAGAACTTGGTGTCCATTTTGAACTTGTCGAGGACATCGGGGTTCTCCAGGTCTTTTTCGGATGTCTGTTCAATGAAGCGGAAGTACTTGTCGAACTCGATGTAATCGTGGTATCTCATCAGCGGCACGGTGTCCCTTCTGAGCTTGGCTATCCAGCCTTTCTGGAGCCGAAGATACTTTACGTAGGTGTCCAGGCTGGTGCCTGCGCTGGTTGTTTCCAGTATCTCTTCGAACTTATCCATCAAAGCCTGGAACACGGCAAGGTCCTGTCGAAGCTGGAGGCTGTCGATGCGATGGGTAATGAAACCTGGGAACACGCTTTCTTCCTGCAGGGAAGGCTCGAAGACCTTTAGAATCTGGATGATGCTTTGCTGGAAGAAGTTTGCCAGGATGCCGTGGCTGTTTTCCACCGAAGTCTTGACGAAGTCCGGGTCCTGGCTTTTACTCAGGTGTGCCAGCTCGTTGTCGTGAATTTTGTTGATTTCCATCTTTATCTGGAATGCCAGGGAGTCGCAGATGTCGAGTACTTCTTGCGTTTGCGGGTGTTTTAAATCTGCAAGGCTTTTGGGCAGATTGGTTTCCATGTACTCCTTGAGGTACTTGGCTTCGGAGTAGATCAGGGAGAAGAACAGCAGCGAGCTCTTCTGCGCTTCTATTGACGTCTTTCGCCTGTCGATATAATCGAGGTACTTCAGGAGTCGGTGGAATGCGAGAACCACCAGGGAGACCAGTTTTTGCAGCTTCTGGTCATTGATGGCACGGATGATTTTTCCTATCTTGCGGTTGGTGACCTTGTCGTACTGGGGCTGGAACTTGAGCGCGCTGGTGGGGTTGAAGTATCGGTTGGACAGTATTTCTCTGCTAATCATGCTTCCCAGGTTGAAGAAAATGGAGTAGGACACCTGGTTTATCATGGTCAGTCCCTTTACCAGCTCGCGGAGATTGGTAAAGGTGGAGTAGAGGATGAACAGGCTTTCCTGCGGCGTGCGCTGCTGGAGCACGTCTTCCGCCCAGCGCGTTCTTTCGTAGTCGCCGAGAAGGCGGTGGCCTACATAGTGCCGGAACTGGTAATCCTCGCGGCGGGAAGCTTCCAGTAGTTTTCCGGAGAGCTCGGTAACCCGGTCGATGAAATCGAGCACTATGTTGACCTCTTCGGAGAAGTCCAGGGTGACCACCTGCTCCATGTTGGCAAGAGGGAGGTTGGCGAGGTTAAAGAAGCGGTCCAGGCCCTTGAGCAGCACTTCCAACTCGAAAAGGATATTCCCCTTATTCTTCAGATCGAGGCTGGAAAGCCACTTGTCTTTATCCGACTGAAGAACAGCGACAACCCCCGCTCTGTCCGCTTCTCCTCCCGGATTATATTCGCCTTCGTTCATGCCGCTTAAGGTTCCTCCGCCAGGAATAAGGAATAAAGACGGGATACGTCTCCGTCCCTTAATCCCAGCCATTCGGTTCACAGAAACGTCACCACGGCCTGCCAGGTTCAAGCATCGGTATGGAGACGCGCTGTATATATGAGCCGGGGACCGGAAAAAGCCGGCGCGTTATACTCGTCAGGCGATCTTTTCTGTTTGTCCCGCCCCCGGTTTGCGGTTTTTACCGTTTCCCCTCGACTTCCATTTTCTCTTTGCCCTGCGCAAACCGTTTCTCAGTTTTCGCGCAGGTGTTAGCACCCTGTTCGCCGTTTTGACGCCGATTGTCATCAGGCTGCCCAACTTTTGCGGGTTGTTGCTGACGTGCTTGGATCGGTAGAGCAGTTGGACCACGGCCCGCGGAACAAGGTGAAACATTGCTTCTTTCTCCGAGATATACACCAGCGCGAAGGAGTCCCACTCGAACTTCAGGTTCAGAAGCCAGCAAAGCACGCTGTAGAACGCATGGTTATTGTCCAGACTGTTTGCCGAGTCGCTCCAGTAGCTCGCAAAGGTTTTATATGCGTGTCCTTCTACATCAGCGGGGCTGATTATGCCGTCCGCCAGTGCCCGGCGGGTGAGCTTCGAGCCGGGAAAATAGGACAGCGACAACATCTCCAGGTTGTTGGGCCGGGGAAGCTCGAGCGCTATCTTCAGAGTTTGTTGAAGGTCGTCCACGGTTTCGTAGGGGTTGTCGAATATAAAGTCATAAAAGGGTATCACCTTGTGATTGTGGAATGAGCGGGCCAGCTCGAGGATTTTTTCATTGGGTGTTTTACGGTGATAGTTTTCGCGGCGGGAGCGGTCGGAGCCGCTCTGGACGCCCATGACCACCAGCTTCATGCCGGCATCGGTGAGGTCTGCAACCAGTTTTTCATCACAGGGGTTGGGGTGGAGCTTGGCCAGAAACGGCAGCCCCACTCTTTCTTTGTGCAAAGCGGTGATCTCGCGGGCCCAGGCCGGGTCCATGCCGAACACTTCGTCCATGTAACCGATGAACTTGATGTCCAGCACCCGTGCCGCGGCCTCTATCTCGGCGACTATGTTCTCCGGGCTGCGCTTGCGCACGTAGTCGCCCAGCCCCTTGAACAGCTCCCGGAAGGCGCTGATGCAGCAGTAATCGCAGTTAAAGGGACATCCCCTGCAGCCGATGACAAAGTATGACACCGGCCGGCTCGAACCCAGGTAGATATCGCCTTCATGAAGTTTGCCGAGCTCGATGGTGTACTTGTTTTCATTGCCGAGGAGGGGAAAAGGCATGGCATCCAGGTCCCGCACCAGGGGACGCAAAGGGTTCTTTTTAAGCTCTCCGTCTTTTTTGAAGCACAGGTTGGGGATGTCTTCATAAGAGGACCCCGAGGAATAAGCTTCTGCAATATCCACCATTGCTCCTTCGCCCTCTCCGATGCAGACCACGTCGCAATGTTCCAGGCAGTCTTCAGGAGCCAGGGTAGGGTGGGTTCCTCCCCAGATCACCAGCGGGTCGCAAGCCTCCCGCGCGGCTTGCGTGATCCGCTCTGCTATGGGCATGGCAAAGCTTCGAAAGCTTACGCCCACTATATCGGGTCTGCGTTCGCAAAAGACTTCCTTTAGAAGTTCGTACTCGGTGTCGCCGGGCCACACTCCGATAGGAACTCGCTTGGCCCTGAAAAGGACGAGGTCACACTCATATCCCGCGTTTATAAGCACGGACTGGAGATAGCGGACCCCGATGGATACGACGTCAAACACGGTAACCAGGACGATGCGTGGCTTTGCGGGATTTCTTTTTTCCTTATTAATAGCTTCCATGTTCGGGAAGAGACTCCGCCATAATAAAATACCTGATATGCCGGCTTAAAAGAGAAGAATTCCGGTTGTAAAGCTCTGCAAAACCAATGTAATAAGTGCGTGCGGTTTTAGCCGCGATATAAAGCGTCTTCTTTAAGCTTACGTTCTTTGCGTTCCTTTTACATGAATCAAAAAAATGCCGGATTTGGTTATCAACTATTTTTTAAAGGTTTGATCCTCATAATAACCAAAGCCGGGACCGTTGGCAAACAGGTATTATTAAGGTGAATACCCTGGTTTCAAAAAGAAAGGCGGACAGATATGATTGATTACTCCAGGCGTTCTTTGAGCTCGGAGAGCAGGGACGGCATGAGTTTGCGGAAGTCTTCCACTACGCCGTAGTGGGCGAAGTTATATATAGCTGCTTCACTGTCTTTATTAATTGCTATGATGGTGTTGGCGTCTCTGCATCCGGCCATGTGCTGCGATGCTCCGGAGACGGCCACAGTTATGTAGAGCCTGGGGCTTACGATCTTACCGGTGAGCCCCACCTGCCTGGAGGGCGGCACCCATTCATTGTCGCAGGGGGGCCTGCTTGCTCCGACAGCGCCGTTTAAGAGGTTGGCCATCTTTTCCAGCATGGCGAATCCTTCCTTGCCGCCAATGCCCCTGCCGCCGGTTATGACGACCTCGGCGTCTTCCAGGGGCACGCCTTCAAGCCTCTCTTCACCGGTCTCCACCACCCGCGTCCTTATCATCGACTCTTCTATCTCCATCTCTTGCCCGATGACTTCGCCCTGCCGGGAGTAATCGGGGGCGAGCGCGGTCATAGCCTTGGCCCGGACCGTGGCCATCGCAGGCTTTTGCCTGCAAGCCAGCACTGCCCGGGCTTTGCCGCCGAACACCGGCCGGGTGAGACGGACCTCCCCGGTTTCATGCTCCGGGGAGATGGAAACGCAGTCCATTGCTATGCCGGTGTTAAGCCGCACAGCGAGCCGCGGTCCCAGGTCCCTGCCGGTAGCGGTCTGGCCCATGAGAACCACGCCGGGTTCAAGCTCCTTGCAAAGCTTCTCCAGTGCCATAAGCCAGGCATCGGCATGGTACTCCCCCAGTAGCGGATGCCGGAGAACAAAGACGCGGTCCGCGCCAAAGACTATGCCTTCGCCGGCCTCCTCTTTTGCGCCATCCGATAAGAGCACCAGGTCCACCGACGCTCCCCGAGCGTCGGCAAGGCTGCGCGCCCCTCCAATAAGCTCGGCTGTGTGCCGCGTCAGCGCACTATCGTATGTCTCGCCTACCACTGCAATGGATTTCATAAGAGACATGGCCTCGTCCTTATCCGTGCAGGTTTCCGCATATTATGTCCGCCAGCTTCTGTGCCTTGTCTTCCGGGGTTTCCCCTTCAATGAACTCGCATATTGTGTCCCGTTGGGGAATATAGAGATCAACAAGTTCGCAGCGCGGAGGAAGCGGGTCTTCCATGCCGATGTCGGCCTGGTTCCACTCGGTCAGCGGTTTCTGCCTGGCCTTGTTGATGCCGGGCAGGGTTATCTGACGCAACTCGCCCAGCTCGTTGCTCACCGTGATAACACAGGGCATGGCGGTCTCGACCCTTTCGTAGCCGTCATCGGTCACGCGTTCCACTAATATTTTATCTTCATTGGCCTCTATCTTCCGGGCAAGGCTTATGCAAGGCAGGTCCAGGAACTCTGCCAGGACAGGGCCGGTCACGCCCGCGTCCCAGTCCGCTGCCTGCCTGCCGGTAAGGATGATGTCATAGTCGCCCATCCTGGGAATGGCTGCGGCCAACGTCCGGGCCCATCCGAAACCGTCCATTCCCTCGAAAGCGTCCCCTTCAACCAGGAAAAGCTCATCCGCACCCGCGGACAAGGACTTTTTGACCACCGGCCGGGAAAGCTTCCTGCCCATGCTCAGGGCTGCCACCTCTGCCCCGTAGTCGTCCTTCAAGCGCAGCGCAGCCTCGATGGCGTTCTCGTCAAAAGGGCTCAACACCGGGGGCACGCCTTCAGGCGGAAAAACCGACTTGTTCTCCCGGTCAACGCAAAAACTCGAGGCCGGCATCTCCGGGTCCAGGACCTGCTTGATACATACGATTATCCGCATCGCTTACATTCTTTCCTTTATTGCAATTCAGCTACTGCTCCGTCAAGCGCTTTTCTTCGCTTACAAGATAGATAGTGCCTGTTGCAAAATGGAGGATTTGCCTGCTTTGCGGCGCTGTTTTTGGAGTGCAGCAGCTTGCTGTCCGCTTTCTCCGCCGGGAAGCAAGCTTTCGCACTCCTCTGATGGCGTTTCAACAAGCACTAGATATTTTTCGTGCGAGCGGGTTTAGTCGCGACTGAAGTCGCTCGCACACTATGCGTCAGTGTGAGCTTGACAAGACACTACTTTTGCGTGTCCGGGCCATTTTTTGAGCCGGTGCTTAAAAGCCGGGCGGTGACCTCCTTGGAGTGGGCCTTGAGCCGCTCCATGTATTCATGGGAGTCGCCGTCCATGTTAAGGAAGTCGCTTATGAACTTCTGATTGGTAAAAAGCCCCCAGTACAACATGCTCAGCGACACCAGTGTAAGGGGAAGGTCTATGCCGCGGAGCCTCTCTTTGTCTACTATCTGTTCCGCCTGCATGATCCACTTGCGGAGCTCAGGCACGAGCTTCTCCCATTCCACCCGCCGGAGCTCCGGGTCCTGCTCGAGCCATTGCCGGAAGAACAGCAGGGGGAAGCTGGGGTTTTCATGCAATACGTCAAACAGCTCGTCGATAAGTTCGTCTATGGCTTTCTTCAGCACAGACTCGCGGTTTATCTCCGGTGTAAGCATCTTCTGGATGTGCTTGTTTATCATGTTGTTGACCGGCAATACTGAGCGCTCCAGCACCTGGTTATAGAGGTCTTTTTTGCTTCCGAAATGATAGTGCAGGGTCTGGATGGATGTTCCCGCCTCTCCGGCTATCTGCCGGGTTGACGTGCCGTCGTATCCTTGCCGCGCGAACAGGTGCTCGGCAGCGTCCAGGATTCTGTCCACCGTCTCTTTCTTCTTTACTGTCTCAGCCATTAAGGACTTACCTCTTTTAAAAGGCAGCATCGAAATACAGTTACGCAAAATCAATGCTTTTTAATGTAATACGTGCGAGCGGCTT
>CAYQTK010000228.1:0-6760 GCA_964420375.1 uncultured bacterium
CGCACGCCGATCAAATGCGAATAAGGACGAGCGGAGAAAATTGGGGGAACTTCACCTGCTTGGAACGGAAATCGGACAAAAGGATAATGGTGAACTTATCAAAACCCTCCGCAAGCGGCCGCGTACATAATTACCTGTCCATGTAGACCATGCTCACCGAGCATCTCTCAACTCCAGAAACCGTGGATACGAGTTCTTCCACCTTTCTTCTTATAGCATCTTCCTGGTCGAAAAGGCCTTCGATCTTGACGTTAATACTCCCTCTCTGAGCGGATACTTCCGCGTCCGGGTATTTTTCCACCAATTTTAATTTCGCTTCTGCAGCCAGCCTCATGTCTGCCAGGGTCCGGCGCGATTCTTCGGTGGCCTGGAACTGCTTGGAATCCGCAGCCCGGCAGATAAGGTCCACTGCATCGTCCGAGCAGAGCTTATTGATGTGGAGCACCATGTCATAGAGGCTCGGGTCTTGCGGATCCATCCCATATAAGTTGAAGCTCCACTTCCTCCTCTCTTCGTCGTCTTTTTTAAGCAGGTTTTTAGCTTTCTCAAAAGAGATGCCCTCCCGCTCGGCCTCCAAGCGGGCCCGGTCGTCCAGGTCCGCCAGTATGCGGACCTTGAGCAGGTGGTAGAGACCCTCCAGGAAAAAGTGGCCGGCAAGACCGTGATACACCACCTTATCGTCCCGGATATGGTTCAAAAGTGAATAGCGAAAGTAGGCAAGGTATTTCTTCCTGCTCGATCCCATCCGCGAGAGAATGGAAGGGGCGTCGTGGATGGCCCGAACCATCTTGATCTCGGGCACGTCGAACTCCTTGGAGACCTCCAGGACAAAATCTCTGCTGATGACCTGGTAACCCAGGCGCCGGCCCACCTCTTCCGCAACCTCTTTGCCCTTGGAATAGGAACCCCGAGAAACAGTGATGATGCTCATATCAATCCTCCTTTATTAGAATTTTCTAATGATTAGAATTAGCACAAAAAGAAAATTATGCAAATCCAAAAGTAACATAAGGTAACATTAAGAGAGTTTCGCAAGACCAAAATCGCAATATGCTCTTGACATCTCTTTTCCACTGGTAAATATTAATCTTAACGATCAAACAGTGGAATGATGATGCTGAAAGGTGTGGGGCCGTGGCCAAAGGAGGCAATCAAGATGGGTAAGATTCTCAGGATCAACGTTTCGGATTTGTCAGTTAACATGGATGACAACAAGGATTACGAAGGTTTGGGGGGGCGCGGTTTCACTTCCACGGTGATTTCCAGGGAGGTTCCCCCTTTGTGCCATCCGCTGGGCGCGGCCAATAAGCTGGTCATCTCGCCGGGGCTTCTTTGCGGGACCAGCGCCGCCAACTCGGGCCGCCTTTCCATTGGCGCGAAAAGCCCGCTTACCGGCGGTATCAAGGAGTCCAACGTAGGGGGAACAGCAGCGCAGAAGCTGGCCCGCCTCGACATCGCCGGCATTGTGGTCGAGGGTGCGCCCTCCGACGACAAGCTTCATTACCTGGTAATCGACAGCGAAGGGGCAAAGCTCGAGCCTGCGGACGAGTTCAAGGGCCTTAAGAACTACGAGCTTGTGGAGAAGCTCCGACAAAAGCACGCCCGCAAGGCGGCAGTAGTGTCCATCGGCACTGCCGGCGAGTTCAAGCTTTCCGCTGCATCCGTGGCAGTGACCGACTTAAACGGAAACCCGGCCAGACACGCAGGCAGAGGCGGCATGGGAGCGGTCATGGGCTCCAAGGGGCTCAAGGCCGTAGTTATTGATGATAAAGGCGCCCCCGGCATCGAGTACGCTGACCGGGACGCCTTCAAGGAGGCCGCGGGCAAATTCAGGGATGCACTTGGCAGCCATCCCGTAACCAAGTCGGGTGGAGGCATGGCCACGTTCGGGACCAACGTGCTGGTGAACGTGATTAACGAGTCCGGAGCTTTTCCCACCCGTAACTTCAGCCGCGGCAAGTTCGAGGGCGCGGGCAAGATAAGCGGCGAGACCATGCACGACCTCATCAAGAAGCGCGGAGGACACACCACCCATACCGGCTGCAGCAATTGCATCATCCGTTGTTCGAACGTTTACGTTGACGAAAACGGCGAATACGTGACCTCTGCGCTGGAGTACGAGACAGTGTGGGCCAATGGCGCCAACCTGGAGATAGACGACCTGGACGCTATCGCAAAGATCGACCGGCTCTGCGACGATTACGGTCTGGACACCATCGAGATAGGGTGCGCCATCGGCGTGGCAATGGCCGCGGGGATCGAGAGCTTCGGGGACGCGGAAGCCGCTATCGAGCTTGTGCACCAGGCGGGCAAAGGCACTACCCTGGGCAGGATCATCGGCAACGGCGCCGCGGTCACCGGCCAGGCATTTGGAGTAAGCCGCGTGCCTGTGGTAAAGCGGCAGGGACTGCCGGCTTATGATCCGCGCGCAATAAAAGGGGTGGGCGTGACCTATGCCACTACACCCATGGGAGCGGACCACACCGCGGGGTACGCCGTAGCGACAAACATTATGCGGGTGGGAGGATACGTTGATCCTCTGCAGCCGGAAGGACAGGCAGAACTGTCCCGGAACCTCCAAGTGGCCACCGCGGCAATTGACGCCGCGGGGCTGTGCGTGTTCATATCCTTTGCAGTGCTCGACAACCCGGAAGGATTGAACGCCGTGCCCGAGATGATAAACGCACGCTACGGATGGAACCTGGACATGGACGCGGTGAACAATTACGGCCGGGAGATACTCAAAGCCGAGCGCGATTTCAACCGGCGGGCCGGCTTTACCAAGGAGCACGACCGGCTTCCCGAGTTCTTTGTAAAGGAGAAGCTCGAGCCGCACGGGGTGGTGTTCGACGTTCCGGACGAGGATCTGGACGGGGTCCACTCTTACTGATAAGCGTTGTGAGTGTACTTTTTGTTCTTCGCGGCTAAAGCCGCTTGCACGTATTGCATGGTCTTCGCGGAGTGCGCTTACGCGGGCGACTTCATTCCCAACGAGTCGAGGATCAAGTCCCCAAAAATCACCGGACAGAAGATGAAGGTAACAGTCAAGCTTTTCGCGACCCTCCGGGAGTACCTGCCGGACGGAAGCAGAGACGGGGCCTGCGAGCTTTCCCTTCCGGAAGGGGACACTGTAAAAGGCGCACTTTCAAGGCTGGGCGTTCCGGATGACATCAAGCTGGTGCTGCTTTTGAATTCCCGCCATGCAGGTTATGACACGGTGCTTTCCGAGGGAGACGTTCTGAGCGTCTTTCCTCCCATCGCCGGCGGATAGCGATCTGTCAAGCGTTTTTACTGGAATAAGAGAGCCGTGCGAGCGGCTTTAGCCGCGACTCTCGCGGCTTACCCCGTTTTTCCGGATAACAAAAGACCACCGTCCACCCGAGGATAGACGTTTGCCCGCTCCTGCGTGCTGCGCTAGAATCAATCTCATGCCCCGCGTCCTTTTAACCTCGGTTTTCAAGCCGTTTGCAGTGGACAACCTCTACAGCAGGCGCGACTCCAAGATCGAGCTCTATCATAACCAGATCACCAAGTACCAGGGCGTCTTCAGCATCCGTACGCATATGCTGTCCTTTGGCCTGCACGCCATTGCCAACAACATAAATGCCGATACTACAGTGCTCGAGTTCCCCACCTTGAAGCGGTTTTGCAGGGAGCTTGAAAAAGGCTACGACTACGTGGGCATAAGCGGCATTATCCCCAACTTCGAGAAGGTCCGCCGAATGGCCCGCGAGGTCAGGAAGGTCTCTCCCCGCTCTACCATCATAATCGGAGGATTCTGCGCCACCGTGGAGAACATCCGCGAGATGGTTGACGCGGATCACGTGTGCGTTGGAGAAGGAATCAGCTTCATGCGCGAACTGCTGGGAGAAGAACCCTTCTTCGAGTTCAAAAGCCCCAGCGTGTTCCACGAGCTGCGGGAAATGATGGGCGTGCCCCTTTTGGGAATCAAAAACCCTCACATTCCCGTGGGCCTGGGCTGTCCTTATGGATGCGACTTCTGCCACCCCAGCCACTTTTTCGGAAGGAAACACATCAAGTTCTTCTCCTCAGGAAAAGCGCTTTACAAGGAGATGGTAAGGGTCTGCGACAAGTACCGGACCGACGTGGTGAGCTTTATCGGCGACGACAACTTTCTTATAGACCTTGCCCGTGCCCGCGAGCTGCGGGACGAGGTCATAAAAGGAGGCCGCGAGTTCCGGATATTTCTGTTCGCGTCCGCGGACCGGATCGAGAAGTTCGGTGTTGACGAGCTGGCGAAGATGGGCGCTTTCCAGGTGTGGATCGGCAGGGAGAGCTGCCTGTCGAACTCTTATGACAAGAACCGGGACATTGATATAAAGGACCTGATATCCCGGCTCCGCTCGCGCGGCGTCAAGACGGTGTTGAGCTCCATTATCCTTCTTGACGAGCACAACCGGGAGAACATCTACTACGATATTCAAGACCACCTTGACTGTACCCCGGACTTCTCGCAGTTTTCCTTCTACTCGCCGGTGCCGGGCACTCCTTTGCACGACCGGATGAAAGAGAGCGGGAGGCTCATTCAGGGCATAGCTTTCGAGGAGATGCACGCTTTCAAGCAGCCCTGGTTCGTGCATCCCCACTTCACGCTGGAGGAGGCGGAACATGTCCAGGCCCATGCATACCTGCGCGACTTTTACGAGCTGGGCCCCAGCCTGATGCGCTGGTTCGAGACCGACCTTATTGGCTACCTGGCCATGAAAGACTCGGACGATCCGGTGCTCCGCAAGCGCGCGAAGGCCTTGGCCCGGCCCATGCCCAAGTTCAAGACAGTGCTGCTTGCCATGGAAAGGCTGGTCCCCACCGCTCCCATGGCCGCCCGGGCGCGCGAGGTCCGCCATAAGATAGAAGCGGAGTTCGGAGAGACGACCGCCTTTGAAAAGAGCATGGCCGCGGGACTTACCGGCTTCGGCAAGCTCCGCCAGTGGCGCACCGCCCGATTCGGAGACAACATCCAGCCCAGGACCCGGCTCTTTCATTATCCGTGAAACAAGCCTGAAGCGGGACTTTCGGTAAAGGGCCTCTTTGCAATTTGGCGCGGGCATGATATAGTTTGGTCTTTAACAGTAATCTGTAAAACGCGGTGAGAGAGAACATAAAGAATGGAACGCAAGACCAGAGTGCTGGTGGCCAAGCCTGGCCTTGACGGCCATGACCGGGGGGCCAAGATAGTTGCCCGGGCATTGCGCGATGCGGGTTTCGAGGTTATCTACACCGGCCTGCACCAGACGCCGGAGATGATAGTGGAGGCCGCGGTGCAGGAAGACGTGGACGCAGTGGGACTCTCCGTGCTCTCCGGCGCGCACCTGACCCTGTTTTCCGCGGTAATCAAGGGACTTCGCGAAAACGGTCTTACCGAGGTGGTGGTTTTCGGCGGGGGCATTATCCCTGAAGAGGACATACCGGTTTTGAAGGAGGAAGGGGTAGACGCGGTGTTCCTTCCCGGCACTCCCTTGAGAAATATAGTTGAGTGGGTAAAAGAGACCACCGGTGACCTTAACGGTTGAGGTGTTTTTCTCAAATCGCAGAAAGGAGGAATAACGAATGATGAGACAACGGCGAGTTGCGGTTGTCGGCGTGGGGAGCACGGCCTTCCGGTCCGTAACTCCAGACCTGTCGTATCGCGAGCTGACCCACGAGGCCGCGGTGAAAGCGTACCTTGACGCGGGGGTCGAGCCCAAGCAGATTGACGGGTTCGTATCCTGTGCCGAGGATTTCCTGGAGGGATACAGCATAGCGGATGAGTACATCCCCGACCAGCTCGGCGCAGTGTTGAAGCCGGTGCAAACAATTCCGGGAGACGCCATCCAGGGGATGGGGACCGCTCTCATGATGATAATGACGGGCCAGTTCGACATAGTGGCTGTGCAGTCCATGAGCAAGGCGTCCAATATGCTCACCCTGAACGAGATGGCGAACTTCGCCATGGACCCCATCATGAACCGGATGTTCCCGGAGGTCTATCATTTTGTGGCCGCACTCGAGATGAACCGGTACATGCACGAGACAGGGGTGACAAAGGAGCAATGCGCAAAGGTGGTGGTCAAGAACCGGAAGAATGCTCTAAACAACCCGGGAGCCGGACACGGGGTGGACCTGTCAGTTCAGACCGTGCTGGACTCTCCGGTGGTGAGCAGTCCCTTAAACAAGCTCGACATAAGCGAGCATTCCGACGGCGCCGTAGTGATGGTGCTTGCGGCTGAAGACGTGCTCCCTTCCCTTTCCGGAGACCCGGTGTGGATCGAGGGCATAGGGTGGAGCTCTGAAGCCGTGAGCCTGGAATCGCGGGATTGGAGCGGCAGCGTCTCGACAGGGCTTGCCGCCAAGATGGCCTTCAAACAGGCGGAGATCAAGCCTTCGGATGTTGACGTGGCGGAGATAAACGACGAGTACTCCTTTAAAGAGTTGGTCCACATGGAGTCCCTGGGGCTTTGTGCCCCGGGTGAGGCGGTCTCTTTGCTCGATGCCGGAGAGACACAAGTGGACGGAGTTATGCCGGTGAACCCGTCGGGTGGAGCGCTGGGCGTCGGGCACCTTTTCGAATGCGCCGGCGCTCATAAAGTGGCCGAGGTCTGCGAACAACTGCGCGGCCGGGCCGGGACCAGGCAGGTCAAAGACCCCGAGGTGGGGATCGCGCAATCCTGGCGGGGCGTGCCCACGACCACCAGCGCAGTGGTCATCCTGGCCAACTGAGGCTTTGCGGGAAGGAGGCTTACAAATGAAAAAACGGAGAGTT
>CAYQTK010000229.1:0-6707 GCA_964420375.1 uncultured bacterium
ATCGTCCGACTCTTCGGTGATGTCGAGAGCATAATGCCATTGCTCGTTGAACGCCGATTTTCACAGCAGCCTTAGCGTCAGGTGAGGCTAAGGCTGCTGTGAAAATCGGTGTTTAATGTCTAACCGAATGAAATATAAGTTAAAAAATATTTGAGTATTTGCTCCTTGACACGGGAAAAGAGGGTATGAAATCCTTACTTCGGCGTTGAAAAAGCCGGCGGACCCATTGCGGACCCGCCGGCGCAGTTTTTGTGTGCCAGTTTTTCAGGATTCGATTATTTTCATTGCCTCCTCTCGGTAGTGGTTCATGATGTAGGGGATGCCGGTGATTTTTTCGCATTCTTCGGTGAGGGACGCCAGTTCATCGCGGGTGATGAATTCGGTTTTCCATTTTCTGGTTCCTGCCATAAGCTGCTGGAGGCCGACGCGGATTTTCTCTGCAAAGCTGTAGATACCGATGGCTCCCAAGGGGAAGCTGTCCACGTCGTTTCCGAACTTTTCGCGCAGCTCTTCATAAAGCACGAATATTTCATCCTTTTTCTCTCCGTGCCTGGACATGGACTTGGGCAGTCCGCCATCCTCGCCTTTGAGCCACTTCTCAGCGTTCTTGCCGACCATGCCGGGGATCATGAGCGCGCGTCCCATGCATACTGCCTTGGTATAAGGCGCTCCCATAGCCAGGCACTTGAACACGTGGTCTTCGCTGGAGAACCCTCCTGCAAAAGCGAGGTCGGGCACCTTAGCGCCTTTCTTGTCGAGCTTTTGGCAGAGCTCGTAAGCCATGGCGTGCAGATAGATGGCGGGCACACCCCACTCGCACATCATCCTCCAGGGACTCATGCCGGTTCCGCCGGGCGCTCCGTCAATAGTGAGCAGGTCAATGCCCGCGTCAGAGGACCACTTGATGGCCATGGCGAGCTCGCGCATGGGATATGCGCCTGTCTTCAGGGTGACGCGCTTGGCGCCCAGGTTGCGGACCCTTTCGACTTCCTTCATGAAGCCTTCCTGATCAATGAAGCCGAGGCGGGAGTGTCGCTCGAACTGCTTGATGGCTCCGGCCTTGAATGCGGCCTGGTTTGCGGGGACCCCCGGGTCGGGAGTCACGATGTACCCGCGCTTTTTGAGTTCGAGTGCCCGGTCCAGGGAGTTGACTTTGATCTCGCCTCCGATGCACTTTGCTCCTTGGCCCCACTTGAGCTCGATGGTCTCGACGCCGAGCTCGTTGATCACGTACTCGGCAACGCCGAACTTGGTGTCCTCGACGTTGAGCTGGACCAGGATGTCGCCGTATCCCTGGTGATATCTGCGATAGGCCTCGACACGGCGCTTCATGTCGGGGGCGTGCTTGACCTTGCCGTTGTTGTCGAACTTGAGCTCCGGGTCGATTCCGCACACGTTCTCGCCGCAAACCAGGGACACGCCGGATATGGCTGCGCCGATGGCGAAGTGCTCCCAGTTTTTTCTGGCGATCTCGGTGGACCCGAGCGCGCCGGTGAAGATGGGGACCCTCATCTTGACCTTGTTTTTGTCGCCGAACTCGGTTTCGGTGTTTACAGCGGGGAAGGTGGCGTGGTCGGGGTCTGCTTCCACCCCTTCTGCGCCGAGGGCATAGCCCATGATGTTAAGATGGGAGTAGTCCACCGGGTAATCCTTGTCAGCGCCCGCGGTTACGTCGCCGAAAGGAGTGGGATAGAGGAGTTCCCTGCCGCGGAAGGTGGCGTTGAATACGTCGCAGTTGCCGCGGCAGCCGTCCACGCAACGGCTACAGATTCCGGACTGCGGAGCGACGTTCTTAGAACGGTTGGTGGTCTGAAGGGCCTCGTTGGCATTGGGTCGATGCAGATTCATTATTTTTCTCCTTTACTTAAAATGATGTCTTTCCGGCCAGCTTTTGCCGTGGAAAACTGTTCTTTACTACGGCTCAGAGGAGCTTTTACAATTGGATACCACTCGGTTCAACTTATACCGGTATCGGAAACTGACAACCGCCGTGTTCGGCAATATGATGCCAATTATATCACATCAACGAAACCTGTCAACCCCTAATTTTAAAAAATATTATCAGGCGGACCCTGGTGTGAGCCATGCTGCTCTGGAAAACATGGTCGGCAAAATTGCCGGCAATTAAACGGCATTTATCGCAAGCACATTTTTTTCTTTACGAAGAGTCGGGCCCTTTTTCGCATTGTTTTTACGGAAGGTATAAAAATGGCGGGCTTTCTGTTCGAGCAAAAGGAAACGGCAAATTTGCCTGCGCTGATTTGACTATTGCCGGTATTCGTGATATTTGTTCTTCTGTTCTGATGCGGCAATAAGCAATAGGCAATAAAGGAAACCAGGGGATTTCAGTCGCGACTGAAGTCGCCGGCACAAGTCGAGACTGATGTTGATTGCACGAGTCGAGACTGAAGTTGATTGCACAAGTCGCGACTGAAGTCGCTCGCACGAGTCGCGACTGAAGTCGCTCGCACAAGTCGAGACTGAAGTTGATTGCACGAGTCGAGACTGAAGTTGCCGGCACGAGGTAAGGCAAAAAATCTTTAACAGGGTTTCGGATTATGCGCGATAAAACGGAACGGAAGCGATTGTCGATTCTGCGGGTTCTTAATGAGTCGGACCGACCAATGGGCAGTTCCCGTATAACCGAGCGGCTTCGGTCCATGGGCCACGAGGTGAGCGAGCGGACGGTGCGTTACTACCTTTTCCAGATGGACCGGGAGGGCTTTACGGAGAACCTTGGCAAGCGTGGCCGGATGATCACCGACAAGGGTCACAGCGAGCTTGACCATGCCCGGGTGATCGAAAAGGTGGGTTTCCTGGCCGCCAAGATCGACCAGATGACCTACCGGATGAGCTTCAACCTTAAGAGCCGTTCGGGCACCGTGGTTATCAACGTGAGCCTGGTCCCACAAGAAGAGCTTTTGGGAACTGTTCCCCTGATGTCGCGGGTTTTCGAGGCCGGCTACTCCATGGGCAATCTCATCGGTCTTTTCAAACCCGGCGAAAAGCTCGGAGATATGGTTGTTCCTCCGGGCATGGCTGGTATCGGCACTGTCTGTTCCATAACCCTGAACGGCGTGCTCCTCGCTCACGGGGTCCCCACTACCTCGCGGTTCGGCGGTCTTCTCGAGCTCATAGACAAAACTCCCAACCGGATGGTGGAGATCATTACCTATGAAGGCACCAGCCTGGACCCCTTGGAGATATTCATCAGGAGCGGCATGACCGACTATGAGGGAGCGACATCCACCGGTACGGGCAGGATAGGTGTGGGCTTCCGGGAGTTTCCCGCGGACAGCCGCGAGAGGGTGATCGACCTTGCCGAGCGGCTCTCAAAAGTGGGACTGGGGGGCTTCATGTCCATTGGCTGGCCCGGACAGCCCCTGCTGGAGATACCGGTCAGCCAGGGCAGAGTAGGAGCCATCGTTATCGGCGGCCTGAACCCGATCGCCATCCTGGAGGAGAGGTCCATACCCGTGCAGTCAAAGGCCCTTGCCACCATCATAGACTTTGATGTCCTCTTTCCCTATGATGAGCTGGAAAAAAGAGCGAAAGAGATGTTTTGACAGCGCCTTCTCAGAATAGCTGTTCTATTCCTGCGAAAATGAATCTACAAAACGAACGGACTTGCTTGGCCCTCCCATGTCCTGCTGTTTAACGTGCTGATATAGAACAACAATAAAGTATAGTCCCTCACTGGCACGGTCTGTGCTCGTTCATATTACTATCTTATGAGCCTCTTGCAAAAGTCTGCTTATCGAGGTGGTAAGGAAGGCTTTAGATGGTGGAAGCGAGTTCCCTGTCTGCCGTGTCCGGCACAGGCAGGCGGGAAGCCCGGAGGCGATAAACTCATCATTGCGACATCAGCTAACCATATGATGAAAATAAGACTTTTTGCTTTGAAGGGCATATTTGCATTGCAGGTACCATTAAACCGGAAGAGCCAGAAATTTTTGCCGACTGATGCAACTATTTAAACCTGTTTAAAAAAATTCAGCCCTGAAAATGCATGTTTTATATGTTAGTGTTTTCGATGCTGTATTTGACTTTACGTATTTCTTGTATTAGAAAACATCATCATGAAAGCCTTTTTCGGAGCAATCTTAACTCTTTGAATACATTGTTATTTTATAGTTTTAGCACGCTTCAAAAGCTGCTTTTTGTTTGCAAGGCAATGATTTTAAACTCTTTTTTAGACATTTTTAAAATGGCTTTATTGTGGGCCAGTTCTATTGGCAGTTGAACCCGCCGGCCTGGAAGCAAGGGGAGTAATATATAGAGCTTTTAAAAAATCGGCAAAAGCTTTGCCTGACAACTGGGCCTGCGATATGAAATGGGGGCAGAGGAAACGACGGCGTCTCCCTGGGAGCGCGGGCGTCCCACCCGCTTTTATCTGCGGCCGAGACGGCCGCGTTCCCAGCTTGAAAATCGGTGTAATTTTCGAGCCCGCCTCTTATGTCGCAGGCCCTTCGCGGCTTTGTACTGGTTCACGAAGCAAAGAAGAAAAGCTCCAGGGTGGCAATGGTATTATTCAATCCGTGGAGGATAAGAGGCACGAACAGGGAACTGGTTTTCCATCTGGCGCCCCCCAGCACCAGCCCCAGCAGGACGATATGGGTTATATGATACCAGTCATACTGGAACACGTGCAGCAATGCCCAGGGAAGAGCGGACAACAGCACCGCCCATACCGGTCCCAGCCGGTGCTGAACCCCCTTAAAAAGGAACCCCCGAAAGACCGCCTCCTCGGTAATGGGGGCAAGCACGGCCAGGGCAAAAACCAGGAAGGCCATCGAATCGGTGGTCCTGTAGATATCCTTTGACCATTCGGGGATTACTTCCAGCTCGAATATATAACTGAGCGAGTCCAGGAAAGCCACCAGCAGGACCATTATGCCCAGCCATGCCAGGACTTGTTTTAAAGAAGGTTTGTAAAGGGCCATGTAATCTTTAAACGGAGTTCTTTCCGGAAAGGGCAGGATGAAAATGAACCCGAACAGCAGCGCAACGAGCACGGTGTAAATCGATGTTTCCAGTGCCAGAAAGTCTCCGTCCAGCAGCGTCTCGATCCGGGAAAGGTCGGGCAAGGCGGCGGCGATATCCGGAAAATACCTTTTCAAGATCATTAAAAACAGGATGGCGAGAACAAAAGCCAAAAGGTAAAGCAGTACGAAGACGATGGTAAACACACTGGTTACGAACACCCCATAGGGCTTATATGCAGGGGTTTCTTCTACCCTCCCGGCTGACAGGTCTTCCATTATGCCTCCTTGCTCCGGCTTTGCGTGCAAAATGATATGCTCCTCCCGGCAATGTTGTCGGGGGTTTCATGCCGCGGCTGTCCCTCTGCCCAGGAGGGCGGACGGATATTACTCCAAGATAAAGGTAATGTCCAGGGTCACTTCGTACTCTTTTATTTCACCGGTGGCATCTAGGCGGGCGGCATGAGAAACCACGTCCAGCCGGCGGAGGTTCCGGAGTGTTCTCTTGGCCCGGTTCAACCCCTCCTTGATAGCGTCTTCAAAACCTTCCGAAGATGTGGATACGATCCTTGTTACGCGTTCAACAGACATTTGCTTCCTCCTTATCAGTTTCTTTTTGATCCGTGCATATATTTTAACACATTGCAAACAATTCCGGTTATCCGCGCGGCGATCATCCCAGGTACTTTTGGGGGTCTGTTTTTATCTTCTCTTTGAGCTTTCGGGTCTTTTCTTCCATGTCCACGCCTTCGACCTCTTCAATCCGGTATCTCTCCCGCAGTGTTTCCCACACCTTAAGAGCAGTGTCCGGCCTGTCTTCCTTCTCTTCCAGAAGGAGTGCGCAGCGTGTCAGCGCGGGGACCGCCAACTCATGGTTCCGGTGTCTGACGCCCAGTTCCCTGTAAACCCGGGCCGCTTCCAGGAACTCTTCCTGTTCTTCCAGATGCAAAGCCATTTCCCGGAGTACTTGCGGCCGGAAAGTGAAATCCCGGTCAAATTTCTGCGTCTCCCTTAACAGGCTCCATAGCTCGGACAGCTCGTGGTCTTTCCAAAGCACTTCGGCAAACTCGCGCGCGGCACGGAATAGTACCCTCCAGTCGTTTTGCTTTATTGCCGTTTTATGTAAACCCTGCAGGGCCTCTTTGTTTTCCGGCCGGTAACGGAGTGCCTCCTGGTAGAGGACCGCGGCTTCCTGGTAAAGACGTCTGTCATAGCTTTTCCCTGCCCTCTTGAGCTTGTTGTTGATGTCTTCAGCGGAACCCGGCTCTGCCAGCTCTTCTTCGTCGTCAAAGTCCTCTTCTTCGGTATCAGGTGTTTGCGTCTTCTCTTCGGGGATATCTTGTTCGGGCTCCGGCCCGGCAGGCGCGGGAGCTTGCACGGGCTTTCCTTCGTGGAGAGGCACGAATTTATTATCCGCGGACTCGGTCCATTCCAGTTGAAACCTGCACTGGTGGGCTACATATCCCAGCAGGTGTCCGAGTATCATGATAATGTACAACTCCGCCGCGCCGCTGGCTGCGTAATACGGGACCTTGAGAAATGCGGTTTCCGGGTAGAGCAGACAATAGGCGCTGAGTCGTGCTGCGATGTAGACGATAAGGATACCGTAAAACAATGCACACGCGATAATGTACTCTTTCTTTATTTTTATAATTTGCATCCAGAGGAAATGGGGGCTCATAACTGCTTTGAAATTATCGGAAACCCCCAGGACCATTAATATAA
>CAYQTK010000230.1:0-6583 GCA_964420375.1 uncultured bacterium
AAAAGCCGAAGATGTTCAATCTGAAAGAAGACCCCCTTGAGAAAGAGAACGTAATTGACAAATATCCGCCCCGGAAAAACGAGTTAATGAATGCTCTTAAAGAACATCTTTCCGATCTTACTTCGCGTAAGGCACAAAAACAAAACCTGTCCCCCCGCGAAAAGAAGAAAAGAAAAAAGTCCATGAAGGCCCTGGGTTATATCGATGACTAGTGCACTGAAGTTCGGCATTATGTGGAGAGCCTTGGCAGTTTACTGCAACTTAAAGGACCCCGTGCCTCTCCCCGCCTATAAAAAGTTGAATCTTTTGCCCACACTGGTCCTCTTTCCATTAAGCCTGGGATTGCTGCTTCTTTTGCCCTGTTTTTGCACCGTCTTAACGGTTGCCCTCGCGGGAGCCGGCATTGGGAACATCATGGTTTTCTGGAAGCTTAGGAAATACGACAACACTCTCCTTGCCGTGGACCACCCCACCAGGATCGGCACCGAGGTCTTCGAACCCGCGGAGTGAAGGGGGCAAGGCAGAGTTTAATGCAAATCGCCGGCCTTGGTCGCGCTCTTCTCTTGCCGGGGAGCAAGGTTTAAAAACCGGTTATAGTAATGGCGACTTCTGGGGATGATATCCCCTTCTTTCATCTTGTTCGGGTGTCGTCCTTGTTGCAAGTAGCCCTTAAGGGGCGGCCGGTCAGGGTGCGGATCTACCCTGGCCATGAAGACCCCCTTTCTCAAGTCCGCCCGGCTGGTGAGGAGCTCTGATACACACTCGTAAAGTGCCCGGGGCCTTTCCCTGTAAAAAGCCGACAGCCGCTCTGTTGGAAGAGAAGCCTCCGGGTAGTGCATGGCTGTGACGGTTTCCAGTATAAGCGGAAACGGGTCGTTCGGATCGGTCATGTAAGCTTTTTGCAGGTTCTCCCGTGTCACTGCCGATCCGCGGGGAAGATGCTTATGAAGCCCCAGGAATATGCCCATGTCGAGCCTGACCTTATGGAGGAACTCATAGTCCACCTTTTGACTGACCAGAAATCTCATCTCCTGCCAGGGACCCCGCTCCTTCCATTCCGCAGAAGGCGCGGGTATTCCCTCTTCCTGTAAAAGCCGTGCCAACTCCGCGGCAATGATTTGCTGGCCTCTCATCGTGGGGTGGCAATGGTCCTCGAAAAGGTCGAAGTCCGGAAAGAGATGTCCTCTTTGGAAAAGCCCTGCCGTGTCCAGCCAAAGCGCGCCCTCCTCGCGGGCCGCCTTGCGGACAGTCTCGGCAAACCCGGGCGGCGCCCGGGTGGAAAAACCTGTGCGCGCTTGCTCAAAGAGAGCGGTGTTAAAGTCCGCAAGAGCCTTCTGTCGGAAGGAAATACCTTCTCCGCCCGGGCCACTTGTCGATACTGCAGACCCTTGCTTCTCCTGCCACATTTGCGCCCGGCATCTGCCCAGATAAAAGCTCAGCAAAGCATACCCCTCGAAGTCGATCTCTGCTTTCTCCAGCATTGAAATCGCATGTCCGAGACGATCCCCCTTCATCATGTCCTTTGCCTTCTTTGCCGACGTGAGCGCGTCCTCTTTCTGCTTGTCGCTCCAGTTCGCAGGAAACGCTCTACCCTCCGGGGGCCATGCCGAGATATTGGACGCCGGAGCGCAAAGCACCAGCGGCACTCCCCTCTCTCGAGACTCCCGTGCCATCCTGCGGAGGTTGTTCTCGTAGCTTTGTTTTATTCTTTCATACTCCTCTGCGGAAAAGGGAGGGGGCGGCTTCACGGACATCGCCGGCATTGCACCTTGTTCCTCTTGCCCGGCACGAGAGGCGACAAGCTCGTTATGGCCGGTATAAACGATGGCCAGGTCAGGAGAGTATTGCAGCGACTCGGAAAAGGTTTCCCGGAGCTCTCCCGTGTCCGCGCCCGGCTTGCAAAGGTGAAGGACCTCGAACTTCCGGCCCGGTAACGACTGCTCCAACAGTGCGGCAAGCCGCAGGCCGAAGCTTGAGCGGTAATGAAAGGGATATCCCATGGCGGTCCTTCCGCCGAAGACCATGATCCGGAAAACATCTTCCGGTTTTCTGGCGGTGAAAAACAGATTTTGTGAGCTTTGATTATATCTTACCATGGAGCGGCCGGAGCCGTCTTTATATTCAGTAAAAGCATGGTCGTCAGTTGGCCTGCCGAGATTGCGCGGCAGGATTTCCACAAAGACAATCAGCAAAAAAAAGAGTGCCACTGCTGAAAGCGCCTTCCTCTTCTTGGAAACCTCGGTCCCGGCTTGCCCTTGTTCGACCATTACTTACCATTCATATCTTTAATTTCTCTTTAACACAAGAACCGGCCCGCCGGTGCTTGTATGCGGCCATTTTTGCAAAAGCTGCCCGGATTCTGGTTTAATAAAGGGATGGACCGGATGTTGGTCCGGGAAACCCGGCGCTTTGACAGTGGTCCAAAAAGAAAGTAGTCAAAGGAGTGAGACATGGCCTATTCGGCAGGCGATAATGCGCCGGAGTTCAGCTTCACCGATCACACCGGCGCAGAGTATACGTATCCTGCGGATTTTTCCTCCGGTAAACTGGCCCTGTTTTTTCTCCGCCATTTAGGCTGTCCTCTTTGCAAGGACAAGCTCGAAGAGCTGAAAACAGCATGGCCGGACTTCAAGGAGAAATCCATCACCCTTGCTGTAGTGGTCCAGTCGACCCCCAAACGGGTTTCCGGCTATGCCGAGCGGGTGGGCTTTCCTTTCCTGCTGGTGCCCGACAGGGAAAAAAGGCTTTACGAGCTTTTCGGGCTTCGCAAAGGAGGAGTCAGGGAGTACATGGCGCCCTCGGTAATGGGAGCGACCATCCGGGCCACCTTCAAAGGCCACATGCACGGAAGGTTCGAGGGTGACGAGTTCCAGGTGCCGGGAGCCTTCCTGCTCTCGCCTGACGGAAAGGTCGTCCACGTTCATTACGGTAAAAACGTCTCCGACTTCGGAGCTGTCCGGGACTTTTTGAGATAAATTGCCCAAGGACACAACCGGAAGCACCGGCTGGTGTCCGCAGCATTTATCGGATTTGTGTAAAACATAAAAAGGTTCGGTGCGTTAATAATAATGAAGACCGAAAAATCCCATATGCCGCGTGCAAAGCTCAAAAGCTCTACTGACGAAGAGCTGATGGCATTGTTCAAGGCCGGCCGGGAGGCTGCGCTGGAAGAACTTATCGCACGTTACGGCAGGCAGCTCTACGGGTTCCTGTGCCGTCAGACCGGCAGCCGGGACCGCGCGGACGAAGCGTACCAGGAGGTGTTTCTAAAAGTGGTCCGGGGGGCAAAGAAATACAAGTCCAAGTCCAGGTTCGCCGCCTGGCTGTTCACCATCGCGCGCAACGTGTGTATAGACATGGCCCGCCGTGACAAGCACCGCGAGACCGTGCCCCTCGACGACCCGCCGGACGAAGGCCGGGCATACATCGAGACCGTGCCCCACTCCGGACCGGACCCTGAAGAAAACACCAGGGCAGCGGAGCTTGCCTGCCTGCTCGAAGAGTCGTTATCATCCCTTTCCGAGGAGCAAAGAGAGGTGTTCCTCCTCCGGGAAAGAGCGGGACTGTCGTTCAAAGAAATAGCCGATATGACCGGAGCGCCGCTGAACACCGTAAAAACGAGGATGCACTACGCTCTTAACAACCTCCGCAAATCCCTGGACGTGGCCGGCTATTTCGGCGAGGATTGAAAAAAACGTATAAGCGCGGAAGACGGGAAATGACAAGCCGACACATAACCGAGATACTGGTTGATCTCCTCTACGACGAACTTCCGGAGGGCAAGAAAAAGGAGGCCCTGGCCCACCTGGAAGAATGTCCCCGGTGCGCGCAGGAGTACGAGGAGCTTAAAAAGACTTTGGGAGCGTTAGAGGAACTGGAAGACCCGTCTCCTCCAAAGCACCTCGATACCCGCATCAAGGCCCGGGCGCGCGATAAGGCCCTGCCGAGACCGCAATGGAAAAAGATACTCCAGCCCGCTGTCGCAGTGGCCGCCGGCCTGGTAATCGCCGTGAGTCTTTTCGTGGTTTATAAGGACAAGGAGACCGAACGGGTAGCTGAATCCGACGACTGGATCAGGGAGGCCGCGGAACAAATCGAGGCGCCGGAAAAATCTTCAACAGCGTGCAAAGGCCCCTGTGCACGCGAAGTTACGCCTCCGCGAATCCTCGATAAGGACACGGCCTCTGAGGAAATGTCGCTTGCAATGGCGGAAAGCGTGGAAAGACAAGCCATGACGAGTGGTTCCCCGGCAGGCTCGACGCTTTCCCCTTTGGCGGCGGGCGGCTCGGTGTTGCCCGGAACTTCAACCGCTGGGGGGACCTCCTTGTTGGCGGGAGTGACCGGAGCGGATGAAATCGCGGGCACGAGCGTATCTTCTCAGCAAGGGACATCCATTGACGCGGACACGCCGGCAACCGTTGCCAAGGGCATGTCTGTTATGAGCGGCGACACGGTTATGGAAGTGGCCGGGCTGGAAGAGCCGGAAGACGCGGAAATGCTGCTGTCCCGCGAAGACAGCAAGAAAAAGCGCGACCGAAAAGACCTACCTTCCGAAAGTGAAAATTTCAAAGAGGAAGAAGCGGGGGACACCAACGCACGGGAGAAGGGAAAAGACATCGGCTGGGGATGGCGGGACACTCCGGTCGAGCCCGCTCCAGCAGGCACCGGCGCCAGGGCCGCTGATACTGCTCATAAACCGCGGGCAGGAGTATCATCCGGCCGAACTGTAAAAGATGCTCCCCCCGAAACAAAGGCAGAGTCTGATAACGGCTTGAGCACAACGCCTTCCTCTGAGTATGCGCCGGAACCACCGCGGGAAAAAGCAGAGAGGAAAGCCGGCTCAGCAAAACAAAAGGGGGTCTTTAAACCGGACCCTGAAACCCGTCGCACATTGAAAAGAGCTGAGCTTGCCCGCAGGGCGCTGGGATGCCGGGCAGCCATATCAGCCTATGAACAGGCATTGGAAGACATGGGATTCGGAACCGGAAAAACCCCTGCCTGCGCTCCGGTTGTCGAGTCAACCATCAAGTCCGCACTGGAATGCTACTACAAGCTCGGCAAAGGCGACAAAGCCTTGAAGCTGGAAAAATGGCGCAACAAAGTCTGTCCGCCTCCATAAAATCGGGTCGGCTGAGCTTCCCCAAGTGGTCTTTTCACGGATTTGCAAACAAGTTTGCTTCAGGCGTCCGCCTGCTGCTATATTAAAAAAAGTCTCCCCCGGGCGGGGGATCCCTGCAAAAATGCCGGTAACTTTGGAGAGATGATACCATGGGAGAAAAGAGAAAACTGGAAGACCTTGCAAAGCTTTCCGCTGATGAGCTGGAAAAGATTTTTCAAAACGGAGAGACGCCTGACCCGGAGAAGCTAGTGGACTGGGAGTTCCGGGGCTACAATGTGCCTTTCTTTGCCAAGCTTCTGGGAATCAAGAAATTCAAGAAGGGCTTTTACAAGCGCGGAGCCGAGTATCGGGGCTATAACATACCTATTTACCAGAGCCCCTTGGAAGAACCGTGGCGCACCAAGCCGGTGGACCACAACCCCAAGCGGTTCGGGTTCTACTCGGTAAAGGAGGTTGACCCCCACGGCAAGGAGAACAAAGAGCCGGGAGCGTTGATACTGAACTACGCGGACGGCGGGAACCTGCCATGGGAGGGCAGCTTTCTTCGCGACTACATAAAAAAGGTTGACCCCGAGAACGACGACCTCTACCTGGGCAAGGCATACGTGGCGGCCGGACCTTCACGGATCGCCCCCTCCTTCTTCATCATCGAACGCGACCGCAAGGCCCCTACCCGGGTCACCGAGGAATAGCTCCCGAGCTTCGTCTAGATAGTTCTTATTGCGAAACGGAGGTTTAATTTACTTTTGCGGAGCTGTTCTGGAGTGCGGCAGCAAGCTTTCCTGTCTGCGTGCCTGTCTGTCCTGTCTGCGTGTCCGCACAGGCAGGCGCACTCCGAAAACGGAGTTTCGCAACGGGAAATAAATATATTTACGTTGTAAGACAGGGAAACTTTCGTGAAGAAATACGCACTCAACGGGGCGTTCCGGACCATACCGGACCCGCTTTGCCGTTACACAATTTTTGTTGAGAGGTTTTCCCCTGCTCTTTCCTGAGCTATGAACTTCTCCGGGACCTGGTTACTGGTCAACCAGGATCCTCAATCCCATGCGGTAAGGATATGACTGGTCCTCGGCCATGGGATCGGACATGCACCAGCATACTTCTGTGGGCACCTCTTCAAGACCGCTCGAACCGGACCAGGAAGCATAAACCACCCCCTGCTGCCCCGGCTTGAAGTTGTCAAGGCAATAAACGCCAAGACCGCGGCTGTTCTTGTCCCGGATTTTGATGTGAGTAATAACGCCGTCCTGAAGGAAAGCGCCTTTGGCCTCTGTACGGGTTCTTTTTTCTTCCCGCTGTTCCTCCATTGGTTGCCTCCCTGTATGATCAGACAAGTGCTGAAAGATTAATTATGGCTAATAATTATAATCAAAATCCAACATAGTTGTCAACCCCCGCGAATGAACAGGGCCTGCGACATAGAAGGGGGTTCCGGATTTGACTCTTCTTTTTTGCCGTGTT
>CAYQTK010000231.1:0-6540 GCA_964420375.1 uncultured bacterium
ATTGGAGAGATTGTTTTTCATGTTTCTGACGTTGTTTTTCATAAAACTTCAAATTAGGATCAAAATATGACACGGAAGCTATATAGCGTACATAAATCTCCACCAGAAAAACCAGCAATATCAGGGAAAACAGCAGCACAGCCGATCTGAAAAGTATTTTCTTTTTTCCAGAACCTTTTGAAAGATTCATATTAAAGCCTCCATTTTTAATAAAAAGCGGTAGCGAACGTGATTATAAACCTGTGCGAACCGGGATTAGTTTTAGGTCCATCCGGTTAAAGAGCAGGTGGACCACCTATGAAAAAGATTGCGTCTGTCGCTTTCCGGCTTCCCGCGGGGAAAGAGGCCCAAGCTCCGGCCGACATAGCCGACGCTGCGGCAGAGGCGTGTCAAGTCCTGTTCCATTAAGTCGATGCCGACGTACGGATGGTCCCCGTGGCCTCGACCGGTCAATTGACTATCTACATGGCAGTGGTCTCGCCTTCCTCGACCTGCATGGACAGGTCGGAAACCGCGGTGGTTCCGCTCGTAAATCCCCTGGTCAGGTGCTCGAACTCGATCACCCAAAGAACTCCTTATATTAAAGCCGGACTAACCAACTCTGGAGGAAGCAACTTCAGTCGCGACTAAACCCGCTCGCACAGTATGCGTCATCTTAATCCTGACAAAACACCAATGGCATTGCCCGGTCCGGAAGTTCACCTTTGCTTGTTGATTTCGAGTATCCCCACCAGGGAGTGGGCGCAGCCGAGTCCTTTCTGGAGGCTGGTCACCAGGTGGCGGAGGGTGTAGCCCAGTTGCGGCTCGATGATATTCTCGCGGGGAAGACCGGCGACCAGCCATCCCACTCCCTCGACGACCATTCTCATCCTCTCCATTCCCTCCTGCAAAGGCACGGGATACGTGGCGGGTATGGGCGGAGGCTCGAAGTCGAATGACCTGGTTTTTTCGTTGTAGGTATGGAGGAGGAGGTCCACGTAATGGACCAGGGTGTTCCAGCAGACCTGGATATGCTCGAAGTAGTCGTTTAAAAACTGGAACTCTTCGCGGGGAACGTAGTTTATGTACAGGGTGCTGAAGTCGGTTCTCATGTTGTTCTCGTGAAGGCAGTTCACCGCTTCACGGAGCGGCTGGACATGAGAGTTGTACTGGCAGGTGTCCATGTGCCTTCCGGTAAACACGGACCGGTCAAAGAAGACCAGGGGATTTATGGTTACACCGGCCATTTCCGAGGCCTTCTCCACTATGTCCTCGGCCTCCTTCCTGCTCATGAGACGCAGGTAGAGGCTCTCCACCTTGTCCTGGTGATGCTCCCTCTCTTCCCGGTCAAAGATGTAGTTGACCAGGTACTCCATGTTCCGGTTCTCGGAAAGGTCGTTGGTCCACAGGTTCTGCCACTCGTAGGAGTAACGTCCCAGCCAGTCGCACATGATAAGGCTGTAGTCCTTGGTGCGGCGGGCTATGTCGGCCAGGAGCTTTACTGCGTTCTCGTCCTCGTTAAAATGCGAACAGGTCCCGTAGGACGTGAAGTACAGGTCATAAGGCTTTTCGCTTTCGGTAAGCGGCAGCCCTTCGCTGAAGTCTCCCTTCTGGAAGACCATCTTGGGGTTGTCGTAATATACCGACCGTGCCTGGTCGAGCAGGTCCTGGTTGAGGTCTATGCCTTTATAAAGTCCCAGCACTGTAGGGTTTAAAAGATCGACCTCGGTGCACTGGAGGTCTGCGTCGCGATGGCGGATGCCGGCGAGAAGCTCGTACCCGTCCGCGCTGCCGCAGCCCAGGTCGAGGATGCGGATTCTGCGCATCTGTTTCTGCCGGTTCTCGATCACCTTTTGCAGGTGCGGACGCAGAAACGCCCGCGTTATCTCGTCCTCCCAGTAAAGGCGCAGGTTGTCGTACTTGCCGAGAAGGCCGCTGCGCTTGGCGTACATGCCGCTTCGGACGGCATTGCTGTAGGCCTGCATCTGCTCTTCCTGGTCAGCCTCCTGGCGCGATGCAATATTCTTGTCTTCCATTGTCGTCCTTCTTTCTCCGTCATTCACCCAGTGTCTTGGAAAGCACGCCGGGTATCTCGGACTTTATCTGTTTGCGGACCTCGTCGGGCAGACGGTTCGCGGGCATCTGTTTTATCTGTTCGTAGTTTTTATACGCGGCGTAAAGCGCGTCCCCTTCCGGGTCCTCCAGCGGGTACTTCACGTACACGTTGTCCCTGGTGGGAAGCGGCAGGTGATATATGTACATCTTCTGGCCGGTGTTCATGACCTCGCGGATGACGGAAAGGGTGTCCTCTTTGCGCTCGGGGGATATGGTGGTGGCTTTCAAGGTATGCTTGACCAGTCCCACGTGGACGTCGTCGAGAACGGCCTGGACCGGGCAGAAGGTCTTGGTCCGCTCGAGCAGCCCGAACGAGTAATGAACGTACTGCGGACCCGCGGAAGGCACCAGCAGATGGGTAAGGAGCTTCTCCACCGTGGCCTGGATGCCCGGTCTTTCGATGTCGGAGACGCCGGCGCTGGCGTAGCAGGGAAGCCCGTAGAACCGGGCCATCTGGGTACAGTCCAGGCTGTAGTGATTGAACTCGGGCGCTCCGTACATGTCGTTTAAGTTATCCAGCCTGGTGCGCACCGGCACCGACCCGTAAAGCGCGGGAGTGCCGGGCGACACCAGTTGCGCAAAGGTCACTCCCGCGAGTATCTCCGCGTTTATCTGGGACACCATGCCGAACTCGTCGAAAGGAGCGGTGGCCCCTCCCATGGGCGAGCTGGAGATGACCACCGGCAGGCCGCGGCGGGCTATCGCAGCGAGCGTCTCCGCGGTGTCGGTAACGATCTGAAGAGGGCTCTTTATAACACAGGTGATAAAAGAAAAGATCGGCTCCTTGTCGAACCGGTCGGCACCGCCCGCGATGATCCTGCCCATCTTGATGACGTCGTCCAGGGCGGAGACGTTGGTAAGGCCGGCCATTACGTGTTTGCTGATGTTGTCCGCGCTTGCCAGGAACTTGTTCACGTCCTTGTTCGAGTCGTCGATGTCGTCGTCCTGGATGTTTACGTTCCGGATGAAAAAGTCCAGGTTGTCGAGGTTCTGGCAAAGGTGTGCGGAAAGCCGGAGCCGCTCGATGTTTCCTTCATGCACGGTAAAGCGGGGAATCCCGCCGTCGAAGTCCACGTCCAGCCAGTCATTGGTCTCCGAGCCGGTGCCGAAGCGGACGCGGGGCTCGGCTGCGTCCAGGACAAGGCGGTTGTCCGGATCACGGGCCCCCAGCACGATGCGGGAGGGCGCGTCCGAAAGTGCTTTGTCCAGCACCTTTGCCGGTATCCGTATCCTGGTGCCGGACTCCGCGTCCTCGGTGCGGGCGCCTGCATCCTTGAAGACTTTCACCGGCGCTTCGCTGTAACAAATAACTCCCGGGTCTTCCAGAAGCTCCCGGGAGGTCTCGTCCACCAGTTTGACCTGATCATCCGACAGCCGGCAGCGGGGGTCCACCAACACGCCTTCTCGCTGTTTTTCCACCTAACCTTTCTCCTTTCTCATATAAAGCCGGTAAACTTATTTTCCGGGACGAACGGCTTTTGCGGAATTACTTGTGCAGGATTTCCGGGAAGCTCTCCAGTATGCTTTTGCGGACTCCGGGCTCGAGCTTGCTCTCTGGTTTCGAGTTTCTCACCTCGCTTATGAAGTTTTTCGCCCGGGCCATGGCCGAGTCTTCCTTTTTGTAATTGGTTATATGCTCGCGGTTGGCCAGCCTGGGAAAGTAGAACTCGTCTCTCATGTACTTTATGGTGTGCTCCTCTGCCAGGAAGTCCTGGGCAGGCCCTTTCTCGATAATGAGGTCTGTTGCCAGGGTGTCGTCGTTTATCTCGATTCCCTTCAATACCCGCTGGGCCATACCCAGTATCTCGTTGTCCATGACCAGCTTCTCGTACCCGATGGTCATGTCGAACTCCATAAGCCCCACCGAGTCGTGGATGTAGTTTGCTCCGGACATGGCCACCAACAGGTCGGACATTGCGCTTTCATATGCCGCCTGGATGTCCACTTCCTTGGCGTCGGACGTGCCGCCGGTGGAGTACAGCGGCAGGTCGAAATGTTGACTCATCTGGGACACTGCCGCGTTGATCATGGCCCGCTCGATTGCGCCCGCCAGGTTGCTCATGCTCCGCATGTCGCTTATGGAACCCACGCTGCCGCAGATCGCGGGTGAGCCCTTGTTCACGCACTGGACCATGGCGATGCCCGCCAGGGTCTCCGCGGTGTGGACCAGCACATTGGACGCCAACGTGACCGGCGAGGTTGTGCCGCACATGGGCTCGGTGGGAACGACCACTGGTATGCCTTGTTCAGCCAGGTAACAGGTGACCTCGCCGTAGTCCTTGTCTATCTTGAAGGGGCTGATGATGAGAGTGATAAAGGAAACAAACGGCCGCGCCCGGAGCTTGTCCGCGGACCCCGCAATGGTCTCCGCCATCTTGACCACCTTCTTGCAGCCGTCGAAAGAGTAGATGCCTCCCATCACGTGCTTGGCGGTGTTGTCCAGGGCATGGAAAAAACGGTTTACGTCTATCTGCTCCTTGTCCTTAATCTCGTTGGGGAACACGTTGATGGTAAACACGTGAATGTTCTCCAGCACGTCCATGAGGCGGGCGTTCAGGATAACGTCGTCAACAGTGGACTGGCGCCGCTCGCCCGTATCCGGGTCCAGCACGTAAAGAGCGGTGCCGCCGGTGCCGTAGTGGACCTTGTTGCCGGTGAGCTCCGCATTGGTCTTGTCGTCGCGAGAGTAAAGGGTTATGGACGAAGGGTTGGAAGATATAGCGTCTTCCATCATCGCCCGAGGTATCCGGACAAGCCGCTCCGATTCGTCCACCTGGGCGCCCGCGGATTTGAAAGCCGCAAGTCCCCGCCGGGTATAAACCTTGACGCCCGATTTCTCCAGGATACGCAAGGATTCATCAGCCACCTTCTTAACGCCGGCATCGTCAAGCGGACGATACAAAGACGAACTCATACCCAGTTGCGCTGCTGTTACAGTTTCCATCTCTCCTCCTCTACCAGGTTCTGAAATGCCTTAAACAAAACCTTTGACGGCAGCTTATGTATGAAGAAATTATATTTATCATGCAAAAAGTTGTCAATATGTTTACTTTTTTTACGCCTGCCTTGACCGAAGCTTAATACATTGCTACGATTGGAAGCAATCTAAAAAGGAAAACCCTTCGAATTCAAATTCAAACCCTTTTCAAGGTGGGCCATGGAATACTCGGAAATACTTCACCGCTGCTTCCGTTGCGGATACTGTAAGCTCCCCGCAGGCTACCAGGACTTGAACTGTCCACCTTACATCAAAAAGAGGTTCGAGTCATTTGCGCCCGGCGGAAGGATGTGGCTGCTTCGCGCCTGGCTCGACCAAGAAATTACCGCGGGCAAAAGACTGGCCGAGATCATGTACTCCTGCGCGGGATGCGCCAACTGCGTGGAGAACTGCGTTTTTCCCAAGTTCAAGGCAGACCTTCTAAACGCCTTTATTGCGGGCAGGGAAGAGCTGGTCAACGCCGGAGAAGTGCCCGGCATGGTGCAGACATATTTCAAGGCAATCAGCATGTACGGGAACCCCTACAAGATGCCCGAGTCCGAGCGCGGAGACTGGGCGCGCGATCTCGATATCGAGCCTTATAACAAACAGGAGTTCCTCTTTTACGTGGGCTGTCCCGGCTCGTACGATGAAAGAGGCATTAAGATGGCCCGGGCAGCGGCAACAGTGCTCGGCAAGCTGGGCGTGTCCTTCGGCATCATGGGGGAGAAGGAGACCTGCGACGGAAACGAGGTCCGCACCATGGGCGAGAAGGGCCTGTTCCAGGCGTTGGCGGAGAAAAACATCGAGAGCTTCAAAAACGCCGGGGTCGAAAAGATCATCACCCTTTCTCCCCACGCCTATCACGCTTTCAGAAACTATTACCCGCTGCTGGGAGGGTCGTTCCAGGTGCTGCATTACTCCCAGGTCCTGGCGCAAAAGGCCCCCGCCCCGGCAGGCGAGTTAAAATCTCCGTTAAAGGTGACCTTCCACGATCCCTGCTACCTGGGCAGGCATAACAAGGATTACCTTACCCCCCGGGCGGTGCTCCAGGCGTTGCCCGGCGTCGAGCTTGCGGAGATGGACCGCTCCATGGCTGACGCGCTCTGCTGCGGCGGTGGAGACGGCAACTTCTTCACCGACGTGCTGGGAAGCGGCCCGGAGTCTCCCGCCAGAAAGCGCGTGCGCGAAGCCGCAGAGACCGGGGCGGACGTGCTGGCGGTGGCCTGCCCTAAGTGCGCCAGGATGCTGGATGACGCAGTAAAGGACGAAGACCTTGACGCCAGACTCCGGGTCATGGACCTGGCCGAGATATTCCTGCAACAGACTACTTAACCCGGCTTACCCCATTAAATTCTAATTAGTGCCTGTTGCGAAACTGCGTTTCTGGAGTGCGCCTGCCTGTGCCGGACATGCCTGCCTGTGCGGACACGCAGACAGGGCAGACAGGCACGCAGACAGGAAAGCTT
>CAYQTK010000232.1:0-6493 GCA_964420375.1 uncultured bacterium
CTCCAGGATGTATGGGGCGCGTCCCCCACGGACGTCTTTGCAGTGGGAAGCGGCGTCATTCTCCACTACGACGGCAGCTCGTGGTCGGCCATGGACAGCGGTTTCTCCAGGGAGCTGAAGGACGTGTACGGGACCTCGGCAAGCAACGTCTACGCGGTGGGCCAGTTCGGGAAGGTGCTCCATTACGACGGCAGCTCGTGGTCCGAGATGTGGATGAATACGGTTGATACTCTGCACGGCGTGTGGTGCCTGCCGGACGGCGAGTCGTTCGCAGTCGGGGATGGCGGCATGATCCTGCACCATAAGGGCGGCTGAGTTCGTGCTCTTCTGACCAGGCGCGAAAAGCCGTCCTGATTCCCGAAAACACCGCGGAAATCAACAGGTCGCAAAAGCCGGAAGCTTCATTACTCAACTAATCCACTGCAAACTCACCCTGCACTTGACGCACGGGTGAGTTTGCAGCCCCAATAAGACAGCCTGCAACCCGTGATTTGCTCAGCCTCCGCTTTCCAGGTTCAGCCGTGCTTTTTGCGACGTTCTTCTTTGCAAAAAATTCGCGAATTGCTGCAAATTTGCTTGACAAAAAGGGATTAAGCTGATTAAATTATTGACATACGCGCTGGGGCCTTTCGGCAAGGGGGGGCCGACTGGCGCTTTCTATTTTTATATAAAGGGAGGGGGGAAAAGATGAAAGCATTGGCCAGACACGTATTAGCTGAGTATTACGGTTGCGATCCCCTGATCCTGGATGATCCGGCCTATTTGGAGCCTATACTGGCAGAAGCTGCCCGCGTATCCAATGCTACTGTAATGGATTCGTGTTTGCACAAGTTCTCTCCCCAGGGGGTCTCGGGGGTGTTGATACTTGCGGAGTCCCACCTGGCCGTACATACCTGGCCTGAGCATTCTTACGCAGCAGTGGAGATTTTCACCTGCGGGGACACGACCAACCCTGAAGCGGGGCACCGCTATCTTTTGGAAGAGCTGAAGCCATCGCACCACGAGCTCAAGTTGCTCGAACGCGGCGACCTGGAAACCGCCCGGCGCCACGAGGACGCTTATAAAAAGGCGGCCTCGGTAAGCTAGCAGAAGCCGGAACATGAGCGGTCCCAAAGAAGAAGGGGGTTTCCGCCGGGAGCCGGTTTCCGCACAGGCGGGAATGCCTGATCTGTGGTTCGGGGAGAGCTTTCAGGGAGTTGTGAGCTTCGAACTCCGCGTTAAAGAAGTCCTCTATCAGGGAAAAAGCCAGTACCAGGACATCGCCATCCTGGACACCTATCAGCACGGCAGGCTTTTGGCGCTTGACGGGCTCATCATGCTTACCGAGCTTGACGAGAGCATCTACCACGAGATGATCGCCCACGTGCCCATGCAGACGCTTTCCCACGCCCGGCGCGCCGCGGTAATAGGCGGAGGCGACGGCGGAACCTTGCGGGAGCTGGCCCGCTATCCCGAGCTCGAGGAGATCGTCCTGGCCGAGATAGACGAGCAAGTGGTGAATGCCTGCCGCGAGTTCCTGCCCGGTGTTTCCAGCGGGTTCTCCGACCCGCGGGTGAAGTTTGAGTTTGCCGACGGTGCGGAGTTTATAAAACAGGTCAAGCCCGAAAGCCTGGACCTTATCATCGTGGACGGCACCGACCCGGTGGGACCTGGGGCAGTGCTTGTCGGCGAGGAGTTTTACAAGGACGCGGCGCTCGCGCTCCATGAGGGCGGCGTGCTCTCCGCCCAGACCGAGTCTCCGCTCTATCACGGCTCTGTGGTGCGGGACATCTTCTCCAGGGTGGGCCGCGCCTTTGCAAACACCTTTATGTTCTGGGCGGTTATTCCCTCCTACCCCGGAAGCATGTGGAGCTTCTGCTATGCGTCCCCTTGCCGGCACCCCTTAAACGATTTAAAGAGCCGCCGGCCCGACAAAGAGGACTTCAGTTACTACACACCCGAGCTGCATAAAGCCGCTTTCGCTCTACCCGGGCAAGCCCTTGACTGCCTGGCCCCCGGCCATCCCCAGAAAGAAAAAGGCCGGCCTTGACGATCACGATCTTTTAAAGCAAAAACCAACGCAGGGATGGGACCGTGCGGTCCGGCAGGAATCGGTCATCATAAGGGACTTCACGTAGAGGTAATGGGCTGTCCCTTGTCTCAACCCACTTCCCTTCCGCAGCTTTTGCAGAAGGGGAGGTCCAGGGGCGTTTCTATTTCGCAGTGGGGGCATTTGCAGGTGTGGCCTTGTTCTTTTTCTTCCTCGTGGTCGTGGTCATGGTCTACTGTGACGACTTCGGGCGTACTGCTGCCGTTTTCTTTTGCTCTGTAATAGCTCCGGATAGCCGCGTGGAGTGCGTCCGCTCCGAGGTTCGAGCAGTGCATCTTGTTTGCGGGGAGTCCTTCCAGCTCGTCTGCCACGTCCTTGTTGGATATCCGGAGGGCCTCTTCGAGCTTCTTTCCCTTGGCCATCTCGGATATCATGGAAGACACGGCAATGGCTGCGCCGCATCCGAAGGTCTTGAACTTCACGTCCTCTAAAACGTCGTCCTTGACCTTGATGGTAAAGGTCATGATGTCGCCGCACGCCGGATTTCCCACTTCTCCGATTCCGTGTGGGTCTTCGAGCTCGCCCACGTTGCGGGGGCTTGTGAAGTGGTCCATAACCGTCTGACTGTATTTGATGGCCATTTTTATTCCTCCCGAATATGAAAGCCCGCCTTGAAAGACAGGTAATATAAGGTATCACGTGCTCTGCTTCTTGTAAAGGGGCGACATATCGCGGAGCCGCTGCACAATGGGCGGCAGAGTCTCGAATACCTTGTCCACTTCGGCTTCGGTGTTGTCCTTGCCGAGGCTGAAGAGCACCGACCCCTGGGCGGTGGCGTGGTCTATGCCCATTGCCAGCATGACGTGGCTTACCTTCAGGCTCCGGGAGATGCACGCCGACCCGGAAGCGACCGCTATTCCCTGCATGTCCATGAAGAGCAGAATGGACTCCCCCTCCACGAACTCGACACCCACGCTCACGTGTCCGGGCAGCCGCTTGTCCTTGTTTCCGAACACGTGCAGGTTCTCGATCTTCTCCTGGAGGCCGGACATGAGCTTATCGCCGAGTTTGGCAAGATACTCCTTCCGCTCGTGCATGGATCGGGCGGCCTCTTGTGCAGCCACTCCCATGCCCACGATAGCGGGCACGTTCTCGGTTCCTGCACGCTTGCCTCCCTCCTGGATGCCGCCGTCGAGCAGCGGCCGGATGCGGGTGCCTTTTCGGACGTACAAGGCCGCCGCTCCCTTGGGACCGTAAAACATGTTGCCGGCAAGAGAGAGCAGGTCAGCGTTAATCTCGTTCACGTCCGTGGGCACGCTGCCCGCGGAAGCCACTGCATCGGTATGGAAGTACACCCCCCTTTGTTTGCAGATGGCACCTATCTCCGGGAGAGGCTGCACAGTTCCCACCTCGGGGTTGGCGTGCTGCACGGACACCAGGATGGTGCCCTCGGTAATGGCGTTCTCGATCTCTGCGGGGTCCACCATGCCCGTGCCGTCCACCGGTACCTGGGTGACCTCGAAGCCAGCCTTCTCCAGAGACTTGACGGCGTGCATAATGGAAAAGTGCTCGATGGGGGTGGTGACGATGTGGTTGCCCTTGGAGCGGAGCGCCTGAGTGACCCCTTTAAATGCGAAGTTGTTGCTCTCCGTGCCGCAGGAGGTGAAGATGATCTCCTCCGGTCGGGCGCTGATAAGCGAGGCTGTCTTCTCCCGGGACTCGCTTATGGCGGTCTCCGCCTCTTCGCCGAAGCCGTGGATGGACGAGGGGTTCCCGAACTTTTCCCGGTAAAAAGGCATCATCGCCTCCAGCGCTTCGGGCAGGAGCGGCGTTCCCGCGATATGGTCCATGTATATACGCTCCATTGTCTTTCCTTTCAATTAAATTTATAAGTCCAGTGCGAGCGACTTCCGTCGCGACTGCCGTCGGTCACACCATAAGTACCCTTATCTGCAATGGTAATCATCCTGATGGTCTTTTGCAAGTATGATTATAGTCAAAATAGAGATTGCCGGCTTTTTCATCCCGCGGTCTGGCGGGCAGTGCGACAGAGGTACTCGCAAAAATCCATGATGCGCTCTTCCAGCTTTACCCCTTCGAGCTCGTTAATCTGCCTTACCAGGGTGGGGCTGGTGACGTTTATCTCGGTAAGGTATCCGGCAACTACGTCGAGTCCGGCAATCCACAGTCCCTCGCGCTTTAAGAGCTCTGCGGTTTCTTTGCATATGGCGCGGTCTTTCTCGGTAATCGCGGCTTTTTTATATGTTCCCCCGGAGTGGAGGTTTGCGCGGTGGTCTCCCTTTGCGGGCATCCGGGTCACCGCTCCGATGGGCTCTCCGGAGAGCATGATGATCCTTTTGTCTCCTTTCTGGTTGACTGGCAGGAACTTCTGGGCCAGTACCGCTTGCCTGCCGTTTTCGGTCATCACCTGGATCAGGGCCTTGCAATTGGTGTGGTTTTTCTCGACCACTACCACCCCTTCTCCTCCGAAGCCGGGCAGCGGCTTTAAGACCATCTTTCCTCCCGTTTCTTCCAGAAACTCCATGATCCGGTCCCGGTCTCGCGAGACTACAGTTGGCGGCATGAGTTCCGGAAAGCGGAGAGCGAGCATTTTTTCATTCGCGAGCAGCAGCCCCCGCGGCCGGTTGACCACGACCGTTGGAGGCCGGACCATGGCAAGGGTTTGCACGGCAGTGACGTAGTCGATGGTATAAGGCGGGTCCACCCTCATAAAGACAAGGTCGGCGTCGGAGAGCCCGGTTTTCTTTTTCTTGGAAAGCGCGTAATGTAGGGGGTTTTTTGGGGTTGGCCACTTGACGGTGGTTTCCGCCATGGCAGCGAAAGGAGTCCCATGCTCGACCTCGAGGGTGTCGGGAGTGAAGTACAGCAGCCTGTGACCGCGCTTTTGGGCCTCCATCATGATCACGAACGTGGTGTCGGTCCCGAGGTCCATGTTCTCGATGGGGTCCATGCAAAAGGCCACGGAGAGCCGTTCTTTTTTCGATTTTCTGTTCATGATTTCATTTCCTTTTCTTCTCGCGAAAGCGCCAGGCACGCCAGCCTTGCCAGTGTGCCGTACACGCTCAACAGGTCGGCTGCGTCCTGGCATCCCTCCTCCAGTGCCTCGGGTGCCCGGGACTCCACCTGGTGAAAACAGAGCCTCCGGAACTCCATGCCCCGGACGTTGAGGTTCTGGAACTCACTCCTCTTCCGGTGTATGCGGTAAAATCCCCCCACCGGCTTATCGCCCACCGTATAGATGACCGGCTCCATGGGCGACCCTTCGTGCCGGTCCCTGGTGGGTATGCCCTCCTGGAGCAGGACCTGGTTCACCCGGGTCTTGCCCTTGCCGGTCCGCATCTTGGTCCGCGTTTTGTGGCCGGCGTTTCTGACGTCGTCCCCCGAGCGGGCCAGCATAACCGCGATCCCATAGGTCCCGGCGTTGTTCTTTATGAACACAAAAGGCTCGTCCTCGATGCCGCGCTCTTCATAGTCTTTTCGAATCTCCTTGATAAGCTCGTCCACTTTGCGGGCCAGCTTCTCCCTTTTTCGGTCATCATCGAAGTCAGCGTCTTCGCATACCTTGAACCGGGTGGATATGCACCAGGGGTTTATTCCCGTCTGCTCCCCGAACTCCTGGACCAGCTCATGGAGGATTTGGAAGTGACGGTGCTTTCTCCGCAGATGCCATCCCATCTGCGGGGAGGGGACCACCGGAGTGCGGAGCCCGTCCAGGATCTCGTGCACTCCCTGGCTGAAGTCGTTGTTCAAGACGACAAGGTCGGGCTGAAACCCGTCCCGGGCTGTAACGATACCGTTGTCTCTTACCAGCCGGTCCAGTTCGAGCCCGCCTTCCATCCCTTTTCTCTCCACCCGGTCTTCGCGGAGATCGAGGTCTACAATACCCACCCTTACATTATAGCCGGCCTCCCGGAGCGAGTCGGACAGGCAGCGCAGGTTCTCCATGTAGTAGTGGTTGCGGGTATGGAGCTCGGGAAAGATAAGGATGTTCTTAACTTCCGGGAAGCTCTCTTCGATATGGGTTCTGAAGAAGCCGGGCATCTGTTTGAAGTACTGGGGACAGAGGTTGTTGAATCCCGCGGGATAGATATTGCTGTCAACCACCGCCACTTTGTGGCGCGAGTCGCGCATATCAAACGAGGCGTATAAAGGCACGCCCGTCTTTATCTTTTGGCCCTCGAACCACTGTTCAACCTTGTCGCGGTTTTCGTCGAGCTTTCTTTTTATTTCGTTTCTCATGATATTGACATAACCGTTTATGTTTTGCGCTGGTTTATTAAACGCGGCACTCCGGCATTGCAACGGTAGCCGGGCGTTTAACCATTAAGTTTCCCAGAGTATTGTCAAGCGTTTTTTATGGAATAAGAGAAGGTCGTGCGAGCGGCTGATACCTCGATTTTCGCAGTTTTTCTTGTCCTCCTTTTTCGTATGGCAGAGCACTAG
>CAYQTK010000233.1:0-6470 GCA_964420375.1 uncultured bacterium
AGTCCTGCAGATATACATCGCCCATGTCCCACAGGTAGCGCGGCGGCGAGTAGCAGTAGCAGATATGCACTGCGCCTCGCCCCTTGCGGACGCCTTTTATGAGGGAAGCGTCGCTGGATATGATGAGGTCGTAGCCGGAGAGGTCCAGGGCGCGGACTGCAAAAGGGTAAAGCGGCAACAGGTCGGGGTAGAGCCTGTTGGAGGCCGGTATCTTGTTAAGCAGGCTTGGAACAATGTTCCGGGAGCTCAAGAAGGTCGAAACTCCCTCCGGGTCGTAAAAGAGCGTATAGATGTTGGCGTCCGGGAAAAGCTCGGCGATCGCCTCCAGGACCTTCTCTCCGCCCCGCATGGACACCAGCCAGTGATGGGCTATGGCTACTTTCAAACTTTTCATTTTGCCGGAGAGGCTCCCGTTCTTAATAAAGGAGTTTTTTTCTAAACAATCTCATCGAGTATCTTTAGCACCTTGTCCGCGGACTTGCTCCAGGTAAAGAGGCGGGCCCTTTCGAGTCCCTTGTTCACCAGGTCCTGGCGCAGGCCCGGGTCGGTCGCGACTTTATAAATACCTTCCGCAATGCTGTCCACATTATAAGGGTCCACGTAAAAGGCGGCGTCCCCGCAAGCCTCGGGCAAAGAAGCCAGATTAGAAGTGACCACCGGCGTTTGGCAGGCCATGGCCTCGAGGGGAGGCATGCCGAAGCCCTCGTACAGGGAAGGAAAGACAAATACGTCCGCGCCGCTGTACATCCCGGGCAGGTGCTCGGCGGGCAAGTAGTCGGTGAACACGACCCTGTCTTCCATTTTGAGCTCCTCCACCCGTTTCCGGATCGGAGGGTAGAACTTGTCGTCCTTTTTGCCGGCTATCACGAACTTGTGTTCCGGCAGGTTTGCCCTGCCAAAGGCTTCGACCGCCCGCTCCAGGTTCTTGTAAGGCCGCATCTCCCCCACGTAAAGAACGTATCTGTCCAAGCCATACTTTTCCCGGATGATACTGCTTTCCGCCGGTTTAAAAGTCTCATGATTTATGCCGGGATATACAACCTGCATGGGCTTGTCCGAGAGTCGGTACTCCCGCCTTATGTCCTTCATGGTGTTCTCCGAGCCGCATATCACCGCCTTGCAGGCCCGGAGCACAAGCGGCATGAGGTAGTAGTAATAATAATTTCTCCGTGGGTAGATCTCCGGATAAAGTAATCCAAGGATGTCCCAGCAGTTGATAACCTGCGGAAGAGGACACCATAACATGCCCTCGTCCACCGGCGAGTAGGCGATGTTCACTTTGTCCATCAACATCCGCAGAGGAAATCCGGAATGCAGCCATATCAGGCGGCTAACGTTGGCCTTGGTGCCGTGATAGGGAGAAAGCAGAGAAGTGGTCGGCCGGACGCTTTTTCTTCCCGCTTCTTTAAGCTCCTGGGAAGGAGTATAGACCACCAGCCGTTCTCCCGCTTTCCGGATAAGCTCCCTGGTAATCTCAGTGGTGACCACATTTAGACCTGTACCATCAGTTCTCACGCAGGTCGCGTTTACAGCGATGCGCTTTTCAGCCATGCCATACCTCCTGTGGAGAGCGTTACCAGGGCCTCGGTTATGACCGTTACCATTGCCGCTCCTTCGGGCCCGTAAACCGGTATTATGAAGTAGTTAAGGACCACGTTTATCAAGGCCCCGGCGCCGGTGAGGATAAGATATGTCCTGTTCCTATCAAGTGCGACCAGTGACTGGGTGGTGAGATGGCCGATAAACACGAAGAAAAGCGCCAGGGAAAGAAGCCGGAGCACCGGCACTGACCCGGTGAACTCTCCCGAGTAAAGAATCTTTATAATAAAAGGCGAAAACAGGAAGATTGCCCCGGCGAAAACTACGCCCAGCACGGTGAGCAGAGAAAGCACCCTCAGAAACTTCCTCCTGAACTCTGTCTTCCTGGCCAGAGCGGGAAAGTATACCATGAGAATGACGCCGGGAAGGATAAACACTCCCTCGATCAGCCGGTAGGCCCCGTTATAAACTCCCACCGCCTTCATGTCCGCAAGAGCGCCCAGCATGAAGCTGTCCACCCGGAAGTAGATCATCCACAAAAAGGTTACTGCGCTGAGCGAGATGCCTTCTTTGAACAAGCTCCGGGCGTCAATGCTTTTGTCGCGGGCGGCAATGGAGGCGGAAAGGTCTTTTCTCATGATGTACAGGAGGAGCACCGCTCCGGTAACAGCGGGCAGGAGAAGCGACAGAGCGCCGGCGGAAGGCTCTTTTAAGCCCAGGCCGGCGAAAACAAAAACCAGGAGTACCACGACAACCCGTTGCAAAGGGAAGAATATCCCCTCCAGCTTCATGTCCTCTTTGCCTCTGCGATAGGCGTAAAGGATTTCCTCGAAGACCATGAAGATTAGATAAGCGAGTAAAAGGTAAAGGGCGGGCCTGTTAACTCGGACAAAAATGGACAGGATTATAATGACTGCTACTGCAGCCAGGCTTGCGAGTGCCCACACCTTGAAGGAGGACCGCAGAACCCCGGTATTTCCCCTGCTTACCCACTTGGCCACTAAAAGGTCCTGGCCCATGAGCACCAGCGGGTGTCCGAAGATAAAGCAGATCACCAGGGCATAGGTAAACTCTCCGTACCCCTCTTCACCCAGGACCCGCGCCAGGAGCACGTAAAAGAGGAGAGCGAAGAGCTTTCCCGAGCCCTTGCCCAGGAGCTGGTACTTGAGGTTAGACTTCACTCTTGTCATAGTTTGTTTTGATAGCGGCAAGGACAAAGCCGTACACCACCAGGAAGGTTATGTCGTGGATGAAGCAGTCCACGATCTGGCCGGTAAAGAAGATCACCACCGGCACGGTAACCAGCGGCTCGGACCACTTGATCCGCCGGATGTAAACCAGGAATGTTAAGAGGCCCAGGAGAGACCCTCCCAGCCCCAGCTCGACCGGTATGTGCAGGAAAAGGTTGTCAACGTTCATGTTCTTCAAGTCATGCTTTCTTTCCCAGTTAACCGAGTATCCTCTCCTCCCCGCACCCGTGAGGGGATTATCATACCAGAGTCTCAGGCCCTCCGCCCAGCGGACTTTTCTTATGCCGGCAGCTCTCGAAGGAGTGGGCATTTGTTCTATAGTTTTATCTTCTTCACCTCCAAAGATATGTATAATGTGCTTGGAAAGCGGCACGTAGGGGTTTTTCTCGACCCCGAGCTGATGAGTAGGCACCGCGAAGCCGAACATGAGGATTGTCCATACAGCCGCGGCAGCAACCAGCCTTTTAAAGTCCATCGCCTTGAAGGGCCAACACAGCAGGAAAGCGATGGCGGTGTTCAGCCAGGCGTTCCTGCTGCCGGAGAGGGATATGGCCAGGAGAAGGAAAAAGGTGCAGATGATGAGCTCGGTCCTGCGCAGACTGCCCTTTTTAAAAAGAATGGCTCCCAGCGCTATTGCCAAGGCAGACAGGACTCCGAACTGGTTGGGCCACATCATGAGACCGGCAACCCGGGGAAACACCTCAAGTGATGCTTCCGAGCGGAAGAGCATGAGAAAAGCGAGCATCTCGTGGTGGAACAGCTTTTCCAGAGCGGCTATAACAGCCAGACCAACCATGAACCGGTATATGAAACGGAAGGAGGGCAGGCCCAGCTCCCGATGTCTTGCGTAGCAGAGCATGGCCAGGAAGTAAAAGTAGACCTGGGAGTACTTGAAAGGGTACTTGATAATGGAATCGCGGAAGGGGGAGAAAAACGCGGCAACGAAAAACCATAGAAAAAGCAAAGTACAAAAAATAACCAGCGGCTTGTACTCCGCCCATACCTCGGAAAGCTCGGTAATGCTCACAACGAGAATTAAAAGCGAGGTCCCCAGGATGATGAAGTTGTAGGGAGCGGCGTTTGCCACCGGGGCCTTCATGCCTTGGAACAGGGAAGAGACGAGCATGAGGACAAACAATGCAAACAGGAACCTTTGGTCCTTTCCGCCGGATATCCTCTCCAGTAAGAAAAAAATCTTCACACGCCGCGCCGGGGGTTCTTGTTCATGGCTTTCCCTCTTCTGCAATTCAATGCCTCGCTTCCGGTTCAATTCCGCATGTTCCGCCTGTCCTTGTTAACCAACCAGCCGCAGCCGATAACTATCTATTTTATGTACCCCAGCGCCTTCAGGTCCTTTCTTTCCCGGGGGGACAGTTTGTCGACTTCACCGTGGATTTTCTCTTCCGGAACGGTTTCCAGGAACTTCTCGTGAAGCTCCTCCCCTTTATCGACAACCAGTTGCCTCTTTTCCAGGAGGTTATTGGACTCGGCGGGATCACTCTCCAGATCATACAGTTTATTTTCCTTCTCGCGGTACATGAACTTATATTCCTTGAAGTAAATCGCCCTTCTTGCTTCTGTTTCATTTTTTTTCGAGAAATACCATTCAGACACAGCATCCCATGGATATTTATTCATTTCTAGAGCAGAACCAGTTTGTTCAAGTAAGATATAATAGATTTCTCTGTTTTCTGTGATAGATTTTATCTTTCTGCTTCTCGAGTCCGGATATTTTATTGCAAGCGGAATATCCAGAGTTTCAGAATACACATCCTCATGAAGAAGCAGATCATGCTCTCCGAAATGTTCTCCATGGTCGGAAGTTATTATGAATATTGTATTCTCTTGCAAGCCCTTGTTTTCTAATCTTTCTGTTAATTCTTTGATTTGCCTATCCAAGTGAAGTATAGCAGAGTCATACAATGAAACAAAATGCTTCTCTTCCTTTGGTGTAAAAGTGGAATTTGCTTTTCTTAGAGGAGACAAGCCTTTTTCTTTACGTATTTCACGAATCATTTTGCTGGAAATGTTATGATCTATACCAGAAAAGTGGCCATATAACTCTGATGAGGAGATATAAGGGTCGTGAGCTTCCATGTAGTTCAAGAAAAGAAAAAAACTTTCTCCATCCTGTAAGCTGTCAATCCATTCAAGAGCTTTTTCGTTTAAATCACGAGCGGCCATGTAAGGATTTCTGAAGGTAAAAGTAAAATAAGGAGAAACTTTGAAAAACAGAAAAAATACGTTGAAAAAAGCTTTATTCAAGTTCAAGCTTAAGGTGGTATCATTAATAAAAAGGGAATTTTTCCTGTCATAATAATATTCAAATCCCTGATGCATGTTAGAGAAATTGCCGGCGTAAAGGTAATTGGCTGAAAACCCGGCACAACGGTAGCCGGAATTCGAGAGTATTTCTGCCAGCGTAAAAGATTTACCACTGAGATCGTTCGTTCCCTGAAATGTGGCATGAGCACCATGAGCTCTCGGGTACATCCCTGTAAACATGGATGCGTGGGAGGGCAGGGTCCATGGGGCCACAGTTATGGCGTTGTTGTATACTACAGCCTCTTTTGCGAACTCTTCCAGGAAAGGCGTTGTTTCCCGCTCGTAGCCGTACAAGGAAAGGTGGTCGCGGCGCACCGTGTCCATTACAATAAAGATGATGTTGGGCCTGTCCTCCTGGCTTGCCGAGACCTCGGTATTGGAAGGGGCGTTCTCCGGATAACTGTACAACATGCGCGGCGCCACCCAAGACTCAGTTGCAAGAGCCAGTACCACAGCCGCGGCCAGCAGAGCGGGCTCGATATAACGCGGCAGCCGCAGCCAGGGCCTCAACCGGTAAACCAGTCCCAGCGAAACCGCGAGCAAGGCGGCCAGCAGGTAATACTGGGCGGGCTTGGGGTATGCCTCCATCTCCGGGTCCAGCACCGCCCAGGCCATAGTAAACAACAAGAAGATGACCGCGGCGGAACGCAAGGGCGGTTTCTTGAAATATCTCAGCCGCAAGGCACCGGAGAGGAACAGACCGAAAGAAAACACTATCAATATGTTGTCTACGGTGTGCTTCGAACCTCCCAGTTTGCCGTGGTATATGAACATAAAGCCTGTAAGGGCTATGAGATGCATGCCCACTATAAGAAGCACGATCATGCTGAAATTCTCGTCGCGAACTTTTTTAAGAACAGAGCTGATCCCTATCCCGGGCAGTCCCACAAAGAAGAAGCTCAGGCAATAGGTGGCTAGAGCAGCAATAGGAATCTGCTGCTCGTGCTTTACAAGGGCAAACACCTGCTCCGCGAAGAATATGGCCGCTCCCGGCAGAAGGGTGAGCGCAAACGCGTAAAGTACTTTTGATATGTTTTGCTTGGCTTTCATTAGAGTTACCCGGCCCAGGTTATACCGAATTTCCGTTGAATTGAAACAGGCAGGATCTTAAAAAAGGTTCAGCTCCCTTGGACACTGCTCACATGGCGTTCTTGTGTCCCATAAACAGGGTCATGAACAGTATCTTTATGTCCATCCACAGCGACCAGTTTTCGATGTAGAAGATGTCATGGCGGATGCGTTCCTTGATGTCGGTGTCTCCTCTCCAGCCGTTGACCTGGGCCCATCCGGTCATGCCCGGTTTTACCCAGTGCTTGTGGGTATACCGGTGTATCTCCTGCTTGAAGAGCTTTACGT
>CAYQTK010000234.1:0-6465 GCA_964420375.1 uncultured bacterium
CGTGTCCGCACAGGCAGGCGTGTCCGGCACAGGCAGGCGCAAAAAACGGAGTTTTCGCAAGATGCACTAATTATAATATCCCTCATTCCTCGTTCCCGCTCAAGGCTCTTCTTCCAGTTTTTTGAGCCAGGCGGGTTTTTCGCCGAACACGCTTTTTCCTGCAAACACCGGGTTGAGCTCGATGGGGTCCATCTTCATGAGCTGCCGGGCCATGATCATAAGCTGGATTTCATTGGTTCCCGCGCCTATCTCCATGAGCTTGGAATCTCTCATGAACCTCTCCACCTTGTACTCCTTCATGTAGCCGTATCCGCCCATGATCTGGATGGCGTCCAGAGCCACCTGGGTCGAGTTCTCTGTCGAGTAGAGCTTGGCTGCGCTTGCCATGGCGGTTATGTCCATGCCCCTGGTCTCGAGGTCGCAGAGAGTATAGAGCATACTGTAGGACGCGAGCAGGCTGGTCCACATCCTGGCCAGCTTGAACTGGACCCCCTGGAACTTGATGATGGGCTTGCCGAACTGGACCCGCTCGCGGGCGTAACGGGTCGCTTCCTCTATGCAGCGCTCCATGATCCCTATCTGGATGGCGGGAGTGCTGGCCCGCTCGTGGTTCAAGTTGTTGAGAGCGTACCAGAAGCCCTTGCCCTCCTCGCCGAGGAGGTTCTCCTTGGGAACGCGGACATCATCCATGTAGATGGCGCCGGTTGGAGACGCGCGATGGCCCATCTTGTCGAAAGGCTCGCTGGTGGTGAGCCCTTCCATTCCCCGCTCGAGCACAAAGGTGCTCATGCCCGCGGGGGCGTTGGCATAGATCACCATGGTGTCCGCATAGGGGGCGTTGCTGATAAAGGTCTTCTGTCCGTTAAGCACGTAGTGGTCGCCGTCCGGCCGTGCAGTTGTTTTCATGCCCTGTACGTCGGAGCCGGCCTCGGGCTCAGTGAGCCCCCAGCAGCCGATGGTGTCGCCCCGGTAGATGGGAATGGCCCATCGCTCCACCTGCTCGCGCGTTCCCGCGAAGCTTATGGCATAGCCGGCGAGCTCGATGCTCGCGCCCATTGATAACGCAAACCCCGGACATACCCGGCAGGTCTCGATGGCGATAAGGGCCCGCGTAACCAGGTCACGGTTGTCCATGAACTCCTTTAAGTCCTCGATCGTCTCGATGGTGTCCGCGCCCTGTACCTCGCGGAGGAACCGCCGGATGAGGTCATAGGGGAGTATCTCGTGCTCGTCGAGCCGGTCGGTTACCGGCTCGATCTCGCGCTCGCAGAATCTCCTTGCCATCTCCCGGATGAGCTTCTGTTCCGAAGTAAGTTCCAGGTTTACCATGATCGTTCCTTTTTAAAAGTTGCCGGGCGAAGATATCGTGTTCTTTCTGCTTTACGTTGATTGCCCTATTTGGTGCCTGTTGCGAAACGGAGGTTTAATTTGCTTTTGCGGCGCTGTTTTGGAGTGCGGCAGCAAGCTGTCCGCTTTTTCCGCCGGGAAGCTTGCTTGTCGGAAATGCGCTCCCCAAGAGGCTCGCAGTTTACGAGGCGTCTTTTTGTAAGTTCCGGCAAGCCGGAACTTATGAAAGCGAAAGCAAGCTTTCGCACTCCTAAAACGGAGTTTCGCATCATGCACTATTTAATGTACTTCCCCTGGTTATCGAGCATGTACTGGCCGGTACGGGTTGCCAGAGCCATGATGGTCTCCTGTGGATTTACTCCCAGCGAGGAGGGCACGACGGAGCCGTCGGCGATAAAGAGGTTTTCCACGTCCCAGCACTCTCCCCACGGCGAGGTTACCGACCTTTTGGGGTCTGCTCCCATGCGGCAGGTGGCCAGTGCATGCACTGTAAGGACCTCCATCTCCTCGGGGCTTATCCGGGCCTCGTAGATTTTCTTGATCTCGTCCATGCTGTAGATTTCCTCGAGGGAGCCGAAGGGCAGGAGCACTTTCCTGGCGCCCGCGGTAAACAGCAGCTTGGAGAGCAGGGCGGTGGACCGGATAAGCCTTTCGTGTTCTACGTGGTCGATATTGTAATATGCCATGGGTTCCCCCCAGGGCGCTTTTTTGATGCGGCCGGTGGTGGTGTCGTCTACCAGTGCCCCGACCACCAGCATGTGGTTCCAGAGCTCCATGAGTTCGAGGTTGTCCTGTCCGATCTGGGGGAACGACAGTGCGGTAAGCCCGGGATGGACCACGCCGACGGCGAAAAGGATGCCCTCTTCAATGAACTGGTGCACCTGGTGTCCCTGGTGGACTCCTTTCCAGTAGTTCACCGGCTCGTCAAATATTCCCACCGCCTTCACGTTGGGATGGCAGTGGAAATGCCTTCCCACGTTTCCGTTGCACTTTACCCCCGAGTTCATGAGCATCACCGGCGTCTGGAGCGCTCCTCCGGCGAGCACGACCGACTTTGCCTTGATCCTGATGTTGTGCGAGGTCTTTTTCCCGCTTTGCCGGTCAAGGACCTTTCCTTCCACGCCGGTTGCGGTCCGGTTTTTGACGTTCACCTTTTTTATTTTTACGTCGGTGTAAAGCCGGGCCCCGTTGTCGAGCGCGCGGGGGATATAGGTTATGAGCACGGACTGCTTCTTGTCGGTAGGGCATCCGAACACGCACACGCCTTCGCCGGTGCAGTCCTTCTGGTTGCGCTTGTTGGGGTGGATGAGCCATCCCAGCTTGTCGGCCGCCTGCTTGAAGAGCATGTCTCCCCTGCCGAGCGACTCGGGGCTCTGGGGAGCGGCGTTGATTCTCTGTTCGACCTTTTCGAAAAGCGGGTCCATGTTTTCGGGGGTAAACCCGGACAGGCCCATCTCCCAGCGCCATCTTTCCATGACCCGTTCGGGAGTGCGCCAGCACATGCCGCCGTTTATCACTGTTGACCCGCCTACGCAGCGGCCTTCGGAGAACACGATGTTGGGTTTGCCCAGTATCACCGAGCTTCCCGACTCGCGGTAGAGCTGGGGCACTGCCACACCGGGATCGGTGGAGAAGTCCCTGCTGGTGTAATAACCGCCTTCCTCGAGAATGACCACGTCAACGCCGGCCTCGGCAAGCTCCGCGGCTATGGCGCCGCCGCCGGCGCCCGAGCCAACCACGCAAACGTCGCAGCTTTCGGTCACGTCACGGCGTATCTCGTCGCCTATGGTAATCATCTCGACTCCTCCTTGACTTCCGCGGGCTCGGTATCGTGAGGGATCACCTCCACGTTGTCGAAAGCCGGGTAGGGTATGCGGGAGTTGCGGTCATAGCCCAACTCCCGGAAGAACCTGCAGGCCTCTTCGTCGCAGGGCTCGCCGCGGTTGACCCGCTCGAGGTGCTCGTCAAGGTCATAGCCGATCTGCCGCATGGCGTCGGGATGGGAGTAAAACGCGGTAAGACAGACCCCCTTGACCCCCTTGATCAGGTCCCTGCGCAGTGACAGCCGGGAGTTGATCCAGCCCTTGACGTACTTCTCCCGCTTGGGTATGGACAGCCGGGAAAAGGGCTTGGGGATTCCGGCAAAGATATAGGTCCCGTACTCGAGAAGCATGAGCCCGAGCGGAAAGCCGATCCTCATGTGGAAGGGGAACCGGCTGTAGAAGTTGTCCAGGAAGTTCAGCATGAAGTCTTCCGCGGGAATGTCCACACCCGGCTTCCTGGGCTTGACCACCTCGATAAGCGCCCGGGCCCGTTTGCGGGCCTTGGGGGAAAGATGGGCTTGTTTCATAAAAAGTCCTCCTTGGCGGCAGGTTATAAAAGCTGCTCTATTCTTTGTCGACCGACTAAATTCGCGGCTGAAGTCGCTCGCACATCTTTTAATGTCTTACATCAACCTTTTTATTTTATTTCGACTTCAGCTCATTTGTTCATTTGAGGTGTGCTTTTCTTGTGTTGTGCCATTATCCGAGACCAATGAAGGCTTTCTCCAACCATGACATAACCTGCGGTGATTTGGCAAATTATCTCCCCTGCGCGCCGCAAGCTCTTGCCAGGTAGCTCCCGTACTCCACCATCCTGGCCATCATGCGGGCGGCCTCCTCGGGCTCCTGGATCATCATCAGCCCGCTTTCCCAGTCCGGCTTTTCCCGCCACCTTCCCACGGTGAGCACGGTCTTTTCCGACTGGTCCAGGTAGTCCCGGAGCGAGCTCACGAAGTTCTCGGAGTCAGTGTACATCTGTTGCTTCTTTTCTTTTACTTCCTGGTCGGACATGATCTCCATCTGGCGGAGTGTTTCCAGCGTGGTTGCCCCCTGCGCGGTCACGTTTGCCCCTAAGGCGATGACCGCGTCCACGTTGGGGTCCTTCTCGACTATTTCCAGGCAGTCGATGTACGCCTGGTTGGACAGCACTGCAACCATGTCCACCGGGTTTCCCCTGCTCCAGTAGGAGGGAAGTATCTTGTCCAGCCTGGAAAGGGTGTCCTCCGCAAGCCGGGTGATGGCAAGGCCGGCTTCCGCGCAGGCGTCCGCGGTGATGACCCCCCAGCCGCCGCCCCTGGTGAGGATGCCGATGCGGGACCCCTTCGGCACCGGCTGGAGCTCGAGAGCCCGGGCCAGCTCGACCACCTGCTTATTGGACTCGGCCATGATGACTCCTGCCTGGCGCATGGCCCCCGCAATAACCTCCATCTCGCCGGCCATGGCGCCGGTATGGGAGGATGCCGCATGTGCGCCCACGCTGGTGCGGCCTCCCTTGTACACGATCACCGGCTTCTTCCGGGTTATCTCCGGCGCAATCTCCATGAAACTGCTCTCCGGGTCCAGGCCCTCCATGTAACCCAATACCGCGTTCACCTCCGGGTCCTGGCCAAAGTACCACAGGTACTCCTCGAACGAGGTGTCGCCTTCATTGCCCGAGCTTACGAACTTCTCGTAGCCAAGGCCCCGCAGCTTGCCCCGGAAAAGCATGTGAGTGCCCACGTTGCCGCTCTGGGCGATGCACGCGGCGTGGCCCCGCAAGGGAGACACCGGGGCCATCAGGCAGTTCATGCTTGCCGCGCTGCTGAACACCCCCATGGTGTTCGGGCCCACCATAAGTATGCCCGCCTGCCGGCAGATGCCCACGATCTCTTCTTCCAGGCGAACGCCTTCATCGCCGGTCTCGCTGAAGCCCGAGGTTATAACTATTGCTGCGGGGATGCCCTTTTTGGCGACCTGGCGGAGAATTCCCGGCACCGTGGGCGAGGGGGTAACAATGACGGCCAGGTCAAGAGGTCCGGACACATCCTCCAGCGACTTGTAGGCCCTTCTGCCGAGAACATACTCGTCTTTGGGGTTTACCGGAATAATTTCGCCCTGGAACTCGTCGCTAAGAATGCGGGCCAGGATGATTCCTCCCCACTTGCCCAGGTTATTGGTTGCACCGATCATGACCGCCCGGCGAGGATTCCAGAGTACATCCATCCTCGCCTTCAACCACTGCTTGTCTCTCATTTTAAGACCTCGATTACTTGATTGCTTTTTACTTCACTCAACTTTTCACACCAAAAGTACACGCCTCGATACAAACGGTCTCCCTTTACGGGAAAATTATGAGCCCGAGTCCTCGTCCTTGGGTCCTTTCTCCTTTTCCACCTCCGGCATCTGCCGGTACCCCATGAGCATAAACGGGTTCACCGCGGCCGAGCTGATGGTCTTCAGATGCGCGGAGACCCGCTTAAAGCTGCGGATTATAATAAGGATGGCCAACGCCTGCCGGGGCTCGATCTTGTCGTCCTCGAAAAGCTCGGCGACCATCCTCTCGTAGTCCTTGACCATCTGGAGATGGCCGTCCATGACTTCCCGCGCAGTCTTGTCGTCGTCATCAAACAGGGACTTCTGGGTCTTTTCGAAAGCGGCAGTCAAATAATTGTGCATCTCGAGGATACGCGGATAGTAATCGTCCCGGTCAAGAGGTCCGTGCAGCCTGCGGTAGAGGTCGAACAAGTTTTTGGAGTGGTCGCCTATCCTCTCGACGTTGTTTATGAGGTTTATGAAGACAAGCTCGCCGACCGGACTTTTTATCTCTCCCACGGAAAGGTGTTCAACCAGTCGTTTCCTGGTATTGACCACCAGCAGGTTTATCTCCCGGTCCTTGGCATAGATATCGAAATCAATGCTTTTGCCTTCCAGGAGCGCAAGGCTGCTGGCGTCGAAGATGGTCCGGGCAAGTCCGTACATGGAGCGCACGTCAGACTCGATTACGTCCATCAGCCGGTTGCGCCTTAGAAAATCGATGATGTATCTAATCATTTCAGACCCCCTTAAATGTAATCATCCTCTCAACTCACCAGTATTAAAAGCAGAGGTATCAGGAAAAACACCACTCCCACGTACAACAGTGCCAGCCATCGTCTCTGGGCGGTTGCCTTGCTCAGTCCCCTCGCCATCCAGATGGGAAGTTTCTTCAAAGGTATAAAGACAAAAGCCCCGAACAGGTTGAAGATAAGGTGACAAAGAGCAATGGTCACCGCGGTCTGTTCTCCGGTCACCAGGGACGCCAAAAGCGCCGTAAAGG
>CAYQTK010000235.1:0-6461 GCA_964420375.1 uncultured bacterium
TGCTCAATCAAATGCTTCTCGAAGATCAGAATAGAATCGTGCGAGAGGCTTCAGCTTCTCGGGATCAGAATAGAATCGTGCGAGCGGCTTCAGCCGCGATTTTCGTCGGCCTTGTTCCCCTTTTTTCGAGTGACAGAGCACAATGTGACCTGCTTTGGCTGATCCAACCAGCATAGGAACTGCCGGAGGACCATGATGAGGAGGCGCTCAGCCTGTGGCGTTGCCACCCACGCGGTTTCGGGTACGAAACTGCATGGGCCACCCGGGAGGCAATGACCACCAGATATGTCGTACACCCTCAGCGGATTGACTATGTGCCGGCAGTCTGGTACCGTGAATCATGCCCGACTCCACGGGTTATTGTTAACTTATAAAGCATCCCGGTTAAAGAAAGGAAATTCCATGAATTATTCCAAGCTGTTTTCCAAGATCAACATCAATAAACTCGAAATAAAAAACCGCATAGCCATGCCCGCATTTGGGCTGGCATATTGCCCCGACCGCAGGCCCGGTGAAAAGCTCACGAGCTTTTACGAGGCCCGGGCCAAGGGAGGCTGCGGTCTTTTAATAGTCGGAGGGGTAGGGATAGACCTTACCGGTTCGGGCATGATTATGCCTACCATCGAGGACGACGAGTACATACCCGACTGGGAAAACCTTATCCAGGCCGTTCATAAGCATGACTCTGCGATATTCCTCCAGCTTTTCCACGCCGGCAGATACCAGCACTCCTTTTTGGCAGGCGGCAACCAGGCGGTGGCACCTTCAGCGGTCGCCTCCCGCTACACCAAGGAAGAGCCGCGTCCGCTCGAAAAGAACGAGATCACGGAAATCCAGGAAAAGTTCGCCAAGGCAGCGGAGAGGACCAAGAGAGCAGGCGCCGACGGGGTCGAGATCATCGCGTCCGCGGGATACCTCATCTGCCAGTTCATGTCGCCGCTGACCAACCTTCGGGAGGACGAGTACGGCGGCAACTTTGATAAACGCGCCCGCTTCGGCATCGAGGTCATCGAGAAGGTGAGGGAGGCGGTGGGACCCGATTACCCGGTAACCATGCGGGTTTCCGGCAACGAGTTCATGCCCGGCGGAAACGGGTCGGCACAGGTGATTGAGTTCTGCAAGGTGTTTGAAAAGGCGGGACTGGACGCCATCAACGTGACCGGCGGATGGCACGAGACCCGGGTGCCCCAGCTTCCCTCCATGGTGCCCAGAAACGCTTTCGCCTACCTGGCCGCCGGCATCAAGAGGACGGTTCGCGTTCCGGTTTACGCATCCAACCGCATAGTGGAGCCGGGTCAGGCGGAGACCCTTCTCCGCCACCACATGGCCGACCTGGTCTGTGTGGGCCGGGCCCAGATAGCCGACCCGGACTGGGCGGAAAAGGCGCAGGAAGGCAAAGCTGACGAAATCCGACCTTGCGTGGACTGCCTGCAGGGATGCATGGAAAGGCTCTTTTCGGGTAAGCCGGTCGAGTGCCTGTGTAACGCCCAGGTGGGATACGAGGGGGAGAGGAAAATCCACCGGGTCAGGAAGCCGAAGAGCGTGGTGGTCCTGGGCGCCGGTCCCGCCGGCCTGGAAGCAGCGGTCACTGCGGCGCGCCGCGGCCATCACGTCACCGTTTACGACACAGCCGACGACATCGGCGGTCAGCTTCCCCTGGTGGCGGCGCCTCCAGGGAGGGAGGAGTTCGGAAGGCTCCTTGATTTCTACCGCAAGCAGGTAAAGAAGCTGGGAATAAACCTAAAGCTCGGCAAAAAGATAAGCATGCAGGCCATCCGCAAGAATAAGCCCAACGCAGTGCTCCTGGCCACCGGCTCGAGCCAGATCGTGCCTGATATTCCGGGCACCGACCGTCCCGAAGTCGTCATGGCCTGGGACGCGCTCTTAGACCGCGTCGAGCTTGGCGAAAAGGTCGCAGTGATAGGCGGAGGAGCAGTAGGAATAGAGACCGCCATAGCCATCGCCTCACGGGGGACCCTGGACGGAGAGTCCTTGAAGTTCCTCTTAAAGCACGAGGCTGAGGACACCGACACCTTGAAAGAGCTTGTAAATCGCGGATCACACCAGGTCACGGTAATCGAGATGCTTGAAAAGATCGGCAAAGACATCGGCATGGTGAACAGGTGGGTCTTCTTAAAGGAGCTTAAGTTGCTCGGGGTGAACAGCATTACCGGCGCGACTGTCAAGGCCATCGGCGACGAAGGAGTGGTCTATGAAAAGGAAGGCGAGACACTTGCCGAGCTCGCCGACTCCGTGGTCCTGGCGCTGGGCTCCAAGCCGAATGACGAGCTGGAAAAAGAGCTAAAACAGGCGGGATTCCAGTACGAAAAGATCGGGGACGTAAAAGAGACCCGCAAAATTATAGACGCAGTGCATGAAGGGTTCCTGGCGGCTTATAAGATATGAGGGGGAAAGGAGATAAAAAGAGGGCTATGAAAAAATTGTCGTCTTTTCGAAATACCTCGGTTTTGATTTGCCTTGTTCTTGCCGCGTTCACCGTTTATGCCTCGGGCGCACCTGAAAAGGCCGGCCGACTTCACCGGAAAGCTGTTGTATGTGACCTTCATGCCGACACCCAGTTCATGGTGACCTACATGGGCTATGACATGAGTAAGCGCCACCGCAGCGTGGACTGGGGACCGGCCGGCGTCTTGCCGATATTCTCCGACATCGACATACCGCGGCTCCAGGAGGGCGGCATTGATCTTTTCAACATGGCTGTCTGTCCTTCCCCCAAAACCAATAAAGTGCCGGGAGCTGCCGCGTTTGTACGTCGCAGCCTGGACGCTATCGACCACATGGTCTCGGAAAACCGCGACCGGCTTGCCGTGGCCCGCTCACCGAAAGAGGCGCGCGAGATAATAAGCTCGGGCCGCATAGCCGTACTGCTTGCGGTGGAGGGAGGCCAGGGCATTAACAACGACCTTTCTGTGCTCGAAGAGTTCTATCACCGGGGCGTAAGGTACATGACGCTCACCCACGCCAAGAGCCTCGAGTGGGCGGAGTCAGCCAATCCGGGTGAAGAGACCGAGTTCAACGGTCTCACCCCCTTCGGCAAAAAGGTCGTCCGCAAGATGGAGAAGATGGGGATGATGATTGACCTGGCCCACGTGTCCGAGAGGACTTTCTGGGCGACCACCAACACGGTGGACTGCCCGGTGATCGTGACCCATGCCGGAGCGCGCGGCGTTGCCGACCACTACCGCAACCTGACCGACGAGCAAATCCTGGAGATCGCCGAGCGCGGCGGCGTCATCGGCGTTATCTTCCACGCGGACTACCTGGACCCCTCCGGGGAAAAGCCTCGCAACGCCGCACTGGTCGCCGACCACATCGACTACATCAAGGAGCTTGCCGGGATTCATGTGATCGCCCTGGGTTCGGACTACGACGGGGGCGTGAACATCCCTCCAGAGCTGGGCCATGCCGGCCGCCTGCCCGCGCTTACTGCCGAGCTTGTCCGCCGCGGCTACACCGACGGCGAGATCAAGAAAATTCTCGGGGAGAACTTCCTGCGCGCCTGGCAAAGGATCGAGGAACACGCGGAGGAAGGCTGACAGGCTCAGGAGCGGAAGAGCTTGAAATGCGCTGACTCGGTCCGGGCCTTGCTCATGAGCTCTCTCATCCGCCGGGCCAGCTCGGGTTTTTCTTCGGCAAGGTCGTTCTTCTCTCCCGGGTCCTCGGAAAGATCATAAAGCTCGACTTGCTTGTTACGGTCCATGGATACGTTATAACGGACTGCTTTCCACTTCCCGGACCGCACCGCCTGTCTTCCTCCCAGCTCGTGAAGCTCCCAGTAGAGGTGCTCGTGCTCCTTCTGAGCCGAGCTGTCTCCCCCAAGCGCCGGCAGCATGGATATGCCGTCGATGCCCGACGGGGTCTCCGCGCCTGCAAGCTCGCACATGGTGGGCATCACGTCCCACAACGCACTGGGGTGGTTTGAAACCGAGCCCGCCCGGATGCGTCCCGGCCAGCGGACGACCATGGGCACCCGGATGCCGCCCTCGTAAAGGTCGCGCTTATAACCGCGGTAGGGACCGTTGCTGTCAAAGAACCACGGCATGGCTCCGCCTTCCAGGTGCGGACCGTTGTCAGAAGAGAGCATGATGATGGTGTTGTCATTAATGCCCAGCCCGGCGACAAGCTCCATTATCTCGCCCACCTGACGGTCCAGCCGGGTCATCATACCCGCGAAGCAGGCCGCAGGGTTCCGGATCACCGAACCCGCATATATGCCGGGGAGAGCCTCAAACATCCAGAACTTCTTTCGGAAAGGTGCTGCGGATTCTTCAGGCACGTGCAGGGCGGCATGGGGAATAGTAACCGGCAGGTAACAAAAGAATTTTCGGTCATGGTTTTGATTTATGAACTCCAGCGCCTTTTGCATGATGAGGTCATGGGAGTAGGTCTCGCCGTCGAGCTCGACCTTTTCGCGGTTGTGCCACAGATGCTCCGGGTAATAGCTATGGGCAAGCGATTGGCAGTTGTAGCCGAAGAACTCGTCAAAGCCCTGGTCGTTGGGGTCTCCGGAGGAGCCGGGCGGTCCCAGGCCCCACTTGCCGAAGGCGCCGGTTGCGTATCCTGAGTCCCGGAGAATTCTCGGGAAGGTCACCGCGTCCGCGGGAAGCGGCATCTGGCCTTCCTCGGTGTCCGCCGGTCGGTTGCCGCGGATATATGAATGACCGGTGTGCTTGCCTGTAAGAAGGCAGCAGCGGGAAGGGGCGCACACCGCGCTTCCCGAGTAATGGTTGGTAAACCGGATGCCTTCTTTGGCAAGCCGGTCCATGTGGGGGGTCTTGAAACGCTCCTGGCCATAACAGCTCAAGTCGCCGTAACCCGCGTCATCGAGCAGGATGTAGATGATATTGGGGCTTCTCCCGGATGCAAGCGCCTCCCCCGAACCGGAAGCAGCAAGCAGGGCTCCGCCGCCGGTAACCTTTATGAAATCGCGTCTTGAAAAGCCCTCTTCCTTCATCTTCTCAACCTCCATAACAGCATGATAAAAATCTTCCCCAAAGGAGTGGGAAGCGCCAGGGACCCGGCTTTCCTGCTGCTGGAAGCATGGAGGAGTGCAAAGCTCGACGAGGACGATTACCGCAGGATCAAATATGAAAGGTTCCAGTTCCGGATCGACTCCTCATGAGTTAATGACCCACGTTCCAGGCCGAATCCCCCTATGAAAACGCCTTATTTTCAAACCCGCCCCCAAAGGGGCATGGCCCACCTCTCTGCTCTAAACAACTTAATCAGAAAAAAACCAACCACCAAGCTCTCACCACCAAGCCCCACCCTCCCGAATCTTCAGTGCTGTGGTTGCGAAGGCGTACTTGACAATTGTCTCACAGCTTGTGTAAACCGAGCTTGCCGGGTGAAACGCCTGCCTGTGCGTACACGCAGACAGGGAGGCGGGCCCCGGTGGATACCGACCCGCCAAGGGATACCGGTGGGGCTCATCAGACGATGAGAAGGGCGGAGGAAACCCTCCGTCCTCCATAAACCTCATCGGATGATAGACCACTTATGCCTTAAAAAACTCCCTGCCTGCGCCGCAGCGCGGCAGGCAGGCCGCCCGAAGGGCGGAAACAAAGGCGTGAGCGCGGCCACCGCACTCACTAAGAAAAAGCGGGGGTACTCCATTTCCCGCTGAACCAGGACAATTGCTACAAGGAGAATCGATATTCCACTATTCGAGAAAGGAAGGCCGAATTATTCCAAATTTGGGTAACGGGGTCCTGTCCCTGCCGGCCATGGATTTTTCAAAACTTTATTTTACAGATGGATATAACTTTTATTTCTCCTGTCATGGCTTGGCACCGGTATTGCTGGTTTAGCTTAGTAATGGAGGTCACGAATTTGTAAAGTTTATAGTATAACAAAGGTTTATGAAATGAACAAACATAAGTATTCGATTAAGCCCGAGGTTATAAATGAAAGTGGTGAGGAGGCTGTTGACGGTCCATTCCGGGTTTGCCTCCTCGACGACGACGGCTTTTCCAGAAAAGACTTGAAGCGTATTCTTTCTTCGCAGGGATATGATGTCTTGTGCCTGGACAAGGTTATCGGCGCTTCCAATCAAATCCGCTCCTATGCTCCCCACCTGCTGGTGGTCGACGTGCAGATGCCCGCCATCTCCGGCACTGCTTTACTGGAGGTCTTGAGAAAAAACCTGCAACACCTGCCCGTTTTGATCCTCCATTCCCGCATGGAAGAGGATGAACTGATGGATCTCGCCCGGAAGGCGGGAGCGGACGACTTTGTCCACAAAAACGGCAATTACGTGCCCCTGTTAAGCCGGATCAAGTATTACAACAGGATCATGGCCGGAGCTTGAGCTCTTTTTTGCGGGGGAAACGTTTTATATAGTGCCCGTTGCGAAACGGAGGTTTAATTTACTTTTGCGGAGCTGTTTAGATAGGGGTAGGAAGAACCGGTTGTCTACCCGGTTCCTCCCCCCTCCGAAC
>CAYQTK010000236.1:0-6341 GCA_964420375.1 uncultured bacterium
TATAAGCGGCAGCATGAAAATGCCGTAGACGACAAACACTGAAAACGCGCCGGCGAGCAACAAAATGTATATCCATTCTAAATTAAATCCGTGTCCGAGTTGGATGACCTGAATTTGTGGAAACAGCAATAAATAAACTACAAATGCGGGCAGGAAAGCCGCCGGCAGTGCTGCCAGGACCTCTCCCAGCGGCATGAGGAAGCTTTGAAGCCGGACGCCTTCCAGCATTCCCAGGGTGTTGAAATTTCCCCTTTCCGTCTCTTTAAGTATTTGGTAGAAGAAGAAGGCGACAAAAAGGTAGTAAACAAGGATCAAACCGACACCGAAGTTGGTAATCAGGATGATGGGGTCCAGGTCCCAGAACCCGCCGGCAAACACTCCCCTCAGGACCACGGTTGCCGCGGCAACACCTGCAAAAGTGACCCACCAGTACTTCCTTTTCCAGGGATAGGATAGTATAGCGGAGAGGTTTTTCCAGAAAGGGCGTACGTTCTTATATTTCTGGATGGGTACAACCGCGAACCCGCACAGAGGACACAAGTGTATTCGGGTTTGGGAATATTCCTTAATGTCCACGCAATCTTCGCATAACCCGTTTTTACAAGATTCGCAGTAGTAGTCCGCTTCTACGTGGTTATGTCGAGCGCAGGTGATCATAGTCTATTACGGAGATGGTCAGGAGCCTTGTGGCGGCTTTGACAGCCGTTGCCGGGTATTGCTTACTTCTTCGGGCATCCATTGCGGATACTTTTCCGCCAGCCGGTCAAGTGCCTGTATTGCTTTTTCCCGCTCTCCCATTTTATCCCCTTGAATGAGCGCTCCGGAAAACAGGGCCTTGGGCGCCATGTTGTCGTCAGGCTTGCCTGCTGCGAACCTGTAGAACTCGGCCACCGCATGTGCAAAGTGTCCCTGCTTGTAAAGCTCAGTGGCTATCCTGTAGTTCCAGTTACCGGCAACCCTGGAGCCCGGCACAACCTCGAGGAAATATCGGTACCATCGAAAAACGCTTTCCGTGTCGTTTTTCTTAAAGTAAATCCCTATGATAGCTCCGATTTGTTGAGACATTCCATCATGGTTTCCGCGCATTTGTTCGATTCGCAAGAGTTCTTCTCTCATTTCTATGTCCCCGGGGCGCTGGACAATGGCCTCCCGGATAAGGTCTGCTGCTTCTTCAAGGTGCCCGAGCTTCCGGGCATCCAATCCCTGTTCGAACTCGGGAAGTCGTTCCTGTTGTTTTATTTCCTTTTTTTCCTGCTTTTTCGCTGCCTTGATGCTGTCTTTTTCATCCTGTTTCTCCAGGTCTTTGGATATGAATCTCTCTTCCACTCCGCTCCACATTATACCGAAAGCGCCGATTATACCCAAAGTATAACCGCCCAGGTGAGCGAAGACTGCTATGTGCCGGGCCTCGCCTATGCCGGTTACTGCGTCGTACACGTCTCCGCCCAGCCAGAACGCGATCACTATCCAGGACCTTAGCCAGAACTCCCATTTGAAGAAGAGAAAGCGGAGCCTGGCTTTGTAAAACCGGATCATGTATGCTCCCATCAGTGCGGAGACGGCGCCGGACGCCCCTATGGTGGGAATATCCGGATGGGCTGTAAATAAGTGATGACCAAGCGCGGCAGCTACTCCTCCCGCCAGGAAAAAGGCAAGGTATATTTTGCGGCCCCAGACCTCTTCCAAACCGATGCCGACTATCCACAAAAAGTACATGTTAAAGAACACGTGCAGGAAACCTCCGTGGATGAAAATGTGTGTAAGCAAGGTGTGGACCCGAAAGTCGGAAGCCACGTACCCTACCCGGTAGTCGAAATTTTTCTTCCTGTAGCTTAAGATATCTTCGCGGAGTTCCTTCCACTTCCGGTATTTTTTCTCTGTTTTCGGCTCGAGGTGTTTTCCTTCCATATCGGACTGAAACGATCGGATGGCTTCCTGCAACTTTTCCGGGTTTTGGTTCAACACCATGTAAGCTCTAACCGGTTTTTCCTCACCTTTGTTCCTGAGCCATTTCACCATAAGATCTTTTTCAAGGATTTTGTACTTGTGGATCTCGCTGAAATCGGGTCCGACGCTCATGATTTCGCGAAGCAGGTAGGAGAAAGGATAGACGGCAAAGCAAATAATGATTATGGTCAGGGTGACCTTGGGGATTCGGCTGCGGGGCTGATCGGTGCCTACTGGAAACAACATGATCGCCCCCTGCTCAAGGCATCACTTCAGGACTGGAGCTCTTTGATAGCTTGATTGACATGATCCGCAAACTGAATATCGGGGTATTTCTTCAAGAGGTATTGAAATACCTGGAGGGCGTTGTCTTTTTTATCGCATTTTTTCCATAGCATCTCGCCGCACTGGTAAAGGGCCTTGGGCGCCAGCGGATCGTCAGGGTTCCTGACCGCCAGGGCCCGGAGAACACGCGCCGCATCCATCCACATCTGCCGGTCATTTAGCCATTTTGCCAAGGACAACTGTTCGCGCGGCTCCAGGGAGAAATCCTTTACATGTTTTCCCATCTCGGAGTATACTTCCCACGCTGCCTCGTACGCCTTGTCTTTGAGAAGCGCGGCTGCCTGCTTGCGGGCGTACTCTGCTGCCGCAGGATAGTTCTTCTGTTTGAGAAGAGCTAAAGTAATACCGCGCAACGCGCCCATATTGTTGGGGTTTTGATCCAGTATCTCCTTGAAGAGTATTTCAGCTTCCTGGTGCCTGCCGTGGTCGAGCATGGCCATTCCATCTGCGATGCGCTGGGATATTTCCATACCGTCCGGGGGGGGATTTGAAGCATATTCTTGTCCGCCGGGACTGGAGCTTCCACCCGGCGGAGGCGGGGGATAACCTCCTCTCGCCGAGGCTGCTCCGGCAGCAGCCGCTCCCGCGACGGCTGCCCCGGCAGGCGCTGCGCCGGGCGGCCCGATCGATCCCGGCATGGTGGCTCCGCCGGCACCCCCAGGAGCATACACGGGGAACCGCGAAGTGCTCATAAACTGGGGCCTGCCTGCAATCATGAAGGAAGGCTTTTCCTTGGTCTCCGGCCACCACTTCAGCTTAAAACGTTCCTGGTAAGCCAAGTATCCCAGAACGTGGGCGAAGACCATGAACACGTAAAGCTGGACCACACCGTCGATAAATGCACGCACTGCTCCGAATATGATGGAAACGTCAGGCAATGACATTTTGATTAACAAAAGAAATACAGACACTACGCCGTAAATGATTAAGAAAAGTAATAATATCGCCAGGGTGATAAAATAGGCGCCGGGGATTTTAAACACCTCACGGATGTAGATAAGCGGATTTAAAAGAGGCATTACGCTTCTGCCGACCCCCAGTATCAAAAGGCCCATGGGCAGAAAAATTAGACCGTATATGATGCCCAGGCCGAAAACTGCCCAGGTTATCGGAGAAAAGATAACCCTTCCCAAACCCTCGATACCCATAAAAATCATGGCCCCCAGAAAGTAAACAAAGATCGGCCAGAATATAAGGATAAAGGTCAGGTAATATTGAACGATGGGCCAGATAAATGTTTCCATCATTCCCCGGTACTCGCTGAACTCGGGTACCTGGAAATCACCGGTTTCTCCCTTGGATATGATGCGGTAAAGATAAGAAATCAAAAAACCGGTGTACACTACCATGCACATTGCAAAGCCGACGTATCCGAATATTCCGCCAACACTCAAGGAAAACCTTGCACCGCCCAAAAATACCACTGAAAACATGCCCCAGGCCAGAAGGAGAATATAGCCTTCGCCTTGCACCGGCCAGATAAGAGCCAAATGAATGCGCGTCCACAGCGGCGGGACCTCCCGGTAAGGGCCCAGGTCGGTCACGGGTTCAGCGCAGGTCGGACACACCGATGTCTTGGTGCGTCCGAACATCTTTTCATTAACGCAGTCCTTGCAATAGGCGATCTCACAGCGGGCACAGTGAAAGTCCGCTTCACGCTGAGGATGGTTGGTGCAGGTTATCATCCCGGCCTCCCTGACCGACCGGATGTCTTACGTCGGCCCTGTGGAAAGTATCTTCTCCACCTTAGTCGAATTAACGGATTATTTCAACTTCAACCTTGCCTTCAGTTTTCCTCTCCGGAATGATAACCTCCAGCTTGCCGTTGTTATAGCTCCAGTCGCCTTCCGGAACCGGACTGCCGTCCGCCAGAATCCGCGACGGTCTGGTATCCGCATAGGCCACGAACCTGCCGGCCTGGGCCAGAGCAACGCTGATCCCCTCAGGACCAGAATCTTCGTTTAGAACCGTCCCCCGAGAGATGTACTTGTCAGCAAGCCCGATTGCAGCAAATCCCTTGTTTACAGGCACAAAGGAGAAAAGCTTAACGTCCCATCTACCCAGCTCCACCGGAAAGGACTGGTCCCTGCCCACGGCGAATACCTTGTCCTCAAAATAATCGAACACCGCGAAGCGCTTCCCCTCGATCCCTTCAACGTCCGCAGGCGAAAGCGTGGTCTTGACCGTGCGCTCGAAGGAGTCCACGTTCCACGCTGCAATGACCCCGCCTTTGCCCACCGGCGCAAAAGCAAGCAGCGGCTTTCCCGACCGCTTGGGGTTCTCCAGCATGGTCTTTTCCACCGGCAGAGCAGGTTCATCCACCTGTATTATTCTCCCGTCGCTCAGGATGAGGGGCCAGAGCAGGTCATAGCGCTCCTCACCTGCGTTGTCGGTAACGTAGACCGGACCGCCGGATATTGCCCGGGCCACCGAGTGGTAGTCCGCGTTCTGGTCGTGCGTCTTCCACATGTCATAGTCGGGGTATGCCAGGTTTGACATCCACATGGCGTTCATCACGTTCTTCACCACGTGCGTGCGGGGGTTGTGATAAAAGATGGGCACGTAGTCGATGCTGGTGCGGGCGATGTTGGTTGTCTTCCACTGGTAGACCACGTCAATATTCATCTCCATGCAGTTGATGACCCGGGAGTTGAAGTGCTTTCCTGCCGCTGCCTGAAGGTTCTCCTGCGCTCCTGCCATGGCATGGCTGACCGGCAGCTTGTCGCCGACCAGGGAAGGGTAGGTGCTCTGGTTGTCAACCTTTACAAAGTCAATGCCCTCGCCGGCAAGACGGCTGTACCAGTCGTTCCAGAACCTCTGCCCCGCATCCGAGCGGGGATCGGGCACTGCGGCCTTGTCGTCAACCGGCATGAGTGCGTCCTTGTAATCGCGGCCCAGCTTCGAGTCGCGGGCGATCCCGTCCCAGTAGCCCTGGAAGGTGTGCCAGACCCCCACGTAATTGATGCCGTACTCTTGTTTCAACATCCGTACCACCGGCGCCAGACCTCGGGGGAACTTCTTCTTGTCCGTGCCGAAGCCGGTCATGTACAGGTCGCCGCTGACCCACGGAAGGTTGGTGGGCCGGGACACCTGTTGCCAGCCGTCGTCAATGAGCATGAAGCCCATGGGAAAGCCCGCTTCCTGGAAGCCCTGCGCGTGCTCGTAAAGCGCTTGGGCGGAGATGGCCCGGTAGTGGGAATTCCATGAGCACCATCCAATGTAGCGGAAAACCTCGGGGTAGTCTTTTTCCCACCTCAGCCTGCCGATCACCCCTTGGGGGTCAACGTTGTGCATGGTCTCCATGGCAAAGGTGTAAACCGAGCGGGTCAGCTTGTAAGGGTCCGTGCCGTAGCCGATGGCGAAAAGGGGCACAGCATGGGGACCGAACCCGGGATGGAAGCTCTGCGACACGATCAGCACCGAGTCATTGTCGCCCTCCAACACTGCTCTCATACCGCCGCCGACTAAAGGTATCATCACACCGTACTCCCCGGAAGGTTCCCGCCAGATCGCGTACTGGGTCTCTTCGTTCACTTCGGTCAAAGAGTCCGTCCATTCCGGAGCGGTCCAGAAACGGCCCACCAGTCCCTGCGGAACATAGGTGGAAAGGGAAGGGCAATCCTGGCCCGATTTCAGAGAAACCACCATGGAGCGCTCCGCAGGAAGGGACTTGCCGCCGTTATGGCCAATTACTGCAAACACACCTCCCTCCTCGGACTCCCGGACCTCGAGCCGTTCAAGTCCGCCCCCAGGAGAAAGAACCCGCATATTATCTGCAAGACCGGACTTATCAAGAGCGGAAAAAGCAGGTCCCGACAAAAGAAAACCCGTAAAGAAAAATAGAGCAAAGCAAATAAAACCACAATATCTCATCAAAACCTCCTCGGTTGTTGCCAAGACAACCCTATAATAACCCGTTCATCAATATCCATTTTTTCCTCAATATAAAATCGACTTGACATTTTACCACGCCAGGGCAAAGGCGCGCAATTACGTAAGGGGTCAGATCTTTACAATTAAGTTTATAGTGTTCTCGAGGCGGCTGTCCC
>CAYQTK010000237.1:0-6306 GCA_964420375.1 uncultured bacterium
GCTCGCCTCCGGAGAGGGTCACGCCTCCGCCGGAGTTGTCGTAAAAATCCTTGTCGAGCAACAGTGTCTCGGCGAGTTCCTCCGGCTCATACGACCGCCCCACCAGGGTCAGCGCGCCGGAGGGACACTCGTCGGCGCAAAGCCCGCAAGCTGTGCATCTGTCGCGGTCAAGCTCCGCAGGACCGGCCCCGGGAATGGAGCCTTCGGGACAGACCTCCCGGCAGGATCGGCAGCCCACGCAAGGGTCCGGCCGAAACACTATCTCTGCCGCGGCCTTGATACACTCCGGGTTGTGGCACCACGCACATGACAGGGGACAGCCCTTGAAAAAAACCACCGACCTGATGCCGGGACCGTCGTCCAGGCTGTTCCGCTTTATCTCAGCCACCAAGGGCTGCTTCACGTCCATTAATATCCCTTTTTCAGAAACTTTACCAAGCATAAACGGTTTGTCAAACCGGGGGCGCGGCTGCTTCCGATGTGGCTGCCCCCTCATTCAGAGCTTTTTTGAATGATCAAGTTTTGGGGAGGCGGTTTTCCATAAAAAAAGCCCGGCCTCCTTATCTCGAGGCTGCCGGGCTCGAGGTTTCGGCTTGGAAGGACTCAGTCGAGAAGCTGCTCTTCAAAGCTTGCGTTTATATGGCAGGTGCCGCATCCGTCAAGTCCCCTGTTTCCCTCTCGGGCTCTTTGGCGATGGCATTTCAGGCAGAAGCCGTGCATTGCATTGGGGTAGGGGGGCGCCATGAAGTTGAAAGAGCCTTGTTCATCAGCCGGGATATCCATGTTCTCGGTGTGACACTGTGCACACGCAGTCGCGCTCTGCGGCGTCCTGGCCTGTGCGGGGTCGTGACATTGCTTGCACGAGTCGTTGTCGCCGAGTTGTTCCTGGTGGTAGGTATGGTCGAATATGGAAGTTTTCCCTGCCATGCTGCGGTGGCACGCGTAGCAGTTGCTGTTACGGTCGCCGGGTTTATGGATATGGTGGCAGTTCTTACAGCTTTCCTGGTTGCCCAGAAGCTGCTGGTGCATGGCGTGTTTGAACTCGACCATGTCCTCGTCGCGGTCGCCGTTGAGCACGAGCACCCGGCGGAGCTCATCCTTGGCGCGCGGCGGCTTGACTTTCATTGTGTCCTGGGGAGCGGCGAATGCACCGGCATGGATGATGAGCCCGGCAATAGGAATCCCCAGCACCGCGGTAAAGGTCACGCGGCCGGGCGTATCTTTGAATGTTCCCATCCACATGCCGGAGTCGCTGTCAAATGATGTTACCTGCTCCGGGGCCTTCAAGTTGACTGCCGGCGATGCAATGGAGATGATTGCAATGGCTATTGCCGCCAGCACCCCCAGAAAGAGAAACGCGTCAACCGCGGCCGTCTCAGCGGGCTCTGCAAAAAGCCGATAGACAAACAGCGCAAACGCCATCCACACCAGGACCCAGAGAACGTCTTTTAAAAATCTCCAACCTCTACTCATGATACTTCCCTGCTTCGCCTAGACTTTCAAGTCTTCGCCGCGGACGGCGCTGGCGACCTTTTGCGGGCCGTCGGTGGCCAGGTTCCAGTAGTAATCCGATGCCATGCGATCAAAGGGGAAGAGCACGGCATGGGCCATCTTGGTAAAGGGCAGGAGCACGAAGATGAGCTCGCTTGCGAGCACGTGCACCAGGAACACGGTGTTGTACTCGGCGGGCAGTAGCGCGGGATGGACCATCATGAACCCGCTTATAAACGGCGTCAGAAGCAGTACCAGCAGGAAGTAGTCCATGGGCGTGCTCATGAACCTTGTGGGCTGGTGAAAGACCCTGGTAAAAAGCAGGTACAGCCCGCCGATGATGGTAAGCACGGTAAACAGGTCCGCCCATCCTTTGCCGAAGCCGGCCCAGTCTATGCCCAGGCCGCTTTCCCACAGCGCGATATGGGCCACGTAGAAGATGGGCACCAGGATAAGACCGACATGAAAGAGGATGCTCATAACGGAAAACAGCGGCCTTTGCCTGACCATGTTCTGGGAGGGCACGATCCATCCGGCAAAGTCCTGGAACATCCTTTGCCACGGCATCTTGAAGTCGTGTGTCCTGGACCTTGCCCGGATCATGTCCACGACCTGGAGGACCACCAGCCGCAACAGCGCCAGGACCATGAACAGGAACGTGGCGGTAAACAGTGGCCCGCGGGCGAACTCGAGAAACTTCTCCATTGTCATCACCTCTTTACGCGGTTAGTATTTGACTTTGTCCCAGTCAATGGCATGGAGCAGGAGGTCGTGAAGTCCGACCAGCTCCATGTCCAGCTTGTGATAGTCGATAAGCTCGCGGAGCTGCTTTTTGCAGTTGGCGCAGGGGGCGACCACGTACTTGGCCCCGGTTGCTTTCATCTGCTCCGCTTTTTTCCTGCCGCCGACTTCCATGCGGAACTCGTAGGTCTCGTCGCAGGAGACCGATCCTCCGCCGCCTCCGCAGCAGTAGTTGAGCCGCCGGTTGGGGGTCATCTCCACGTAGTCCGCGGAGATGGCTTTGAGCAGCTCGCGGGGCTGTTCCACGATCCACCCGACCCTGGAGATATTGCAGGGGTCGTGATAGGTTGTCCGCTCCTTGATGGCTCCGGGGATGAGCGGGAGTTTTCCTTCCCGGTACATCTGCAGGGTGAACTCCATGCAGTTTATCACCGGCCTTGCCAGCTCGCGTCCCCATACCGGCACCCCGTACTTGGCCGCCCGCGAAGCGTGACCGCACTCGCCGATCATGATGTTGGGACATTTCAGGCGCTCAGCCTCCTCCACCAGTTGGCGGATGATCTTGTCCCACGCCCAGTCGCTGTAGAAAAGACCGTAGTTGATGCCGTCGTAGTCCTGGGTGCCGATGGTGTAACGACGACCATAGCCGCAGGCGTGCATCACAGCAGCGTTGCCCATCAAGGTGTCGGCCTCCATCATGAAGTCGCTTACCGCAGGAACGAACAGGTAGTCCGCGCCCTCAATGTCAATCGGGAACTTGATCTCCTGGCCGGTGATCTCCAGGAGCTCCTCTTCAAGGAACTCCAGCGTGTCGGTAAGAGCCGGCACCGGGATGGCGGAGGTGTTGTGGGTGGCCCCCTCCAACTGCTCCCTGGTGCTGATGCGCAGCGCCCGGGGCATGATACCGACCTCGGAAAGCAGGTACCGCCCGAAGTGGGCCATGAAGCCGTGATCAATGCCCATGGGACATTCCATCATGCAGCGACGGCAGGCGGTGCACCTCCACAGCGACTCCTTGAGCTCGTCAATGTGCCGCTCGGTCAGGTGCCAGCCCCGCATCCGGATGCCGCCCAAGGGCTGGAAGTAACGGCGGTAGACGTTGAGCAGAAGGTTGGAACGGTAACAGGGAATGTCGGTCTCGTTGCCGGTTACCTCGTAGATGGGGCATCCCGCGGAGCACCGCGCGCACTTGGCTGTGCTGCGCGAGTAAATCTCCAGGGCGCCCTTGTAGTTGGTGTACTCGAGAGCTGCCGCAAACGCTTTCAGGAACTTGCTGACCCGGTCACCGGTCGGCTCGTCCTCGATGTGGTATATGAACTTGCGCTCGGAAAGCGACGGCTTTTTAGGCTTTTCAGCCTTAGCTTCCTTTTTTTGTTCTTGTTCGGCCATTATAAAACCTCCCCAAACATAGTTTTACTTTCTGATAATAATTATTATTATTGATTCGGGTTTTTCAAGGGAGTAACCATATTAATGAAAAAACCGACCTGCCTCCACTACAGAGGAAAAAATGTTACAACATTACAACGTAAAAACAAAACCACCGAAGTAAAACCGACACTGCAAAGGGCGTCTTTCCCCCCCTTCCCGCAAGGTAACAACATGGTTGCAATCCGGTTAAATGGGTCGGCAAACCGGGACCGCGGTGGCGGGAAATATGCCTGCTGTAACTATCCCTTTGTTGCTCTTCCTATTTTACCCGGAAATGTTTTGAAAATGCAACCCGAAAAAGGACGCTCTATAAAATGTCGGCTGAAACCATGGCTGCAAACGCGTGAGTTGCACGAATACCAAAGGCATGCTCATTCCCTGATGCTCATGTAAAAACTTCGAAATCGGCCTTTTCAGGCCTCGTAACCAGTGTTTGTTCACAATTGTTTTTGTCACTTACAAAAAACAGTTCTTGTGCGAGCGAGTTTAGTCACGGTATCAGCCGCGATCTTCATTGGGCCCGTTCCCCTTTTTTCGAGTGACAAAGCACTAGGACCGGGCTATAGAACGTCGCTCTTTCAGATCTCTAACAGGCTTATTTTGACTTTTTACGAGGGCATCATTGCCTGCTTATTTGAAAATATGTCGCTTCCAATTGATGCGGGTTTATCGGTTAGGAAAGAACGTGCTAAAATCATAGCATGTTTCCGGAAGCGCGGGCTCAAGGTATTGTATCGAGGCTGAAGCTTTATCTTGAATCTTCTCACGCCGGTGCGGGGGGGGTTTTTCGTGATTACTTTCTGGCGCTCTGGTCTTGGGTTCCGGGCATAGCGGGGCTTTTGATACGCTCGTTATGGGACCGGCTTTTTATTGCCGGCTCGGGCGCATTCGCCAGGGAGGCGGGCGTCCGCATTCTCGGTTCCCGTTACGTCCGGATAGAAGAAGGCGCTTATCTTGACAGCCGGGTGTACTTGCACGGCCGTCCGGCGGGACTTAGTATAGGCAGCCGCACTCGAATCATGTACGGCGCCGTATTGCACGTCTATAACTTTCGGGACCTTGACAACTCGTGCATCAGCATCGGTTCGGATTGCGTTATAGGCATGGGCGCGATCATTACGGGCCAGGGAGGCGTGGCAATTGAGGACAAGGTCATCATTGCTCCGCGAGTGATGGTTCTTCCCGTAAACCACTATCACGGCGATCCCCTGCTCTCGGTCAGGGAGCAGGGTCTTGAGACCCGCGGCATTCATATCCGGAGAGGCGCCTGGCTGGGCGCGGGCTCGATTATACTTGACGGCGTAACCATCGGAGAAAACGCGGTAGTGGGCGCGGGCTCAGTGGTGAGCTCGGACGTAGCAGGGGGATCGGTAGTTGCCGGCAATCCCGCGCGCGTCTTGAAGACTTCCGCAGGCGGGTGAGATTGCAGAGGATGTTGGATACGTTAAGGCACATTTTTCAGAGCATGCGTCCCAAGCAGTGGATCAAGAACCTGATTGTTCTTGCTCCGCTGGCTTTTGTTCTCGGCCAGTACGAGCCTTTCATGGTATTGTTCGGCGTGCTTGCATTCTTCGGCTTCTGCCTGGCCTCTTCAGGGGTTTATCTTCTAAACGACGTCCTTGACCGGGAGGCTGACCGGCATCATCCCGAAAAGAAAGACCGTCCCATAGCCTCCGAAAAGCTCTCCATCCGGGCGGCGCTTATGGCAATGGTGTTGCTCTTCGTGATCGCCGCGGCACTGGCACTGTTCGTCCGCCCCCTCTTGCTTCTCATCTTTTCCGGTTACGTGGTGCTTAACCTTTTATACTCCTTTTATCTTAAAAAACTGGTCATCATTGACGCCTTCAGTATAGCCTTCGGTTTTATCTTCCGCATCCTCGCCGGGGTGGAGTCCCTGCGGGCGGTCCAGCCTTCCATCGAGATATCCACCTGGATCATCCTGTGCACCCTTCTCGGGTCGCTGTTTCTCGCCTTCTGTAAAAGAAGACACGAGCTGTCCCTGGAGGAGTCATCCTACAACCACCGCTTTATCCTCACCGAGTACAGCACCGGATTTCTGGACCAGATGATCGCCATCTCCACCGCGGCCACGGTCACGGCATACTCCTTGTGGACAATGTGGCCCAAGACGGAGGAGAAGTTCAATACCCAGGCCCTCTTCTGGACGGTGCCTTTCGTGTGTTACGGCATCTTCCGATACCTCTACCTGGTCCACCAGAAGAACATGGGAGGCTCTCCGAGCAAAGTGTTCCTTTCCGACAAGCCGCTGCTGGTCAACATCCTGCTGTGGCTTGCGGCATTGCTTATCATACTTTACGGAAGACAACTGCACGCAATTTTGGGATTTATTTAGTGCTTGTTGCGAAACTCCGATCTCGGAGTGCGCCTGCCTGTGCCGGACACGCCTGCCTGTGCGGACACGCAGACAGGGCAGACAGGCACGCAGACAGGAAAGCTTGCTTTCGCACTCATAAGTTCCGCCTTGCCGGAACTTACAAAAAGACGCCTCGTAAACTGCGAGCCTCTTGTGGAGTGCTTTTCCGACAAGCTTGCTTCCCGGCGGAAAAAGCGGACAGCTTGCTGCCGCGCTCCAAAACAGCGCCGCAAAAGTAAATTAAACCTCCGTTTCGCAACGGGCACTAT
>CAYQTK010000238.1:0-6197 GCA_964420375.1 uncultured bacterium
ATCTCCCCCGAAGCCAAGCCCATGCAGGCACTAAACGCAAACTTCCCTCCCGCCGCAAAACCCCCTGAAATAACTCCAATAACCGGCAACAGCGCCTTCGGAATATTCAGGGAACATCCGTTGAAAATGGTCATATCATAAATCCGAAAGCGTGTCAAAAAAATGATCTTATCTTTTTTTGGCGGCGGTTACAGTGGCGGTATTCTCTTTGATGCAAAAGGCTTCGGATCCTCGAGATATCCGGCCGCTGTTATTACCATGGCGACCTTTAACAAGCATGAAGCTCAACACCCGTCCGTGCATCCGACCAAGCGTCAACCCCCTGTTTTATTCAGGTGCCGGCAAACCAGTCGGCCCGAGCTTTCAAGTTCTTTTTTCAAGCGGAGAAGAATGCCTGGTGTCTTGTCAAGATTAAAAGACGCATACAGTGCGAGCGGCTTAAGTCGGTGCTCAAGCCGCTCGCACTGCATCATAAACTTTGATGTGATAGAGCTTATATCTTTACTCGACCTTCTCCCACAACGAGGCGTTTCCGTTTCCGAACCCTCCGCAGAGCATGGCTATTCCGCGCTTGGCGTCGGGAAGGTCGGTCTGCATGATGTTGTTCAGGGTTATAACGACCCTGGCGCCGGACTCTCCGAGCGGATGTCCGAGTGCGAGCGCGCCGCCCCACAGGTTGGTCTTTTTAAAAGGAGCGTTATCTTCGACTCCCAGCTCGCGGAGCACGGCCAGCGACTGGGTACCGAACGCTTCGTTGAGCTCCCATACGTCGACGTCGCCGGCTTTCAGCCCCGTTCTTTCGAGGAGTTTCTGCGCCGCGGGCAGTGGCGCCATTCCCATCTGGGTGGGATCGAATCCCGCCATGACTCCTCCGCCATAGCGCAGGTGATAGGACAGCCCGAGCTTGTCGGCTTTTTCACGGCTCATGAGCAGAGTGGCGCAGGCACCGGTGGTGAGAGGCGAGCTGGTTGCCGCGGTAACCATTCCGTCGGGCTTGAACGCCGGTTTCATCTGGGCCATCTGCTCGGTGTTGGGGGTCTCCCTGATCCACTGGTCGGTCTCCACGGTGAACTCGTTGCCGTTCTCGTCCATGCCGGGGACGGGCACGATCTCTTTTTTGAACTTGCCGGAGTCCCGGGCTTCTTTGGCCCGCACGTGGCTGTAATAGGCCATCTGTTCGGTGTCTTCGCGGGAGACGTTGTAGTTGGCCCCCACCTTCTCCGCGGTCATTCCCATGGGGAACTCCATGGGGTTGTAGTAGTTGCCGATACGCGGCGGAAAGTCCATACCCGCTCCCATGGGAACCAGGTACATGTCTTCGACGCCGGCGGCGATATAGATGTCGCCTTCCCCGCACCGAATGGCGCGGGCCGCGTGCTCGATAGCGGACATACCGGAAGGGCACTGTTGATTGATGCCGTTGGTGGGAACGCTTTCGGGGAGGCCGGAAGCCAGCCAGCCCAGCCGGGCGATGTCGTTCTGCGCCCCCGTTTGATTGGCCGTGCCTACGAAGACGGCCTCGATGTCCTCCGGCTTAACCTGCGAGTTCCTCTCGAACAGGGCCTTGTAAACATAGGTGAGAAGCTCGTCAGGCCTTAAGTTCCTGAGCCACCCTTTCTCTTTATGGGCCCTGCCGTTGGGGGTCCGAATACCGTCTACCAGTACGCATTCTTTCAACTCAGCCATAATAACCTCCATTACTGAAATTTTGTTTTACATTTGGCAAACAAAGATACCATACATCAAGGCAGGATAATATTCAAGCGGAAAATTCTCTAAGCATTTATTTGCTCAGAAGCTCCCGCGCCACCACCAGCCTTCTTATCTCCGAGGTCCCCGCTCCGATGGTGTAGAGCTTAGCGTCGCGAAGCAGGCGGTTGACCGCGTACTCCAGAGTATAGCCGTATCCGCCGTGTACCTGGATGGCCTCGAGCGCAACCTGCTCCGCCATCTCCGCAGCATACAGCACCGCTGCCGCTGCCACCTTGTGGATTTCCGTGCCCTTGCCTCCCCGCTCCGAGGTCTGGGCGAGCACCGCGGCCTTGTAGGTCAAGAGCCTGGCAGACTCCACTTGGGTGTACATGTCGGCGAGCTTGGCCTGGATCATCTGAAAATCGGCTATCTGCCGGCCGAACTGCTCTCTCTCCACTGCATAGCGGGTGGAAAGGTCAAGACCCTGCTGGGCAAGCCCCACCGGGCCCGCGGCTATGACCGTCCTTTCAACGTCCAGGCCCTTCATCATTACGGATATGCCCTGGTTCTCCGCTCCCAAAAGGTTCTCTGCCGGAACCCGGCAGTCCTCGATGGATATCTCGCCCGTGGGAGAGCCGCGGTGGCCCATCTTGCGGATTTTCTTGGATATGTTGAACCCCTCCGTGCCGGTGTCCACTATGAAAGCGCTGATCCCTCGCGCGCCCCGCTCCGGCGTGGTCTTGGTGTATACCAGGGCCACGTCCGCTATGGGGGCGTTGGTGATAAAGGTCTTGGTCCCGTTCAGAACGTAATGGTCGCCGTCCTTTCTGGCCGTGGTCCGGATGCCTACTGCGTCGGAGCCGGAGTTGGGCTCGGTCAGGGCCATGCAGCCGATCTGCTCGCCGCTGCAGAGAGCGGGAAGCCACCTTTTTTTCTGCTCTTCGCTGCCGTGCTCGAAGAGGTTGTTGACGCAAAGGATGGCATGGGCGAGCCAGGAAAGGGCAACCGCGGCGCACTGGCGGGACAACTCCTCCATGATGATCACCGAAGAGAGAACGTCCATTCCGCCGCCGCCGTACTCCAGGGGAATGTTCGCCCCCATTACCCCCAACTCGCCAAGATGCTTCCATATGCCCTCCGGCACGTGATCTTTCTCGTCGATCTCTTCCGCAACCGGACCTAGCTCCTGGTCGGAAAACTTCCCCACCATGTCTTTCAACATCCGGTGCTCTTCACTGAGCGTGAAATCCATAACAGTCCTCCCACGACCCGTTCTCAAAGCTTTTTATTCCAGACACTTCCTTATAATTCCCCATATCCGGCCGACAGAGGTCATCATATCACTAAAGCGGCTTGCGTCCAACCTGGAGTGGAAGCAGCAGGCGGGCCGCGTTATTATCGGGAGCTATGGAAAGATTTGAACTGCTAAGCGATTACACGCCTTGCGGGGACCAGCCGGAAGCCATAGCCGAGCTTACCGGCAACCTGGAGGACGGCGTAAAGAACCAGGTGCTTCTCGGCGTCACCGGCTCGGGAAAGACGTTTACCATGGCGAACGTGATCGCCCGGCTTAACCGTCCCGCACTGGTCCTGGCCCACAACAAGACCCTGGCGGCACAATTGTTTGCCGAGTTCCGGGAGCTGTTTCCCCACAACGCGGTGGAGTACTTCGTGTCCTACTACGATTACTACCAGCCGGAGGCATATATACCCAGCACCGACACCTACATCGAAAAGGACAGCTCCATAAACGAAGAGATAGACAAGATGCGCCACTCCGCCACCCGCGCCGTCCTGGAGAGGAGGGACGTTATAGTGGTGGCCTCGGTGTCCTGCATCTACGGCATAGGCGCTCCTGACGCTTACTACAACCTCATGGTCCGCGCTTTCCAAGGCCAGCAGATCGACAGGGACGCGGTGTTAAAGAAGCTGGTGGAAATCCAATACGAGCGCAACGACGTGGACTTCCACCGGGGCACCTTCCGGGTGAGGGGCGACGTGGTCGAGGTCTTTCCAGCCCACGAGTCGGAGACCGCTGTTCGGCTCGAGTTCTTCGGCGACGAACTGGAGAGCATTGCCGAGATAGACCCGTTGCGCGGCAAGCCGATACGGCAGCTCTCCAGCGTGGCCATCTACCCCTGCTCCCATTACGTGACTTACAAGGACATGCTGGAGAAGACGATTGCGGGCATCAAGGAAGAGCTCGACATGCGACTCGATGAGTTCCGACAGGAGAACAAGCTGGTGGAGGCCCAGCGACTCGAGCAGCGTACCCTTTACGACCTGGAGATGTTAAAGGAGATGGGCTACTGCACCGGCATCGAGAACTATTCCCGACACCTGACCGGCAGGCAGCCCGGCGAGTCTCCCTATACCTTGATGGACTACTTTCCCCGCGAATTCCTCATGATCGTGGACGAGTCCCACGTCACGGTCCCCCAAGTAGGCGGCATGTACAAGGGAGACCGCTCGCGCAAGCAGAACCTGGTGGAGTACGGGTTCCGGCTTCCCTCCGCGCTGGACAACCGGCCTTTGAAGTTCCACGAGTTCGAGCAGAGGCTCAACCAGGCGGTTTTCGTGTCCGCCACTCCCGCGGAGTACGAGATGAAGCGGAGCGAAGGGCTGGTGGTCGAGCAGATCATCCGTCCCACCGGGCTTATGGACCCGCGCATCGAGGTCAAGCCGGCAACCGACCAGGTTGACGACCTTTACGCCGAAATCCGGGCGAGAGCGGAGAAGAAGCAGAAGGTCCTCGTTACGACTCTTACCAAGCGCATGGCGGAGGACCTGACCCAGTACTATGCCGACCTGGGCATGCGCGTCGAATACCTGCATTCCGACATCCACACCCTCGAGCGCTACGAGATCATCAGGAACCTGCGCATGGACTGGTTCGACGTGCTGGTGGGCGTGAACCTGCTCCGGGAGGGGCTGGACATTCCCGAGGTGTCGCTGGTGGCCATCCTGGACGCGGACAAGGAAGGGTTCCTGCGTGGTGAAAGGGCCCTGATCCAGACAGTGGGCCGGGCCGCACGCAACGTGGACGGCACGGTCATCCTTTACGCGGACAATATGACCCGCTCCATGAGGGTCTGCATTGACGAGACCAACCGCCGCCGGTCCATCCAGGAAGCCTACAATAAGGAGCACGGCATTACTCCGCAGACCATCCAAAAGAACATCTTCGAGATCCGCGAGTCGGTCTACGAGGCTGACTACGTAACAGTTGGGCAGGAGACCTCTGATCTTCCCGATGTCAAGGACACGGGCGAGCTGGAGGAGATGATCGAGGGCTTAAGAAAACAGATGAAGAAAGCCGCGGAGGACCTCGATTTCGAGCACGCCGCAGAACTCAGGGACAAGATCAAACGGTTGGAGGAGATGGAGCTCAAGGTGGGCTGAAAGGTTTATCTGGGCCAAAAATAAGATGGTACCGGCTGGCTCTCTTTAAAGTGCTTTTTCATCGCTTACAAGATAGATGTTTTCCGTGCAAACGGCTTCAGCAGCGACTAACGTCGCTCGCACGATTATTTTCTATTCCCCAAAAATCTTTTGACGAGGCACTAGTAGCGGATCACATTAAAATTTATAAGCTGCGTGCGAGCGACTTTAGTCGCGACTTCCGTCGCTCGCACAAAAGAACTGCTTTTTGCAAGCGACAAAAACAATTGTGATAAAGCACTCGCCTCGCCCGGCACCCGTAAGATCCCCGCAGCAGCACCCGCTGCTTGTAGACCTTGTTCCCGCGCCGATTATTGATCCGTTCGATGTACATTGGCTGCCGTATCAGCAAAAGACTCTGTTTTCTGTTTTATTTCAAGAGGTTGTCTCAGATCAAGGGAAAGAACATCCGCTGAAACGCGTCCAATTGTTCTTGGGGATTTCCTATCAGAGAGATGTGCCGGATCGCCCGTTCGGTGATATGAGGTCGTCTCGCTGATTTGGGCATCTCCAGTCTCTTGCTCTGGATTTGCGGTGTAAGCTTACGAAGCGACATGATCTGGGTTACGCGGGCACGGGTGATGCCTTCCAGCCGGGCGATGGCTGCCTGGGAAGACACCTGGCCGGTGTCGAGGAGATGCTGCCATTTACGGGCCTCGAGAAGGAGCTCCTTGATCCGGGGTTCCTTTGGCGTTTTGGGAGGTTTCTTTTTGACCATGTTTGGCGAGACCGCATGGACCACCTGGTCGGATTGTACGCGTCGTTTCAAGCCTCCGTTTCCACCATTGTCTCCAGCCAAGGCCGGTTTGAATGGATTGTTAACCGGTGCATTTTGAGCCGATTTTAATGTTACCTCGACATCGAACTCCCGGCAGCACCCCGTCGCTACAATCTCTAACTGATTGTAAACAATGTGGAAAATTACCTCGATGCCAAGCTTGCCCCGCTGGGGTCTAAAGCTGGCACATCCGGGGAACTCGGGGCGCAAAAGCGATTGCATTCCCCTGCCTCCTTTCTGTGGTCGACTCCGGGGAAAGCCCGGAGGTCCGGGGAAAGCCCGGAGG
>CAYQTK010000239.1:0-6192 GCA_964420375.1 uncultured bacterium
GCGATCTTCTTAGCACACCCGCTATGGGTCATTTCAATCTTGACATGACACTAGTACGACGCGGCTTTCTCTTTGTAAAAGTCCCTGATGGTCTCGAACGCCATCTTTTTATGGCTCCGGTCATAGTTTAGAATGCCTTTTAGATTCATCTCGTAGACCGGGTGTTCCTCCTTGAACCAGGGACACCGGAAGTCGGCCAGTATCCAGGGCATGGTGCCTTTCACCCAGGGACGTTTGCTGACTTGTGCAAACTGGCTTTCGTAAACGTGCGCCTGGTACTCTTCCGAGAACTTCTCGGGTTCTTTGCTGTGCTGTCCTGCAACCGTTCCCGCGCCGAACTCGGATATCACAATCGGCTTACCGGGATACTTTTTATGGACCTTGTCCAGTAAACTTCCCACACCTTCGGCCTCCCCGAAGTACCAGCCGTAGTACTCGTTTAAAAAGAGCACGTCCGGCATGTCACCGGTCTTCTCCAGAAGCGGCGAAACCCCCGGCCCGCAAAGCAGCGCAAAGGTCACTTCCCTTTCCGGATCAAACCTTTTACAGACTCCCATAAGGTGCTCGTACATTTTGCGCGCGCTTTTGATGTAGGTCAGGTTCTCGTTGCCCACCGACCACATGATGATGGAGGCATGGTTCCGGTCGCGCTCGATCATCTCGATAAGCTGTTGCGAGGCATTGTCGAGGAGTTCGGGGTCGGTCATTTGCGAAAGGGTAGGGTATCCTTCCCCCACCCGGGGGGGAACATTTTTGCGGCCTTTTATAAAAACGGCCTCGAACCACTTCAAGATGCCGCTGGATGCCTGGTAAAGCGGTATCTCCTCGGTCAGGCTTATTCCCTCCCGGTCGCAGAGGTAGAGCCAGCGGGGATCGTTGGGATAGTGTCCGGGCCGCATGTGGTTTACGTGGAGCTCTTTTATAAGCTCCATGTCGCGGTCCATGCGCTCGCCAGTCTGATAGAGCCCGGTCTGCGGGTCGTCCTCGTGACGGTTCATGCCCCGGAACCACATGGGCTCGCCGTTTAAAAGGAGCTCGCCTTCTTTGCTCTCGAAACGTTGGAAACCGATCTTCTCCTCTACCTTGTCCACAGCATCTGTTCCGGCGGCTTCGAGCTCGATGGTGTAGAGCGACGGGCTCGACGGCGACCATGCCTCGATCTCTCCGATCAGCTTCTCGCCCAGGTCAAAGCGGGCGCAGTCCTTGGCCGGCACTGAAAGCTTTATATGTTCAAGCTCCGAACAGATAACCTCGGTCCCTTTGCGAAGCCGGGCCGCTACCGTGACCTCCCTGGCTTCGCTATGGTGGTTGTAGACCAGACCGCTTACGGACAGCCTGCCTTTGCCGCCCTGTTGGGGGACGGCATGTATGACCGCCTTGTTGATGCTCACCGCGGGAGATCGGACCATCCTGGCCGTCCGGGCGATTCCTCCGTAGGGCCACCATCCCAGCTTTTCTTTCTTCCACAGCCTGGGAGGAACGTCGATGTAGGACCGCCGGTTGTCGACCATGACTGCGAGAACGTTCTTTTTGCCGGGCAAAAGCGCGTCGGTGGCGTCCACGCTCCACGCAGTGTAGCCGCCGCTGTGCTCGCCCAGGTAGTCGCCGTTGAGCCACACCTTGGCGTGAAAGCACACCCCGTCGAAGTAGAGCCTGTAGAGTCCTCCGGAATTGTTCTTCTGCGGCGTAAAGCTGAGTCGGTACCATGCCTGTCCCTTGTAATGGCTGTGCTCGCTGTCTTGCCGGTTCCATACGCCGGGCACCGGCTCGGTCTCCCACGCGCCGTGGTCGAAGTCGGGAAGATGAAACCCTGACGACTCGCCCTTGTTTGCAGGGTCGGTCTTGAATCTCCATGTCCCGGAAAGGTCCAGCACGTCGCGGTTCGTGTCCGCGAACCTGCCGAAGTAGGGAAGACCGTTGTCCCACAGACAGGGCATGCCGCTGTAGTCCTTGATAAGCAATGAGCTTTGAAAAGAGGAAACACCGCCCGCGGCGAAAAGCAACAAGAGAAGAATAACCATTGCGGTCATCTTTGTGGTTTTCATGTCCTTGCCTCCTTGGTCCTTTGTTTCAGATGATTGTATCGGATTTTAAACCGACAATGAAAATACACGGCATGTTTTGTATGTTACTATGTCGGCAAAGGAGGATGGTTATGACTGAACAGGAGAAGAAGCCGGTTAACCTGGAGATACAGTTGGACGAGGAGATCGCGCAGGGCATGTACGTCAACATGGCGGTAGTCCAGCACAACCGGACGGAGTTTGTGATCGACTATATCTTTGTCCCGCCGGGCCAGCCCAAGGCCAAGGTCAAAAGCCGGCTGGTGCTTGCGCCGGAACATGCCAAGCGTCTTCTGCGCGCGCTCTCCGACAACATCGAGCGTTACGAGAAGAACTTCGGCGAGATCAACATACCCGATCCGCCGCCGAGCGCTCCGCACATGCCCTCGTCAAGCACCCTGCAATAAAAAGCCCGGCAAGCTTTTGTTCACCTGCCGGGCACGGTTCAAAAGCGTTCCGCCCTCAGCGGGGGATGACCGGCAGGGTGATGTGGGAGGGATACTCCCTGCTGTGATACACGGTCTGCTCGGCGACCACTATGTTGTCGATTCCTCCCTGTCCTCCACCGTTAGTGTTGCGGTTGAACTGCGGATAGTTGGATGAGCTTATCTCTACCGCTATGCGGTGTCCCGGCTTGAAGTAGTTGGAAGTGGACCACAGGTCGATGGTGAACTCGTAGACCTTGCCCGGCTTTAAAGGCATTCCCTCCTCGTAACCGTTACGGTAGCGGGCGCGAACGCATCCGTCCTGGATGTACATGGCTTTGCCGTCCGGGTGCACGTCCATTAGCATGGCGGTAAAGTCGGTGTCCTTTGCCGAGCTTGAAGCGTAAAGGGTCACGCTGATGGGCCCGGTGACCTCTACGCCTTCCTTGAGCTCGGGGGTCATGAAGATCAGGGTGTCCTCTCTGTCAAGGAACTCGGACTGGTCAAAGCTGCCCGCGGGAATTCCGGTAAAGGGCTGGAAGGTCCCGCCCTTGGTGGGACGGGGGTTTTTGGGATCGTACTTGTACTTGTCCGCGGGCTCTTCTTCCTGTGGCGCGCTAATGGAGAGCATTCCGCTTCCTTTCCTGCCAAGCGCGGCGTCTCCCCCGGAGTGGAGGTAATAGTTGGTATACTCGGTACGCTTCAGGGGCCACTCCTGTTCGTCTCTCCACACGTTTTCGCCCATGACGAAAATTTTCACCGGCGCTTCGTCCTCGATCCCGTTCTGTACGCCTTTGAGCCACCTTTCATACCACTCCAGTGATTCGTGAAGGAACATCTTGATACCGGCATAATTGTTTTTTTCCATGTCCGACCGGGGAACGCCGTGGGTCCAGGGCCCCACGATAAGTCTCGACTTGCGGGCGTTGCCTTTGCCCTCTTTGCGGATGGCGATGAAGTCGTCGAGCTGGGGCTGGAGGAACTGGTCGAACCATCCTCCAATAAGCAGTGCGGGCGCGCTGACAGTTTCGTAATAGGTATCGAAGTCTCCGGGGGCCTTGTTCTGCACGTCTCCGGGATGCTCGAGCAGTGCCATGGGAGAATATTCAGCGGGGTTTTTTCTAATGGCTCCCATGTCAATGGGGCCTGCTTCTCTCATGGGAGCGTTAAAGTAGCCGCTCTCGAAGTCGGGGTCCCATTCTTTTTCTCCCACCTGCGCTTCCATGCCGGCTAGCCATCCTTCCACCATGATGTACTCGAGAGCCCCTCCGTTGATGACCATGTCGAACATATTGGGCGATGTAAAGAGGGGCACCATGCAGGTCACGTCAGGGTTGTCCAGTGCTGTCTCCCACTGGGTATAGCCGAAGTATGACGCGCCGATCATTCCCAGGTTGCCGTCGTACCATGATTGTCTCTTGATCCATTCCACTGTGTCGCGACCGTCGGGAATCTCGAATATCAGGGGGTACCATGTCCCTTCCGAGTTCTCGATCCCCCGGCAGTCCTGGGTCAGCATAACGTAACCGTTCCTGGCGAAGTACTTGCCTATATAGCCGTAGTACTCGGAGTCGTCCGTGCCGTAGGGTATCCTGGAGAGGATTGCAGGATACTTGCCGGGCCTGGCCGGCCGGTAGATGTCGGTGGCCAGCCTGGTGCCGTCGCGCATGGGGACCATCACGTTCATTTCTTTGGTGGTTTCTTTAATGTGTCCCTTGGGTATGTCGGCCCACTTGGCGACGATGGCGTAACAGCCGCAGGTAAGACACAGGGCAAGAACCAGGGCCACCGGAAGCAGCATTCTTTTTTCTTTCATTAAACACTCCTTTTTTTTCTTTCCTGTAAAGGCCAATATATTTTATGGAGTGTTACTTGTCAAAAGAGTCCTCGGAGCGGCGGCTGCGGGGCATATCATAACGGTTTGACAGTGCGAAAAGCCTCGGGCATTATTACATTGAGTTCCGAACAAGGACGCTGAAACCATCCATGTCGTTTTTTAATTATTTTACGGATTCCGAGCGGGGCGGCGCTGCGCGTGCGGTCGACCTCAAGAACCGGATTTTCAATGCCGTCTGTCCCGTTCTTTTCAAGCTGCGAGTCCATCCCGACACCCTGACGTATACCGGCCTGGCCATGCTTGTAGGCGTGGTAATCTGGTTCGTGTCCCATCCTTACCGCGCGTTCTTCTTCCTTCTCCTGTACGTGATCATCGACGGGCTGGACGGCTCGTATGCCCGGTATCTTAACCGTCCTACCCAGGCGGGAGCGTTCACCGACATTGTTGCCGACCAGTTGGGCATGGTGGTCATCACCCTGGGATTTATCCAGTACAACATGGTCGACGGCCAGGTCGGAGCGTATTACATTATGATCTATCTGGCCATGATAACCTTCAGCGTGCTCCAGAACGCGCACAACATACCCATGCAGTACATCTTCCGAAGCAAGTACGTGCTTTACGGCATCTATATGATCTGGGCCTTTACCGGCCTGAACCTCGCGCCCGTCCTGCTGCCGGTCTTCTGTGTGGTCATGACCTTTTCCGTGGTGCAGAGCTTTTTGCGGCTGAAAAGGGGGTTTTACTGGAAGTACGACCTTCCCGGGGTGATCCGACAAGACCGGCAGATACGCGAGCAGGGAGGCACTCCCACCCGGTTCTGGACGCCGATGAAGTTTATACTTCCGTCTTTGGCGGTTGCCCTTCTTCTCTTCGCCGGAGGGTATACCCAGATAGTCTCCATGCTCGAGCCTGCGGAGCTGCGTCCGCAGTGGGAGAGGCGAGACGACCTTCCTCTTCTAAGCCCGGAGGAGAGACCGCGGTCGGTGGCGTCTTACCGGGAGGGCTGGCTCATATCAACCCATCATCCGAAAACGCACTTTGCAAGAATATATTACCTTGACCGGTCTGCCCGCAAGCCGCGCGGTAACTTCCGGGTCCCCTGGGCCGTGCACCGGGACCACGGCGCAGCCGTTCACCAGGGAAGACTCTACCTCGTCGACCGCCTTTCCCGGCGGGTCTACGACATAGACATCAGCGCCAGCCTGGAGCGCAAGGTCGCGGTACTTGACGGCAGCTTTGACACCACCTTGCAGGCGCCGGTGGGATGCGACATGCTCAAGGTGGACGGCAAGCTTCGCATGCTCATCTCGGAGTACATGCACCATTACGAGACCCTGGTGGTTGATTACAAAAAGGCTTTTGACGAGGGAACGGCCGAAGATGCGATAGTTGCCCGGTACCGCAACGCCGGCTTCTCGCGGGGCCTGGCATGCAAGGGAGGACTGTCGCTGGAGATGAACAGCTCGCTCTGGAAGGATCTCATTTACGCGGTGGATACGCGAAAGGCCATAAAAGACGAGTATCTTCGCTCGGGCATTCTTTTAAAAATTGCATCGCCCAAGTGGAGGTGCCGGGACCTTTCCGTGTCCGGCCACACCATCGCGCTGGTGGACGGAGAAAGCCACGTCCTTTACACGGCAGAGCTGCCGGTCCTGGAAGAACTTATGCAAGAGAAAAACAAGTAGTTCGTGCCCGATGCGAAACGGAGGTTTAATTTACTTTTGCGGCGCTGTTTTGGAGTGCGGCAGCTTGCTGTCCGCTTTCTCCGCCGGGAAGCTTGCTTGTCGGAGATGCGCTCCACAAAAGGCCCGCAGTTTACGAGGCGCCTTTTTGTAAGTTCCGGCAAGCCGGAACTTATGAAAGC
>CAYQTK010000240.1:0-6156 GCA_964420375.1 uncultured bacterium
ACACGGCAAAAAAGAAGAGTCAAATCCGGAACCCCCTTCTATGTCGCAGGCCCGGAGGGCCGCTTTCATTTTCCTTTTCCATCGTTTTATGGTAATATAAACATTGGCAAAGGATAACGGGTGCACACTGGATTGCGGAACTTCGAAAGCGGAAGATGCGGAGGTTGACGTGGCTGAAAAGAAAAAGCAGGGTGCGCGGTCGAACAGGGGAAAGAAGAGTAAAGGCAGCATAGGCGGAAAGCTGGTTAAGTGGGGCATTGTCCTGGGGTTATTCGCAGCGTCGGGATGGTGGCTGTTTTTCAGCGACTCGGACTCGAAGCTCAGAAAGAGCTGCCTGGAGAGCCTGTCACTGATGGTGGACCGGCTGGACGAAGTCTCCCATGCTTGGAAACAAAGGTCTTTTCCAGACGAAGTCGAACAAGCACAGAAAAAGTCTCCGCGGGAGGATAAGCCTGCGGAAGCTGAAAGGGAGCAGGTCAGTCCCCCCCCGCGGAGCCCGGCCGGCAAGAACGGTGCGGTTGACAGCAGTACCGAAGATAATGCAGCAGCGGAATCAGCCGGAAAAAGCACGGATGAACCGGAGCCTCCCCAAAAGAGGCCGGTGGGAGAAGTAACAGAGGAGGACAAAAAAGAGCTTCGAGACCTTTTGAAGAGGCTCCATTAAAAATAAACGAGTTTTTAAAAGGAGGCAAAATAATCGGGAAGATCGGAGTAAAATCTGCGTCTCTTAATTAAAAGGAAGAATTATGCCCTGGATGTTGCTCTTCCTGGAAACCAGCCCCGAAAGCGGAAGCAAGTAAGGAACCTTTATAAGGTCGGGGTGTCCTAAAGTAAGGACAGGGCTTTATGAAGCGGGGGTTATAAGAGGCGGTACGATACCGCGGAGAACAGCCACAGAAGGCGAAACGGCCGAAGAGCCGTTAATGGAGAATAAAAATGTATGAGCCTGAATCGCCGCCAATTGAGAAGGCTTTCGACGACTTGAAAGACCAGTACTTCTCCAAGAAGGACGAGTACCTCGAGCTATGCTGGCGATATGACCTCCCTCCCCGGGACATGGGACTTATGCTGATGGGCAAAAAAAATATCGAGCCCACTGACCGCATTCGGCTGATCCGCCTTATCATATCCCTCATGGACATGGAAAAAATCCTCGGTCCGGAAAGGATCAATGATTTCCTGTTCCCTTCCGATGAATCTCACTATCTGAACAGCGGTATGTTCAATTCGCAGCTCCACTGATCCGAGCAGCAGCTTTTCTTAATCATCTCCGCCGGCTCCTGAGTGGTGGTTGATGCTTTATCCGGTTTCAGTAGTTTGCCGTATCCCTGTAAGAGAGCTTGAGCACGGCTAAGGCGGAAGCCAGAAGCCTCGCGTTTTTGGGCACGTCGCGGGCTATCCTGGCCATCCGGAGGGGAGAGAAGTAGAACCTGCGGTAGGCTCTTTTCCTGAGGCGGGCCATATCATGGTCCGATGCACCGGAGAGGTTCAGTATGGCTTTAGAAGCGTCGCGGAAGTCGATCTCGCGCACGCGGCTGCTGGTTTCAGGGTCGGACTCCGCTATTTCGGTTCCCGGAAAAGGCATGAGGCAAAAAAAGCTGGCGATATGGTTTTTCAGCGACAGGGCGTACTCGACGGTTTTTTTCATCTCTTGCCTGCTTTCGGTTGGAAAGCCGATCATGTTATAGGTCCCGGTGATGATCCTTTTTTCCGCGGTCATGTTGATTACATCCCGGGCGCGGCCAAGGTCCAGGTTCTTGTGGATCAGCTTCTGGATGCGGTCAGTAGCGCTCTCGATGGCATAGTCGATCCTGTAGACCCCCGCCCGTTTCATGAGCTCAAGAAGCTCGGCGTCCATCCGGTCGGCCCGCAGCCCGTTGGTAAAGGCCAGGGCCGCTCCCAGCTTTTTTTCTATAATCTCTTCCATTGCCGCCTTGGCGTGATCGAGCTTCAGGTTGAAGGTGTCGTCAATGATCTCGAACTCGTCCACCCCGTACCTGTCCCGCAGCGACTTCATCTCCTCCACCTTTGCGCTGATGTCAAACGTCCGATACTTCCTGCCGAAGATATGGTGGCAGTAGGCGCAGCCGAAAGGGCAGCCCCTGCTGAAGAAAACCGGCAGCCGCCGGCCGGAGCGGGCCACCGTGTTCATGGCGTTCCGCTGCCGGAAGCCGAAGTAGCTCTCCGGGGCCAGCACCTCCCAGTCCACCTCGAGCGAGTCCATGCCTTCGATGGGGTCAGGCGGTCCGTTATAAATGATCCCGCCTCCGGAACGGAATGCCACCCCCTTTTTGTCCTCCAGCGTGTCCTTACCCTCCAGGGCATCGAGGACATGCACCAGGGTCCGCTCTCCCTCACCCAAAACAAGGTAATCGGCACGGCAGCGGGAAAGGAGTTCCGGGCCGAAACCGGTGGCGTGCGGTCCTCCCAGCAGCACGGTCACGGCGGGGTCTGTCTCCTTGATAAGCCGGATGTGCTCCAGGGTCTCCCGCGCTTCAAAGCTCATCGCTGTAAAGCCCACCACGTCCGGAGACCAGGAAATCGCCCGCGACACGAATTCCTCTGCAGAAAGCCTAAGAAGCCTCCCGTCCAGGACCCGGACCTCGTCGCTTCTCTCCTTTTTTACTGCACTGGAAAGATATCCCAGTCCCACCGGCACCGGCGTGACCACGAGAGGCGAGTTCGGCCTGGCAAGTAATACCCTCATCAATACCTGTTCCCCACAAAAGCGCCGGGCATGAACCCGGACTAGTGCTCTGTCAAACGAAAAAAAGGACAAGAAAATCTGCGAAAGTCGCGGCTAAAGCCGCTCGCACGACTTTCTCGCATACCATAAAAAACGTTTGACAAAGCACTAGCAGCGGATCACATTTAAGTTTATAAGTCGCGACTGAACTCGCTCGCACCAAAAACTGCTTTTTGCAAGCGACAAAATAATTGTGAGCAAGCACTAGCATAGGATCACATCAAGATTTATAAACTGCGTGCGAGCGACTTTAGTCGCGAAGAAATCCGTTCGCACAAGAACTGTTTTTTGTAGGTGACAAAAACAATTGTGAACAAGCACTAGTCTTCCCAGTCGGAGCGTTTCCAGGGGGCCTTGACACGCCTGGGTTTCTGCTTCTTTTTTTTGCGCTCCTCTTGGGTAGGCATCCGGGGCTTGGCCTCTTCCTTTTTCGACTTGGCCCTGGGTCTTGCCGCGGGCGTGTACTCGCCTTTCTTCGTGAGCTTCGCTATAAGCTCCTCCCTCTCCCGGACCTCGCGGCGGGTGAACTCCGCTTCCATGGACACCAGGTCCTTAAGCCCGAGCCCTTCGCCGGTCTTGTAAAGAAGCGCTTCCCCCCGGAGGGCCACCTGGTCGGCGTTCACCAGTCCACTCCTCCAAGTCTCCGGGATGGACTCCTCTCCCCAGCGGGCGCCCATGATCGAACCCACGATCGCAGCCATGCTGTCCGTGTCCTTACCAATAGACACGGCCTCGATAACGCCGTCTTCCACGTTCGATGCGGTCATGGCTATGTAAAGCGCTGTTACGCCCGCAGCCATCACGAATCCCTGGCCCGGCTCGGTGATCTTGTGCGTGGGGAACTGGCGGTTGGCTTCCGCCACTATCTGTTTTCTGGCCATGCTCCGCTCCGGAAGCTCGACAAGGCGCGGCAGCATCTCCACTGCGCTCCTCACCAGCCCGAACCGGTCCATGCAGGATACCGGCACCAAATGGATGTAGTCCTTCTTCGCCATGTCCTCCGCTTGCCCGGCAACGTCAACCAGGTCGGACAGCCTTTCCGCGGGACCGGACCCGTCCCACCTGCCGGTTGCGTTCTTTGCTGTCGCCACCGCGCAAAGCGCGGCCATGACCGGCGCGCGGGGATCGCGGTGCGTCACAAACCCCTGCTCGATGGCAGCTCGCATGGCGCTTTCCTCGTCTTCTCCAAAGTAGAGACCGCACGGTGCAGAGCGCATCATGGCCCCGATGCCCGCGGAAGGCATGCCCGCGGAAAAAGGTTCTGCTCCTTCCTGGAGCGCTCGGACCGAGCCGCGGAAGTTTTTGCCGGTGCCGCGGTGGGCGCCGAACTTTCCGCCGGTGTCCGCCCGGGCCATGTCCGCAAGCAGGCTCGCAAAATATCGGGCGTCAAAACCGTTGCACTTTAAAAGGGTGTCTGCAAGTGCGAGTGCCTGCTGGGTATCGTCGGAGTACAGCCCCGGCAGCCGCCATCTGTGGGGTTTCTTTTTCCAGGCGGTGAGAGGATCGACAAAAGAGTCTACCTTTCCGTAGAGTTCCTTGATATGACCGGCTTTCAGGCCTTCCACCGGGCAGCCCAAAGCATCGCCCGCGGCAAGGCCGCTCATTGCGCCGCGGTACCTGAAGTACTCATCCATTCGCGGATCTTTTCTCTTAAGTTCTGTAAGGCCCTCCCCCGGTGGGAGACCCGGAGCTTTTCTTCCCTGTTGATCTCCGAAAACCCTGCGCCCGCCTCGATGGAGTAAAACAGGGGGTCATAGCCAAAACCGTGCTCCCCCCGCGGCTCTTGCATGATCCTTCCTTCGGTGGCGCCGTGGGCGGTAATCAGCTCCCCCTTTGGAGAAGCCAGCGCCATCACGCATATGAAGCGGGCGGTGCGGTTCTGTTCCGGAACGTCCCGGAGCTCTGCAAGGAGCTTGTCGTTGTTCATCCTGTCGTCCGCTTCTTCTCCTGCATAGCGGGCGGACCATACTCCGGGCTCGCCTCCCAGCGCGTCCACCACCAGGCCGGAGTCGTCGGCCAGGGCGAATCGTTCCGTGTACCAGGCAGTCTCCCGGGCCTTTTTGACCGAGTTCTCGTAAAAGGTCTCGCCGTCCTCGATGACCGCGGGAACATCAGGGAAGTCCTCCAAGGAGAAGAGCACCACTCCAAGATCGGCAAGGGAATCCCGGATTTCAGCGAGCTTGCCCTGGTTGCGGGTGGCCACGACTATCTCCATCACGATACCCGGAGCGCTTTCTTCTGGGCGGAGATCAGCTCCCTGATGCCGCTGGAAGCCACGGTCAGCATTTTATCGAGCTGGGCCCGGCTGAACAGGTCCCCCTCCGCGGTGCCCTGTATCTCGACTATCTTTCCCGACCCGCTCATGACAACGTTCATGTCCACGTCCGCTGACGAGTCCAGGGAGTAGTCCAGGTCAAGAACTATCTCGCCGTCCACGATTCCCACACTTATTGCGGCGATGAAGTCGTTTATCGGAAACCTGGAGACCGTTTTTTCCTTGTAAAGCTTTTTGCAGGCGTCGTAGAGGGCCACAAACCCGCCGGTTACGGCAGCGGTGCGGGTCCCGCCGTCCGCCTGGATTACGTCGCAGTCCACGGTAACGGTAAGGTTTTCCAGTGCTTCCAGATCCACGCCCGCGCGCAGGGACCTGCCGATGAGCCTTTGGATTTCCTGGGTGCGTCCGGATATGTTTCCGCGCTCCCGCCTGCTGCGCGTCTGTGTCGAGCGGGGTATGAGGCTGTACTCCGCGGTGACCCATCCTCCGGGCATGGACTTCATCCAGCGGGGCTTGCCCGCCTCCACGCTGGCGCTGCACAACACCTGGGTGTTTCCCACGCTGATACGGGCGCTGCCTTCAGCGTACTTCATGGGCTTACGCTGTATCTTGACTGTTCGCATGGTAAGGTTGTCGCGGCTTTCGGTCTTCGGCATTTCTTGTTCCTACTCGGCAGATTCCAGTCCCAGCCTTCGGTTGGTGGTGTCCCGGAAACGGACTACAGCCAGCGCCATGGCGTCCACCAGCTTGTCCTGGGTCTGGGGGTCGGTGATCATCTTGGCTTCTTCAGGGGAAGTAAGAAATCCGACCTCGACGAGGACCGCGGGCATGGAGGCCTCCATCAGCACCTTGAAGGGGGCCTGCTTGACTCCCCGGTTCTCGGAGTTCATGACCCGGGCCAGGCATACCTGGATCATCTCCGCCAGTCGCTGCGAATCAGCCAGCCACTCGGTCTGGGCCATGTCACCCAGAATGGCCGAGATATCGTCCTTTACTTCGTCAGGAGGTTTCTCACCCACGGTAGAGCCCTGGTTCTCCCAGACGGCAAGCTCCATGGCTGCCTGGTCAGTAGCGGTCAAGCTGGCGAAAAAGGTCTCGAAACCTTTGGTGCTCATCATCTTGTAGCCGTTGGCGT
>CAYQTK010000241.1:0-6120 GCA_964420375.1 uncultured bacterium
CCCTGTCGGTCGTTTTCAGCCTTCCCGCCATAATATAAGTATAACTACTTTCCTTGAAAACGTCAACGGGAAAATTCGCTTTTTGCGAAAAAATTTTTTGGTTCTCGTCCGATGGTCGTTTTAGAGGGCCGTTTTGGTAGGCCTTTCCTGTGCGAAAAAAGAGGTTCTTCAGAGCTGGTTGGAAAAGTTGATTCATTTGTTGGAAAAAGGCGTGCGCTCCATGAACTCGATAATGTGTCCCGCTATCTCTTCTCCTTTTTCTTCCTGCAGGAAATGGCCGGCGTCTTTGATAGTGATTTCGGGCTGTTCTTTTGCGGTGGGAATAAAATGCCGGAAATATAGGTCTCCTCCCCTGGTGATGGGGTCCTTGTCGGAGAACATGACCAGCGCCGGCTTGTTCCAGGAGGGCAGGAACTCCTGGGCGGCTTTCAGTTCGGGGGCTGCTTCGTCTTCCGATTTGGCCGGCACCATGAGCGGCCATGCCCTGGCGCCCGCTTTATACTCCGGCGCAGGGAAGGGAGCTTCATAAGCGGCCACCACTTCGTCGGGCATGTCGGCGCCTTTCCCTATGGGGTTTTCTGCATCCAGGCCGTGAAAAGCAGACTTCATGATCTTTCCTATGGGCAGGTCGGGCGCGGACTCGACATAGTTCCGCCAATGCACAAACGCCTCGGGAAGTGGGCCCTTGCCGGTGGGCAAGCCGGTGTTCATGATCACCAGGCGTGCGAAACGCTCCGGCATCAGGCTTACCACCCGGAGCCCGACGAGTCCGCCCCAGTCCTGGACGACAACGGTTATGTCTTCCAGGTCGAGCGAGTTGATAAACCCCGCCAGCGAGTCTCGATGCATCTTGTAGGTGTACTCATCAACCCTGCTGAACTTGTCCGAGCGGCCGAAACCGATGAAGTCGGGAGCAACCACCCGATGCTTTTCAGCCAGGCCGGGTATCATCTTGCGGTAAAGATAGCTCCACGTAGGCTCGCCGTGCAGGCAAAGCACGACCTCACCGGAGCCCTCGTCAACGTAATGCATGCGAAGCCCGTCAACTTCAACATAGTGCGGCTTATAAGGAAACCCCGACAGGTTCTCAAACCTCTCATCAGGAGTACGGATCAAGGGCATTGCTCTCTCCTTCTATAACGGTTCATTGCCTTGACAAGCAAGGTTTTTAAGCTCGGTCTTGATGTCCTCGATTACTTCGGGAAGACCCTCCCCGGAGACGAACCAGCCTTCTTGAGCAGGGCCGGCCTCTTGTGTCCCGCTGCCTTTTTTGACGAGAACATCGTCGCCAAAGGTGTTGTAATAGTTCCAGCGAGTCGGCGGATCGGAGGATGGCGTCGGCTGTGTCGAGTTTACCTTTTTCTCCATGTTCCTCGAGATGTACCTGGCTGCTGCTCTTATCATGTCTTTTTTCAGCTCCTTGGGCTCTCCTATCTCCCGGTCGCAGCGCTCCTCCAGCATCCGCGCCCTTTCCCGGACCGTCGAGCTGGGATGGTGCTGCTTTATGGATTCGAGGAACGCCGAGAAGCCGAAAGCAATAAGCTGGTCCCGCCTGGCCAGGGAACGGTGAAACTTGTCCGGCTTGTCCTTGAGCCGCTGGTACGAGTCAAGAAGGCTTTCCATCATCTGCAGGGTGGGCGGGCCGTTCACGTCGCGGAGCTGGTCATGGGCGTACTCGAACAGCTCTTCTACCCCGGCCTTGTCAATGTTTTTATATTTAATGAGATGGCTGCTCCAGAAGTGGAGGTCTTTCCATTTATAGTCCTCGTTGATGGCGTTTTCTTCTATCATTCGGTCGTAAAGGGCGGTCCCCGGACAGGGAAGAACGTGGGAGACCTGGTAGAACATGGGTTTTAAGTCCACGAACCTGTCTATATCGTCCTTCAGGTTCTCCCTGGTATGGAAGTCAAGACCCAGCACCAGCGAGCCGGTGGGCTGAATGCCGTGGCTGCGGAGGTCCTCGAAAATCTCCTTGACCCCTTTGCCCCTGCGTTTCCGGTAATGGTCTTCGGTCTGGTCAGGACCGCTCTGGAAGCTCTCCACACCTATCCATATCATCTGGCAGCCGCAGTCCCTGATCTCTTCCGCGGAAAACTGCGAGAGAGACTCGATGGAGCCGAAGGTGTAATACTTGACTCCCCACATCTTCTTGTCCTCCCGCAGAAGCCGTCCCAGCTCGCGCACGTAATCCGGGTCCTGGAAGAAGTCCTCGTCCCACAACATCACGATTATCTGCTGGAAGTTAAGACGCTTCTGATAGTTCCGGATGTAGCGGTAAACCTGCTCCGGCTCGGCAACCCGGATTTTCTGCTGCTTGAACATGGCGCTGGTGTTACAGAAGTCGCAGCCGTTGGGACAGCCCAGGCTGACCAGGATAGTGGGAATGCGCAGGTGAACGTCCTGCCTGCCCAGGAAACCGCCCAGGGAGAAGGTGGGAACGTGGTACTGGGTAATCTCCCGGTCAACCGGCTCGTCGTCGAGCAACTTGCGCATGTATTGAACTCCCTCCTCCCTGCAAAGATGATCGGACTCTTCCCGGATATAGGCGGCGTCGCCGTTCACGTCGCCGGGAACCGGGATTTCCAGCGTTCCCACTCCATAGCCGCCGATAACTATCCTGCTTTGCGGGCTCTTTTCCCGAACCCGTTTTATCATGCGGGCTATCTTGTCGGTATGCACGCTCTTCAGTTGAAAGCAGACATAATCGTACCCCTCGTCAAGCTCCCGGTCGAACTCTTCCCATGTCGGGCTTTCCAGGACGGTAGAGGGATTGGAAATGTTCTCCGCGATAAAGTAGAGGGCAAAGTAATGACCGTACATGTACATCTGGAACGGACCGTGATTGCGCATCCACCGCGTCTCCATGAGGTCGGTCATGTCCATGCCGTGGACCAGCTCGTTCGGTACGTAGTTTGCCGTAAAGAGAACCCCGGGCTTTGTTTTCATTTCCTCCTCCTTTTCCGGTTTCGAGCTTTCCGATTATGGAAACGTCATCGTGTCTTTGCGCTTGCCTGCCTGGAGGCCGCACAAAGACACGTTTTGCCGCCCCTCTATGCTCTGCATGGGAAAAACGGCTTTTGTCATAAAATCAATTGTTAAAATCCGGGTTTTCTCCGAATCTTGGACAAGAGTGTAATTAATTTTCATCTCATGTAAAGTCGAGATACGAATTGACACAGTCGTTAAAAAACCGGTTTTCAGCGAGTTGATCTGCCGGGAGGGCAGGGCATAGTGTGAGTTGAAGCAGCCTTGCGCCGGCTTTCCGGCTCATATCCTGTCAAACGCGGCTCTTTGGATGATGTCGTCCTGGACGGGTTTTCCGAGGTCCGTGAAGTAGGCGCTGTATCCGGAGACCCTTACCACCAGGTCCTTGTAGGAGTCGGGGTCCTGTTGAGCTTTGCGGAGTACCTCGTCATCCACCACGTTGAACTGGACCTGGATTCCGCCCTGTTTGAAGTAGGCTCGGACCATTGCGGCCACCTTTTGCAGTCCCGCCTGTTTTTTGATCATGGAAGGCAGGAGCTTGATGTTGGTCGAGGCACCGTTGGGAATAAGCTCGTGCTCGAGCTTGGCCACGCTCTGGAGCGCGGACACCGGCCCGTTGGTCTCGGACCTGTTGGAAGGGGAGAGGCTGTTGGACACCGGCTCTCCGGCGAGCCTGCCGTTTGGTGTGGCCCCCAGTACCGACCCCTCGAACACGTGCAGGCCGTAGGAGAAGAAGCTGGGACGATACAGACCGCCGCGCTCCGGCCGGTGTTTCATGACCTCCCGGCAGAAAAATCCGGCGACCTCTTTTGCCGGCCCGTCAACATGATCGTCGTCCCTGCCGAACTTGGGATACCTGTTAAGGAGCATCTGGCGCAGCTTTTCTTCCCCCTTGAAGTTACGGTCAAGGATGCGGACCAGCCTTTCTAAGGAGAGCTCTTCGTCCTCGTAGACCAGCTTCCTTATGGCTGCCAGCGAGTCCACAGCAGTGGCCAGTCCCCTTCCGGACATGGAGTTGAAGTTGTACTGCGCTCCCCCGCGGGTGGCGTCCTTGGCGTTGTCCACGCATCCTTTCAAGGTTGTTGATATGAAAGGGCAGGGGTAGTGTTCCGCATACACGCGGTCTTTTAGCTCCGTGCCTCTTTTGATGAAGTCCACGCAAAAGGACACCTGCTTTTTATAGGCGTCCATGAAATCCTCGAAGCTTTTGAACCCGGAGACTTCGCCGGTTTCTGGCCCCATCTTTCTGCCTATCATGCGCAGCCTGCCGTTGTGGAGCGTCATCTCGAGAGCGCCCACCAGGGAGATGTCATTGCCCGACGTACAGCCGAAGGTGTTGCCGTCAGAGGTCGGCTCCACGCATCCGATAATGGCATAGTCGCGGGCGTCCTCCACAGAGTAGCCCGAGCCGGAAAGCGCGGGCACAATAGCATCGTCGTTGAAGATGGACGGGCCGTTTGCAGACCGATGTACTGCCACCGCCTTCTCCACGTACTCGGAAGTCGAGTTCGAGCTTATGCGAAAGGACACCGAGTTGGTCATGTGTTGCATGGTCTCGGTGGCTTGTATAAAAAGGTGGGTGAGCGGGTTGACTGCGTCCTCCCCGTTTCTGTCAACGCCACCGATGGTGACGGCCATGTTGTCCGCGCCCAGTTCGCTTCCGGTGTCTTTGCCGTAAGGAGGCAGGACAAGCAGGTTATAAGAGAGCTTTACGATGAGCTCTTCAATGAGAGCCAGGGCCTCTTCTTCACTGATCCTGCCGGACTCGAGGTCTTTGCGCAAGTAAGGCCACAAATACTGGTCGACCCGTCCCAAGGCCAGCACGCCGGGCATGCCGTAGGATATCACCGCCATGTTCTGGGCCATCCACAGCCACTGCACAGCATCACGGAAGTCCTGGGGCGGAAGCCAGGGGACCCGCTCGCAACGGCGGGCCACCGCTTCCAGCTCTTGTTGGCGGGCAGGGTCTTTCGTTGCCTTGGCCTGTTCGTGCGCCAGCACTGCATAGCGCGCCGCAAAGTCGCGGGAAGCCTCGCAGCAGATGATCACCGACTCCAGAAAGTCGCGCGAAACCTGGTCCGCTGCGCTTTTAAGCCGCTGTTCAGCGCGTTGTTTCGCGCCTTGGAAGCCTTCGTCAATCAGGTTTTTATGTCCCACAACCAGGTGACCTTGCACGTCGAACACGTTCATCACCAGGCCGGGATTATTCACCGGGATGTCTTGCACTGCGCTGGCCATGACTTTGGGGTTCCCCCGCGACTGCTTGACCTGCTTGTAGATCGCGCCTGCGCCAAATCCCCGGATGCGGTCGTAAGTGGCGGCCGCGGACAGGTTCATGGGCTTGAACAGGCCGTTCTCCTTCCACAGCTTCTTTTTCAGCTCCCGGACGGTCTTGCCCCTCCAGTAAGGGAAGATGTCTTCCAACAGCTCTTTTCTCTCTTCCCTGGAGATATAAAAGGGGCGGTCCTTGCGTTTTACCAGGCCGGGTAGCTCGAGTTCGAGGACAAGGTTGATCTCGCCGCGCTCGACCGGAATGACGGTTGCCACCAGCTTGCTCGAGCGGTTTCCCACTATGGCCTCATCAGGCAGGATGTAGATGCTCATGTTGGCCAGGGTGTGGGCAAAAGCCTTGGCCGCGCGGAGGTCGGGGCTCTGGCCTTCGGTGTTCCGGTAAGACTCGGTGTAGTAACGCGCCCGTTCGATGCATATCTCGTAAGGAGCGTCAAGTATAAGCTTGCGCAGCCGGGCGGGCCGGGAAAGCTTTAACGATTCAATTGCAGCAGGATTTTGCCCGCCCGGTGTCTGGGCCAAAGGTTCAGTCATGATAGTCTCTCCCCGGCAAACATTATAGAAGCGAGCCTGAATATAAAGATAGCAGAGTCGGACGTGGAATCCAAAGAGGAACTCGCGAATAATTGGAAGGCGTAAGCGACGGAAATCGCTTGACAGAGCACTAGAGCTTTCTCACTCGAAAAAAGGGGAACGGGTCCAATGCAGATCGCGGCTAAAGCCGCTCGCACGATTATTTTCTATTCTCCAAAAAGCTGTTTTCTATTTTCCAGAAAGCTTTTGACAGAGCACTAGACCCAAAATAAGCGCATATTTTTAGGCTCGACATTTTCGCCGCCGAACGGG
>CAYQTK010000242.1:0-6081 GCA_964420375.1 uncultured bacterium
TTCTGGTTCATGTGTTGCTGGACGATCTTGTTTTTCTGGATTTTTCCGGTTGCCGTTTTGGGCAGTTGGTCCCAGAAGAAGACCATGCGGGGGCACTTGTAATTGGCCAGCTTTTCCTTGCAGTATTCAATGGCTTCTTCTTCCTTTAACTCCTGGCCTTCCTTGAGCACCAAAAATGCGCCCACCTCTTCGCCCCATATCTTGTCGGGGATGCCCACCACTGCCGCGTCCATGATGGCGGGATGTTTGTAAAGGACCTCTTCTATCTCCTTGGGATAGATGTTCTCGCCGCCGCGGATGATCATCTCCTTTTTGCGTCCCTGGATGAAAATGTAACCGTCCTCGTCTTTATACCCCAGGTCTCCGGTATGAAGCCAGCCGTTCTTCAACGTCTGCGCGGTGGCCTCCTGGTTTTTGTAATAGCCTTTCATAAGGTTGTCGCCGCGGATGACGATCTCGCCCACTTCGCCTAGCTTCTTCTCGTTGCCGTTGTCGTCCACGATCTTTATTTCCTGGCCCTCGAGGGGAAGGCCGATGGAACCCACCTTGCGGGTCCCGTCAATGGGATTGATGGAGCTCGCGCAGGTCCCCTCCGAAAGACCGTAGCCCTCCATGATGTGGGCGTTGTACTTTTTCTCGAAGGTCTCGAACACCTCGACCGGCATGGGCGCGGCCCCGCAGATGCAAAAGCGCAGGTTGGACAGGTCGTACTGTTCCGCGTCGGGAAGGTTGTTCAGGATGGCGTAGACAGTGGGCACGCCGGAGAAGGCTGTGGCCTGGTACCTCTCCAGCTTGGGCAGGAAGTCCTTGGGAGAGAAGCCCTTGAGGAGGATCATGGCTGCTCCTGCTGACAAGGGGGCGAGCACTGTGGCTACTTGTCCGTTGACGTGAAAGAGCGGAAGGATGCACATGAAGCGGTCCGCTTCGGTCATCTTCGCCGCCACGGTGACCTCCCAGGCGTTGAACCAGTAGTTGTACTGAGTAAGAAGCACTCCCTTGGGATAGCCCGTCGTGCCCGAGGTGTAGATAATACTTGCTATGTCGTCCTCGTTGATGTCGCGCTCCACAAACTCCGAAGGATCGTACATCTCCTCGAAAGGAGACGTGCCCTGCGGAGCTTCATCAAGCATGATCACCTCCTCCAGGTTCTCGCACTCCGGACGGATTTTATCCACCATGTCCGCGAACTCCGGCTGGGTGATGAGTATGCGCGCTTCCGAGTTCTGAATAATGTACCGGGCCTCGTCAGCCTTGAACTGGGTGTTGATGGGTACCAGAACCGTTCCCGAAAAAGCATTACCGAACATGAGATAGATGAACTCCGGACGGTTGTAAAGCCAGACACATACCTTGTCGTCCTTTTTAAGCCCCCGCAAAGCAAGGCTGGAAGCAACCCGGCGGGCGATGTCAAGCATGCGGTTGTAGCTTATCTCGTCGTCTTCCCAGAAAAGAAAGGTCTTCTCACCATGCTGTTCGGCGCGCTCAGTCAACAGGTCCTTAATGGTTTTCATCTCCAGCCTCCTTGTCAGTTTGTTAAGATATTGTATTAGAGACTTCTAATTAATCATCTGCGGGGCTATAAGTCAAGGCAGCGAAATCAAGGCAGGGCAAGTGAAAGCTGAACTCTGCATTAACGGATACCTGTCTCTGCATATCCGCGGATTAATGCAGCCACGGTCCGCGGCCGTCCCTGTCCCGGTCTTCGTCCTTCATGACCCGGTAAGCCCCCCTCGCTTTTTTCATCTTCCTTCTCTTAAGGTATGCGCGAATATCCATGAGACCCCGCAAGTAGAAGTATCCCACAGCCATGCCGGAGAGGTGGGCTATGCTGGCCACGTTGGACGCTGACTGGCCGGTGGCGTTGTTCATGGTGGAGAGGAACTCGATTATTACAAAGCCGATCACCAGGTACTTTATCTTGATGGGGATAAAAAACCACAGGTACACCACTGCATTGGGGTAGATGAGCGCAAAAGCCATGAGCAGGGCGAAGATGGCCCCGGAGGCCCCGATGATGGTTGCAACCGGGCTTCCGAACAGGTAATAGAAAGGCACGCACACGACTCCGGCGCCGATGCCGGTAATGAAGTAGTACCTTAAGAACTTGTTACGTCCCCATATCTGCTCGAGGGGAGAGCCGAACCACCAGAGGATGAGCATATTGAGAAGGATGTGGAACACTCCGCCGTGGAGGAACATGTAGGTGGCAAGCCTCCATAACTGGAGTCCGGGGAAGACCTCGGCCGGCACCAGGGAAAGGTACTTGCCCACAATGTCCGACCTCTGGTAAACGGGGTCGGTGGAGACGCCTTTGGGGTCCGGCAGCAGGAACATGAGCAGAAGCACGGCAACATTGGCGATGATCAAATACTTGACGGTGTCGGTAAGTGGACCGAAGAAGTTCAGGGGCCCGCCCCCTCCGAAACCTCCGCCGGAGGGTCTCCTAACGTATCGGTATCCGCCGCCGTATCCGTGTCTTTGATATGCCATCAGCTCTCCAGGTAAAAAGTATAGCAGAAGGCTCCGCCCTTTGCCGTAAGGTCGGACGAGGAAAAGGCGAGCTTTCAGACCATGTATTTCCAGAACTTTATGAAGTAGTCGACTCCGGACCAGACGGTCATGACAACTGCAATGGTGAAAAGGACAAGCCCCGCTGCAAAGCTGTTGACGTCAACAAAAATGAAATAGGGGAAGTCGTAATAGACAATAAGTCCCACCAGCGCGGGCATCTGGATGGCGGTCTTGTACTTTCCGAGCCGGGACGCTGATATCACCATTCCCTGCTCGCCGGCGATTCCGCGAAGAGCGGTAATTCCCACTTCCCTGGCGATCACCACCAGTGCCATCCAGCCGGGCAGCCGGTGGAGCTCGACCAGCAATATCATGGCCCCGATAACGAGCAGCTTGTCAGCCAGCGGATCGAGGAGCTTTCCCAGGTTGGTGGTCAGCTCATACTTTCGCGCCAGGTAGCCGTCCAGGTAATCGGTAATACAGGCCAGGCCGAAGAGTATGGCTGCGATAACGCACAACATGAAGTTGTTGCCCTGCGGCTCCGCGGGCACGGGCCGGAACCAGTCCGGGTCATAGGTCTCCGGTTCCACCATGATCAAAATTGCAATGAACGCGGGTATGGCCAGTATCCTGGCGATGGTCAGGTAGTTGGCGATATTCCAGATCGGCGCTTTGGGGGTATCTTCCATCAGTTACCTTCTGCGGTAGAGCCTCCAGTAGTAGTTGACCTTTTTGACGTACCTTCTCGTCTCCGAGTAAGGCGGAATGCCGTGGTATCGCTCGACCGCGTTTGGTCCGGCGTTATAAGCTGCGAACGCCAGGTCGTACTTGTACTTGAACCTGACTATCATGCACTTAATGTAATAGGTCCCCGCCCAGATGTTCTCCACGGGGTTATAGGGATCGCTCACCCCGAGCTCGCGGGCGGTGCCGGGCATAAGCTGCATGAGTCCCGTGGCGCCTTTGGGGGAAACCGCCTTGGGATTGAAGTTGGACTCCACCTTTATCATGGCCTTGATCATGGCAGGGTCAAGCCGGTAATGAGCGCAGGCCTGGTGGATGATCCTCGTGAAGTCCTTGCCCGCCGGCGCGGGCGCAGGCTCGCGTTTCTCGTTGTCCCAGAGATACAGCCGCTTGTACTGTGCGGACTCGGGCTGGTTGGTGTAATGCCGGACACCGTTCTCGTCCACGTAATAATATATGGCCGATCCCGCGGGTGCGCTCGACAAAAGCAAAAGAAAAACCGAAACCAGAATCCATCTCCCCTTCCGCATTTTCCGCCTCCTCGCAACGCGCCGGTTACATCCGCTTTCAGAGCCTTACTGTAAGGAATAGTCAACCCTCCAATCGGTTTGTCCTGCCCCCCCATCAAAGGCTGTAAAACCGATTTGTCCTTAGACCCAACCATCTATATTTTACTCGATATTAAAGAAATTTTCAATTCAATCCGGCGCACTTCAACAATTTCGCCACTTCTTTGGGGGCGGTGCTGGGTTGGGATGTTTTCTTTAATTTTATTGAGGAGATTAATATTCATGCCTTCGTAAAAAGTCGTTTCGGCCAGGACCGCGGCACGTAAAATCAACTGGTGCCCTCTCAAGCGTTTTTTGTCGCCTCCAAGAAAAATAATTTTAGTGCGAGCGAAGAAAGTCGCGAAGAAAGCCGCTCGCACGGTATGCGTCATTTCAATCTTGACAAGACAGTAGCTGTTGCCCGGAGTATTTGTGAAATAGAGGATGTAGCCGGCCGCGCCGTGCTCGATCGCTCTTTGATAGGATTCCCGTAGCGCACCGAGAGAGATCAGGTTCAATATGCGGTGGCCCCATTTGACCAGGACCACCTTACCGGCGACATCCTTGCCCTTAAAGTCGCTCTCCGTCAGAGCTTACTTTCAGGCTCCAGCTTTGCGGGAAGTATTGATTAGAGCGGACCGAGTCGGTCCTCACTTGATAGCCCCAATCCTGGGCGGGCCCGAAAATATAGTCCCTCGTCTGTATACTCTTTTCCGGAAAGGCCGGTCGCGGAATCTTCCGCGGAAAGGGAGGGTGAAAAAAAACAGAATAACGAAATGACATTAAAAGCCGCTAATACCTTTGCTTTCAAATAACCGCTTATGCTTTGCATGATTCGCCTCCAAGCCGGCCGGCTATGGTTGATCCCCTCAGCAAATCGTTTTGGTCTGTTGTTTTCAATGGCGATGACGAGCCCCCTCCCCTGTTAAACGAGATCAAACATACCAGCCGGAAAAGCGCCGTGTCAAACCCGAAAGGGAAGCCACACCTTCTTGACAGCATGTGAGAAGTCTTTTATGATGGGGTATCTTTAGGCAAGAGGTGTCTTTTCGAAGTAATCAAGAGTTTTTCCGGAAGTTTTCTATCTGGCTTAAATTCTTTCGAAAAAAATGTAATGAAGGAGTATTATTATGGCGTACAGAGAGTACAATGACCGTATCGGAGGAATGAACCACTGGTTGTTTGCACAGGACGACTTCAATCACCTTATCGCCCGCTCTTTTCGGGGAGAGGACTACAGCCGGGTCATCAACGGCTCGGGCGTTGTAAAGGGCGAGCAGAAGTATCCCAAAGGCTACCAGGACGTTCTCATCCCGGAGCTGAAGCGTCGGTCGGAGTTCCTTTCCGAGGTGTCGGCTTTAAAGGACATCAAGCCTTCGGAGCACAAGGTCCTCACCGTGCTGGTCGGCGACAAGGACGACCCCGCAGTAGCGGCTTCCCGCAGCTACGTGGGCATGAAGTCCAAGACCACCGAGCTTTCGGGCCTCTCCAGCATGGTGGAGGAGTTCCCCTCGACAGTCACCGCGGCCGAGCTTTACGAAAAGCTTGACCAGTGGAACAAGGACGACTCGATCTCCATCCTCATGTTCCAGCTTCCCTTCGGCGGACAGGCAGGCAAGGCCATCAACACCCAGACGCTTTGCAACCGGATAAACCTGGCCAAGGACGGCGACGGTCTTAACCAGAAGACTTTGGGGCTTATGTCCCTGGGAGCGGAGCGCTACTTCGACTGCTGCACCCCCCGGGGGATGCTCGACCTGGCAAGCGTCTACATGACCCGCGAGAGGGGGGTCAAGCTCCGGCCCGACGGCATGTCCGACTTTGCAGGCTACGAGATACTGGTGGCGGGAAGGAGCAACATCGTGGGCGAGCCGCTGTTCAACATCCTGAAGCGCTTTAACGCCACTGTGCTGGGACCGCTGCACACCAGGAACGGCACCGGCGGCTCTTACGACAAGGAGACCCAGTTCAAGGTTTACAAGGAGCTCTCTTTGAGGGGAGACATTGTTTTCGCCTGCATGGGGTTCCACCCTTACAAGATACATTCCGACACCGAGTACTTCTTTACCGCGGACATGCTCAAACAGGGATGCCTGATCATTGATGCGGCGACATCGTTCCGCAAAGACGGCAAAAAGCCCTACGGCGACACCGACCCCTCTGCCCGGGCCAAGGCCGACGCCTATACCCTGGAGACCGGCGGAGTAGGACCCGCGACCGTGACCAAGCTGGTCCACCAGGGATGGCTGGGCATGATGTACCAGAACGTGGACAAGGT
>CAYQTK010000243.1:0-6068 GCA_964420375.1 uncultured bacterium
TATCAGTCGCTCGCACACTATGCGTCAGTGTAAGCTTGACAAGACACTAGTGCTCCTTTGGCTCCGGGTTGGGGGAAGGCTTCTTCAAAGTTTTCTTGCGTCCTTCGCTTTTGAATTTTCGCACTCTGAGGTAAAACTCGGGTCCCTTTACCTGCCGCACGTTAATTGACCGGGCTCGCAGTTCATTCTTGCCGGGAGTAAGCTTCCACCTGTAGATGAAGACGCCCCCGTAAAGTGAAGAAAAGGTGTAATCCAGGGCGGGATTTCTGTTCTCCGCCTCAAAAGGTGAGTAATATCTCTTCCACTGTTTGCCCTCTTTAATCTCTACGCTTTCGAGTCCCGGGGTATTGGTCAGGATCATAACATTCAACGTGTCATCTTCTCCTCCCTTGACCGAAAGACGGAGCTGGTTTAAGGGGAAGTTGAAACGCTCTTTGCCGGTTGCGAAATAATTGAACACGTCCTTTCTGCCGCTGGTGAACCCGTCGCGCCAGGAGAGGTAGTTCTGGCGACGGTTGTAAAAGCCGTGCGGCCGGCTCATGTGATCGTTTCTCAAATCCACCGCAATGTGATAATAGCGGGCAAGGACGTCTCCCTTGGATAGGTCCTTGAGGTTGTTAATGACGTTTTTTCCGTCTCCTTTGACAAACTCGACATTGTCGGTCTTTTTGTTGACCAGGAAGTTGTGGAGCTCGAGAGCTGATAAAGGAACGCCGTTTTTTTCGAAATGGCAGCCGAAAAACGGGTCCAGCAATATCCACTTGTTGAATTGGTTGGACCATACTTCGACCGTGAAGTGGGTCAGGTGTGCTTCTTGACTTTTATGAGCCGTATCAAGGTAGCGGGCCTGCCATCCCAGTGACAGGCAAGCCTGCACCATGACCACCGCGTACTGGGCGCAGAACCCGCCGCTGGTGCCGGACCGGATGAGGGGAAGGATCACGTTGGCGTTCCACGGAGGATAGGACTCCGGAAAGCCTCTCTCCCACTGGCTGTTCACCCAGTCGTTCAAAAGACGCATTTTTTCAAACTCGGTTTTGCCGGGAGACACTACCTCCTCCAGGCACTCGCGGTTGCAAAGATCGACCAGGCCGGGATAGTTATAACTCTCGGTCCGGAAACGACGCGAAAGCGGAAGAATGCTGCCGTTTTTTTCATCCCGAAGTATAACGCTGGAAGGCAAATGGTGAATGCTTTTCCATGACGGCGTAAGCTTGGTTTTGTTTTTTATTCCCTTCGAATGGCTTGCCGGCTTTTCTCCGGAATCCCTGCGCTCACAATAAGCACAAAGAAGAAATAAAAAAATAATTATGAACCAGAACCATACAAAGCTTTTTTCAATTTTTCCCTTTGTACCGCGCATTCTTTAAATGATAACCCAGGGCCGAACAGCCGGCAAACCCGCTTTGCCGCCCGGCTTGATATATGGTAAAAAAAGAGTGTAGAATCTTCAAAAGAAGTGTAGTAACCGGTATCGGAGGACAAGGACAGTCACATGGAAAACGACCTGAATCGGCGTCAGGCCATGGGCTCGATGGCCGTGGCAGCCGCGGGACTGGGCATATCGCCGGCCCGTTCATCGCCTCCCAACATCGTCATCATCATGGCTGATGACCTGGGGTGGGGAGACCTCTCCTGTTACGGCTCGAACAGCATATCCACACCCAATATCGACCGGATTGCTGATGAAGGTGTAAGGATGACCTCGTTTTACTCCTGTTCGCCGGTGTGCTCGCCTTCCCGTGCGGGTCTGCTTACCGGCAGGTACCCGGTACGGTCAGGGGTGAATTTCGTGTTTGTGCCCAAGGAGCTGTTCCTGCTGGCCGCGTTGGAGTATGCGTATTACGACATGCCGTGGGGACTTCCGGTGGAAGAGATAACCCTGGCGGACCAACTGAAAGAATCCGGCTACTCGACCTGTTGCATCGGCAAGTGGCATCTGGGCGACCTTCCCCGGTACCTGCCCGACAGGCGGGGGTTTGATCACTACTTCGGCATCCTCCATTCCAACGATGCATTCCCCCTCCGGCTCTACAGGAACCGGCAGGTGGTCGAGGGCCATCCCGTAAACCAGGACCTGCTCACCGGGAAGTATACCAACGAGGCCCTTGACTGGCTGTCACAAAACCATGACCGGCCTTTCTTTCTCTACTTCGCACATACCTTTCCCCACATTCCCCTCCACGCGTCAGCCGAGTTCAGGGGCCGTTCCAAAGCCGGAATTTACGGAGATTGCGTGGAAGAGATCGACTGCTCGGTAGGCGAGATTCTTAATGCACTGGAGAAGTACGGGCTTTTTGAAAACACCTTTGTTTTCTTCACCTCCGACAACGGCCCCTGGTTCGAGGGGCGCGCCGCATTGCGCGGCAGAAAGGGACAAACACTGGAAGGGGGAATGCGCGTGCCCGGCCTGGCCCGCTTTCCACGGGTGTTGCCCCCCGGAGCGGTCTGCGACAGGATGAGCATGAACTTCGACCTGTTTACAACCTCTCTCGCTCTTGCCGGCTGCAATCCGCCCCATGACCGGTCCATAGACGGCAAAAACATCATGCCCATGCTCGCCGGCGAACAGCCAAGCCCCCACCAGGCACTCTACTTCTACCGATTTAAGGAGCTCCAGGCAATGCGTACACCAAGATGGAAATACCACCGGCCCCACGAAGGGTGGTCAGACCTTCCCACATACCTGAGCAAGAGGCCCATGCTCTTCGACCTTAAAACCGAGCAGACAGAGTCCTACAACGTCATCGACACCTATCCAGAGCAAGCTGAAAAAATGGACAGGATGATGAGAGAGTGGGAAGAGAATATGGTTAAGGGGGTGCCGGGGAGCTGATTTGTCTCATGCGCCTGCATAAAGGCGCAGACACTTTTGGGACTCTTTCAATCCTGAACACCCTTTTGCTGCCCGGCCCGGTTTACGGCCAGGAAGGCAGTTCCGCAAAGCCATCTCAGGATATTGATGACCATGGTCCACATCAGCGAGAAGGCGAACAGGGCGGCGGGCTCGATGTGGGGGAGTTGGCCGAACATGAGGACCCACGCCCCCTGGCTGGTTCCCATCCTTCCCGGTGTGGGGATGACCGCTGCCAGGGCGATGATGGGACCGAGGAGAAGTAATATCGCAAAGGATATGTCAACGTCAAAAGCGATCAGTCCCAGGCAGGTGAACACGCACCAGTTTATGACCTGCAATCCCCGCAGGGACAGTGCGGCAGCGTAATCTTGAATCCCGGCCCGGTGGAACGCAGTATGGATGCCTTTCTGAAGACGCCGCCGCAGAGGGTTGTCCCAGTCGCGGGCGAAAAAGACGATAAGCAGAATGCACAAAGGCCATGATATGCAGAGCCACCACATCAGGGTGGAGAACTGCTCTGATTGCATAAACCCGGGCGCGAGCACGCGGTTGATGAGGATGATCAGTGACACCGTGGGAAAGAGCATGAGCACCAGCAGGTTGTTGAACATGAGGAACAACAGCGAGCCCGTGACCTCGCCGAGCGGTTTCCCCGTCCTCTTGCTCACCGAGAAGGCCATTCCTCCCTGCCCGTAGAGGAACCCCAGGGAGAGCAGGAGGTATGACTCTCCGCGGGAGGCCACCACCTCTTGGAAGCTGATGGGCGGGTTGAACCTCTTTAAAACCCACAGGTGGGCAAAGGAGTCGAGCAGCAGGGTCAGGAAGGTAAAGCCCACAACCGCCGCGGCGAACAGCAGCGGGTCCATCCTCTGCAAAGCGTCCGCGGTCTTTTCCGGAGGGATTTTAATAAAGAGCCATACCAGGATGCCGATCGCCGCTGCCCACAACAGGGGCCGGTAAAGGTGTTTCTTCCAGCCCGGGCTTTGTCGTTCTTTCAATAGAGGAGCGCCCCTGCCCGCACTTTTCTGTTACTCAGGCCTCGGCTGCAAACCATTCCGGCACGGCTTTGACCACCGCCCGGACAATGTCCCGGTCATGCTCGCTCATTGCCCCCCGCGCGATCACCGCGTCAACCGTCTTGGCAAGCAAAACCATCTGTCCTCCGGATTGGATGATGGCCGGGTAGTACTCGTTCACAAAGAAGTGATAAAGCCTGAACCGTTGCCGCTCGTCAGCAGCCATGGCCTTTACTATGTCCTCCAGCTTCTTCTTGTCGGTCTCCACCAGCTCCTTTTTGGGGGACGCCATCTTTTGGGCAACTGCGTCCACGCTTTCGCGGGCCTTAAACGTCATCTCCCAGTGTTCGGTGACCCCCATGGAGTTGATGAGCAGGGTGTGGGTGGTGATGGTCCCCTTCTCCCGGTCTATGCTGATCCCTTTTAGCTGGGGAAGGAAGTAGTTGTCGGAGATAGCCGTGAAAGCGCTGACTCCGCCTGCATACGGGTCTTCCATGATGTCCTTGACGGTAAAGAAAGGCTTCTGCTCGAACCGGGCGTCGTGGATCAGCATGAGCTCCTCTTCGGTGTAGTGGAACCTTTCGTTCCAGAGCTCTTTTTCGGAAAGGTCTTTCCTGGTAAGCGAGCTCTGGCTGGTGAGCATGCCCAGCGCGTGTCCGCCGCGCCATACCAAAGGAAGGACCCCCACCGCCCATTCCGCGCTTCCGCCGATCTCGCCGATCATCGAGTCCAGGCCCCTGCCGTCGGGGAACTTAAGGCCGGGCAGTCCCATGATCAAGGTGGGGAAAAGGTCGCCGTCCTTGTCAAAGGGAGTGGCGATTCCCATCCGGTTGAGCTGTCTCATGGGCTCATAATGGCGGGGCCTGTCCAGGAAGAACGAGGTGAGATTGGAGAACTCCCTTTCGTTGTAGGCCCCTGCGATGATCTCCGCTTCCTGGCGCACGTCGGTATAGCGGGGGTTGAACTCCGGAAAAGGAGCGCCGGCCATCCACCTTTCCACGTAGATATCGGGAAGGTGCCGCTTTACGTGCGACTCGGTAATGAAAAACGAGGTAAGCGAGGAGTGCAGGCCCTTTACCGTCTTGGTCGTGCCGTCGATCACGTCCGAGCCCATGGAAAGCCGGGTGACCTCCGGTCCCAGCGAATGGCCGTACATCTTGCAATGTTCGTCTTTGCCGAACAGTGCGCCCACCGGTATGGTGGGGTTCCCCCCCAACTCGACTCCCGGCTTGACGCGCACTCCCTCGGTGATGGCGCTTTCAATGACAACGTCCTCCCCCGGCTCCAGCGTCTGGGTGGTTATCTGGAGGACCTCGGCCATCACCTGCGCGGCAACGCGGTCGTTGGCCCTTTTAAAGCGGTTTACAAGGTCCTTGGTCTGGTGGTCAGTGGGGACCTCGTTCAACGCGCCGTGCCCGTGAAGCATGACCGCGGCAGCGGGAAGCGCAGCAGCAAGCACCATGGCCTGGCGAAGCTGCTTGCTGCGGAACACGCCCAGGTTGGAAAGGCCGTTGATCCGGTCGTCAATAACATAAACCGTGCCCTTCTCGAGCTCCAGGCCGTAAAAGCCCAGCACCTCCTGGTGCCGCTGATTAAAGGTGTAAACCTTCTCCTCGGTGAGCTCGTGCGGCTCGTGCCTTCCCTCGTAGGAAAGCCTGGCGTCGGCTATGTTGTAACTTAGCGATTCATCCATCGCTCCTCCCTCCCTTACCGATTTAGGACCTCGATTTTTTATAATCCAACTTGTCCTGGTAACACGAAACCTCGATTTAATCTATAAATACCAGAGCCCCGAGTACAGGTTCATCCCCAAACCGGTGTCTCGAATGACCTGGATTAGCTGACACCGTTTGACTGATGTCTACAGTGTAGTTTTTTTTACTGCCGCGGGCAAATCCATGAATATCCTTGTCCAGTAAGCACAGATAAACCGAGGCCTGTCTGCGTGCCTGTCTGCGTGTCCGCACAGGCGGACGTGTCCGGCACAGGCTGGCGCACTCATATGATGGCGGTCCGGAACACAAGAGAACAGAAAAACAGACAGGAATGCATGGTTTTGCACCAAGACCCGAAAAATAAACTTAATTAGTGCATGTCGCGAAACTCCGTTTTAGGAGTGCGCCTGCCTGTGCCGGACACCGCAGACAGGAAAGCTTGCTTTCGCACTCATAAGTTCCGGCTTGCCGGAACTTACA
>CAYQTK010000244.1:0-6048 GCA_964420375.1 uncultured bacterium
CTTCTGGCTGGGTAAGCTTTTGGATCATCCTGAAATCATGACACAGGGTGAGACCCTCGAAGAGCTGGAGGAGAACTTGAAGGACGCCTACCAGATGATGCTGATGGATGAAGTTCCTGAAGGATACCAGGTTAAAGAAATCACTTTATGAAGCGAAATGAGCTGGTCAAGCAATTAACCAAGCAAGGCTGCCGGCTGCTCCGTCATGGTTCCCGTCACGACATCTACCTAAATCCCGCTACCGGCCGGAAACAGCCGGTCCCCCGACATTCTGAAATAGATGATGCGCTGGCTAGGCATATCAAAAAGTATCTTGGCCTGAATGAATAAGGCGGGCCGAATATGAAAGACCCCCTCGCGGCAAGTAGGCTTTTGGGCCAAACGCGGCGAGGGGATTGCTTTTACGTCTCCCTGAAAACGTTCACTTCCTCTGAGCGGCAACTGGGCAAGAACTTTACAGCTTTTGGGGCCGCTTTCCCGGCGAATTTTTTTTGAAAAATGAAAAAGTAGCTTCCTGCTGTCCGGAAGGAACAGGGGCCGTAATATCTGTGGTTTCACCTTATCCATGTTGACGCGGTCGGCATTATCCGGTAATCTTCACTTTAGTATAGCCGGTATGGTGGAACCATATCTCTTTACCGTGGAACTTTACCCTGCCAAGTAGGAGGGAAGCTATACTGCTATTGTGCCTTATTTGCCCGGTAGAGACGCTTGATCAAACCCTGGAGCGCGCCCGGTAGGCCATTGAAGGGCATCATAGCCAGTGCCTTAAAGAGTCTGTCGAAGAAATTGCCGTGGAGGAAGAACCGGCAATTTGTGATGACAGGGCAGAGGGTCAGTGGAGGAGAGAAAGATGAGCTCAGCCAAGGAAAAAGTGCGCAGCATATTGGACCGGCTTTCGGATGATTCGACATTAGAAGACATTATGTATCACATCTATGTTCAGGAGAAGATCGAGGGGGGGCTTTCTGATGTTAACAAAGGGCGGGTCCTGAGCCAGGAAGAGGCGGAGAAGCGGATGTCCAGATGGCTTATCGAGTAAACTGGACCGACACCGCCTTTTCCGATCTTGAAGCGGCACAGAACTATATCGGCAGGGATTCCTCTTGTTATGCGGCCTCCTTTGTACGGGAAGTCCGAGAAGCATCCCGGTCTCTCTTTCTTTTTCCTCTTCGCGGACGCATCGCATAGTTCCTGAAATAAACGACGGCAACGTCAGGGAGTTGATAATCCGAAATTGCCGGCTCATATACAAAGTCGAGGGAGATGATGTATATATAATTGCCTTGGTTCACTGTGCCCGTGATCTTGCCAAATTACAGCAAAAATGAAGACAGGCGTTTATGAGCTCGGAATAAAGGAGAGATTAAGATAATGGAAAAGCCCGCTCCCCCGATAAAGCGGGGGCCATTGTTACTTGTGCTCTGTGCTTTCCTGTATTGCGCTCCGTTGGGTTCCGGCTTGGCCCGGGCTGAAAAAGCCGGTACCGGCAACCCGGCAGGGCCGGCAAGCGGCAACACCTCCGAGACCCTGCAAAACCTGGATATTTCGCTTTCCTCCAAAAAAATCATCGAAAAGGTTGACCGGCGCCTGCGCGGCAAGACCAGCTACCAGGAAATGGAGATGACCATCCACAACCCTGACTGGCCCCGCCCGCGCACCTATAAGATGAAGGCCTGGGAGGACGTGAAGGCGGAGAAGTCATTTATCCTGATCACTTATCCTCCCCGGGACCGGGGCAAGGCTTTTTTGAAAAAGGGGTACGTGTTCAAGGTTTACATTCCTTCGCGGCGTGAGAACAAGCCCATGACCATTCCTCCGTCGCTCATGCTCCAGCCGTGGATGGGGTCCAACTTTACAAGGGACGACCTGGTCAAGGAGTCGAGCATAGTCCACGATTACACGCATCACCTTGTGGGGGTGGAGGACTCCGACGTAGGGACCTTGATCCATATCCGGATGAAGCCCAAGCCGGAGGCGCCCGTGGTATGGGGACAGATAGATTACTGGGTGAAAAAGGACGGATATATTCCTTACAGGGTCCGCTATTACGATGACCGTGAAAAAGCGGTGCGGGAGATGACCATGACCGAGGTCGAGAAGATGGACGGCCGGAAGATTCCTACGAGTTGGGAGATGGAGAGCCTGCAAGCGGAGGACATGGGCAAGCGCACCGTTCTGAAACTGAAAAAGGTCGATTTCAACGTAGAGATAGCCCCCTCAATCTTCACGGAAAAGAACCTGACCCGCCGCGACCGGGAGTGGTGATTAGTGTTGTGTCCCGGAAATGACTCCCATATTCCCGTGATTCCACCGATATAGCAGTCCGTGAGAAGCCTGCTGCCAAGCCGGTTCCCAAAAAGAAGAAGGAAATATCATAAGGACATTTGAGTTTTTATTCAAGCAACTCGATGGAGAACGGCGGCAGTCCGAGGTCTATGGGGGTGTTGGTCAGCAGTCGGTCATTGTCCATGGCATCAATAACCACGATGCCGGGTTGCGTGGCGTTCCGGTCACATATGAGCAGCAGTCCTTTGGGAGTGAGCGCCATGTCCCACATGGCGAATTCTTCAGCGGTTGTATAGATCGCCCGGCTTTCCCTTGTACCCATGGAGGGATCAAAGGCGACGAGCCGGGAGCGAAGATCGTCAGTGGTGATGGTGGCGTAGCCGCGGGTTTCAGAGAGGATTGCAAAGTCTCCAAGGTTTCCCTGGAGCTCGGTTTCATCTATCAGAAATCCCTGTGAAGCCTTGGAGACAGGGTCCACAGCCTCGATGCCGCCGCCGTCTCCGGTCACATACCGGTTTCCGGCAGACCCTATTACTATTGACTGGAGGCTGTCGCTGTACATCACATCCGTAACCGGGTTTTTGCCTTGCAGCTCGATGTCTCCGACTACGCTCTTGTGGTCCGTGTCGATCATTACCAGAAGTCCGTTGTTTTGTGTCCCCCATTGATAGCCGGCGTTCCTGTCGAGCCTCTGTACGGCCACGTAAAGGGTCGAGCCTCGAAGCAGCATGCCGCTCATCTCGGGTATGCCGTCGGAGTCGGCGAAGCCGGACAAGTCAATAGTCCCCTTTTTCTCGCCGGTCAGCGGGTTCACGATCCACAGGTCGGTGCATTCGTACATGGAGATGTAAGCTTCGTCATCGCTGACCACTGCCATGTCATGGGGGTTGGAAGGGTCGCATGAAGAGTCGGCGACCGTGTATTGTTTGACAAGCTCGTAGTTCTTATCGAGTACGGAGACGTTATCGTAGGTGTGCCGGTTTATGACAAAGATATGCTCGCCTGCTGCTTCGACGATCGGATCGGGAGAGACGACCTCTGCGGCCCACGCCGGCTTGGGGGAGTACAGAGAGAAGTCCTCCAGGTCGAGCACGCCGAACCCGCCGGTAAGAGAAAGGTCAGAGGTGGCCACGAATGCCGCATTGTTTTGAGGCTTTATTCCTCCGCCTTCCGGCAGGTTGCCCGCGGGGTCGGGAAGATCATCACAGGCCGGAAGTGCGACAAGGATGCACAGAAAAAGCAGAAAGCCCGGTAGCGCAGCAAAGGGCCGCTTGTAAAGCGGGAAACAACAAAAGTGTTTGAAGATTTTCATGGCTTGTCCCTTAATACCTGGCCCGGACCGTGGCGAACACGCTCTTTCCGGGCATGGGGTATCCGGCAACGTCGGAGACACGGTTGTCTCCCAGGTTCTTTCCTTCCAGGCCGAACGTCCAGGCCGCTTCGTTGTATTGTCTCTCCACCATTACTCCCGCGTTCACTATCCTGCGCGGCTCTACCTGGTAGAGATTGGCCCGGTCCCAGTAGTTCTCGCTCATGTAGGTATAATCGGACCAGAGCTTGACAGAGGGAACAGGCTGGTACTCGAGCTTTGCATATGCCTCGTGCATGGGCCGCATGGGCAGGGCGTTGTCCCTCCAATAGGACACCTCGCCCTTGTCTACCGCGCTCTGGAAGGTGTAGTTGCCGGATACGTTGATCCGGTTGTCGAGCTTCAGGGACATGGAAAACTCGTGGCCCCAGATAAGCGCTCCGCCGATGTTGGCGGCCTTGATGGTCCGCTGCGAGTTCTGGAAAAAGATGATCATGTCGTCAACCTCGCTGTGGAAGTAGGCATACTCCAGATAAAAAGAGCGGATAAAACCGTCTCCCGAGTACTGGTAGACGCCGCCCACGTCGTAGTTTATGCCCTTCTCCGGCTCCAGGTCGGTGTTGCCGATGGCGACCCCCGAGTCTCCGAACATCTCGTAAAACGTGGGCACCCGGTAATATCTGCCCGCGTTCGCCTTTACGTGCAGAGACTCGAAGACCCGGTAGATTATGCCCGCGGAAGGACTCGAAAAATTATAAGTATCTTCATCATCTCCGGCAGCGCTGGACCAGTCGAAGTGGGGGTCCCCGTGAAAGCGGTTTTCATAGTGTTCCTGCCGGTGCATGAGCTGGAGGGTGAGCTTGTTTTCCAGGCCAGTCCATTCGCCCTGCAAGGTATAGGCGAAAAGGGTGCGTGATTGCCTGTCTCCTTCATAATGGTGAGGCTCGTGCTCGATTCCCAGGTAGTTCTCGATCCGGTACTCGCAAAAGCCGGTCACGAGCAGCGAGTTGTCGTCATTGGACCACACCGCCCGCATGCGCGTGCCCGCGGTGTCCATGTCGTTCTCGTTCTTGCGGGCCCCGCCGGTGCCCAGCTCTCCTGCCGGGTCGTCGTAAACCTGGCTCTCCCACACGCCGTCCGCTGCTAAAAGCAGGTCAAGATGTCCCGAAAGCAGGTGCCGGTTCCGGGCGTTGACCGTCACGGTGCCGCGCTGCGTCGTAAGCCGGGTCTCTTCCGCCTGGGAGCGTTGCAGGCCGGGCAGGCCCTGTTCCTTGTAATGGCCGGTGCCGACCGTGGAGAGCTCCCATTGGCCTTGTTTATAAGAGATGTTGAACGTAAAGTCCAAAGAGCTGAAGTCGTTGTTCTTGCGGACGGCGATGAAATCATCATCCTTGTTCAGCGGCGTGCCGTTGTCGTTGCGATAATCGTAATCCCCCCGGCTCTTGGCATACTCGATGAACCCCAGGACGTTCACCGGGCCCGCCGGACCGGCGCCCAGCGCCATGAGCTTATAAGTCTCAAACGACCCGTAGGATGCGCTCGCGCTGTAAGTCTCTTCCATGTTCTTCCTGGTGACCAGGTTTATTGCCCCCCCGATTCCCGCCTGGCCGAAGTCCGCGGGAACAAAGCCGCGATAGACCTCGATGAACTCGATGTTGTCGAGAGGAAGATCCTCGATGTTGGTCACGCCGGTCATGGCCCGGTTCATGGGGACCCCGTCAAGGTATACCTGCACCTGGTTGGGGTTCGCCCCCCGAATGGATACCGTGGCAAACGTGCCCATGCCGCCGTAGCGGTTGATCTGCACTCCCACCGACTTGTCCAGTACCTCGGAGGTGGTGGATACGCGGGATGACGACTCCCTGGTGTCGATTACGGTCATGAACTTGGTGGGGTTTTCGAGCTCGCGCTCGCTGAGATGGGTCTCACCCACCACCATGATGGGGTCGAGAACTATAAGCTCGTCTTCGTCTCCTGAAGAATCCTTTTCTTTTTCATCCTCCCGGGCAAGCAGGCTGGTTGATATAAGAAAAGAAGACAGGACAATCAGCGCAATCACCGGAAAGATAAAAATCCTTTTAAGTGAAACGTAACATCTTTGTTTGCGGAATGTGGAATAATAATCGCCGGGCAATGCCTTCTCCCCCTCCTCGAGGTCCTTCGACATCGACTGCAAGGCAGGTCTCCTGGCTTAAGGATCATCGCCTCGGCTAGCCTTCCCATCTTATCCTCCAAAGACAGTGGCAACTGCAGCCTGGCTCCCCTATTACAGTTGCGGGTCAGCTCCGGATTTCCACCGGATTCCCTTTTGTGCCCTCTTGGCACACCCTACAGACTGGTTGTAAAAATAACATACTCCAAGACCGGCGTCAATCTATACTTCACTGAACCAGCACTGAAGATTCGGGAGGGCGGGGTTTGGTGGTGAGAGCTTGGTGGTTGGTTTCTTT
>CAYQTK010000245.1:0-5964 GCA_964420375.1 uncultured bacterium
GCCAGCTAATGTCGGGTTGATTAATTTCAACCAATCACTATAGCCGCCAGATTTTGACCTGCGACCCGACACAAAGACGCGGTCAAAGCAGTAGTGGCGGCACACAGTAGAATTTATAAGCTGCGTGCGAGCGACTTCAGTCGCAAAGAAAGCCGCTCGCACAAAAACTGTTTTTTGTAAGTGACAAAAACAATTGAGAACAAACAGTAGTGTCTTGTAAAGATTGAAACGAAGCATTCTGTGCAAGCGACGGAAGTCGCAGGATAGTCTCTCGCACTGAAATTACTCTTTTGGGAGACGACGAAAAACGCTTGACAGGGCAGTAGTTTCCTACCGGTTCATGGATGCCAGGAACTCTTCGTTGTTCTTGGTCCCGCCTATCTTGTCGAGCAGGAACTCCATGGCGTCAATGGTATTGAGAGGAGAGAGCACCTTTCGAAGCAGCCATACCCGCTGGCGAACATGATCGGGGACCAGCAGTTCCTCCCGCCGGGTCGCAGAGCGGTTTATGTCCACCGCCGGGAAGATGCGCTTTTCCATGAGCCGCCGGTCGAGCTGGATTTCGCAGTTGCCCGTGCCCTTGAACTCTTCGAAGATAACCTCGTCCATGCGGGAGCCGGTATCAATGAGCGAGGTCCCCACAATGGTCAGGCTGCCGCCTTCCTCCACGTTGCGGGCGGCGCCGAAGAACCGCTTGGGCCTTTGCAGGGCGGCAGCGTCCACTCCGCCGGTCAGTATCTTGCCGGAGGGAGGGATCACGTTGTTATATGCCCGGGCCAGCCGGGTAATGGAGTCGAGAAGAATCACTACGTCCCGCTTGTGCTCTACCAGTCGCTTGGCCTTTTCGCTTACCATTTCCGAGACCTGCACGTGACGCTGCGGAGGCTCGTCAAAGGTGGAAGAGACCACCTCGCCCTTGACCGACCGCTGCATGTCGGTGACCTCTTCGGGCCGCTCGTCAATGAGCAGCACGATGAGGTAGAGGTTCGGGAAGTTAGTGGTCAGGGCGTTGGCTATCTTCTGGAGGATGACCGTCTTGCCGGAGTAAGGCGGCGCAACAATCAGGGCCCGCTGTCCTTTTCCGATAGGCGCGATCAGGTCCAGGATGCGTGTGGTGTACTCCTGGGGGTCGTACTCCATCTGCATCCACTCTTCGGGGTACAGGGGGGTCAAATTATCGAAGAGGATCTTATCCCGGGTTGATTCCGGATCTTCGTGGTTTATGGCCTCGACCTTGAGAAGCGCGAAATATCGCTCGGAGTCCTTGGGCGTCCGGATCTGGCCGGCCACGGTATCGCCGGTACGGAGGTTGAACTTCCGGATCTGGCTGGGTGACACGTAGATATCGTCCGGTCCGGGAAGGTAGTTGTAGGAAGGAGAGCGCAGGAAGCCGAACCCGTCGGGCAGTATCTCCAGGACACCTTCACCGTAAATAAGCCCGTTTCGCTCCGCGCGCCTCTGCAGGATGGAGAATATCAGGTCTGCCTTGCGGAGACCCGCTGCCCCTTCCACGCCGAGATGCTTGGCTATCTTCAGAAGCTCGGATATCTTCCTTTGCTTGAGCTCTTTTAAGTTCAACTGGGCAAAGTCTATGCCCGCCTCTGCAGCAGCCTTCTCCGGCGTCTTCTCTTTTCCGCCGTTCTCTTCCGTTTGTTCCGGAGTTTCTTTGGAATTCTTCTCTTCTTTTTTGTCCTGATTGTTCTTGGACGTCCTTGCCATAACTTGCTCCTTTAAAAGCTAGGCTTCCCCCTCTTCACCAGCCGGAGAGAAATATCCGAGTGAAGTTGTGAGATAATAAAATAAAGGAAAGAACGATGTTTTCATAAAAATGGGATTTGGTTCTTCCGGAAAACTCAGGTTGATCTCAACCTGGAGGCATTAAACCTGAAGACATGCAAATTAATCTTTAACTTTCACCTCGTGAACAACTAATCCCCGAAGGCCCGGGGTGTGAATATGGTCTTGTCAGGGAATTACAGGAAGTAACCTGGAATCTATTGATATTACTTTAGCAGCCCTGAAAAGTTTGTCAAGTCAAAAATGCAAGTTGAGCCCCCTTATTTTTTAATCGTGATTGCACTTTTGCCAGGCAATGATGAAGCGCGACTGGCATAGTGGCGCATACTGCTGAAATCGGCCTGGTGATCTGTCAAGCTTACACTGATGCATAGCGTGCGAGCGACTTTCAGTCGCGATGTTTCTTCATCTATATAAATGAATCGAGCAAGCGACTTTCAGTCGCGACAAAAAATGATTTGCGTGCGAGCGACTTCAGTCGACAAGGATCGCCATAAAATTTTTACAGGGCCGTGAATAAGGTGGGTTTAAATCAAATGTTTCACGGGTAAGGGACTAATACCTTCTTTTGTGCCAATATAGAGAATCCTTGGTCTAAGCGAGGCAGTTTTAGGGGGATGAAGCCAAATGCTTGCAAGATTCTGATAGTGTCAACGAGGGTGGGGATGGAATGCCTTTTAAGCTCTTCCGGCAGATAATCTTCGCCGAAAATCTCTTCCATTTTTTCCGATTGCACTATGGCCAGCTTGGCGCCGGGAGCCAGCACCCGGCTTATTTCATTCAAGGCCCGTGGCGGGCAGTCGAAAAGATGGAAGCAGTTGAAACAAATGGCGGCTTCCATCGAGTTGTCTTCAAGGGGAATATCCACCGCCGAGCCCGCATGATACGCAACGTTGGGGAAAGACCTCTCATCGCGGGCCCTTTTTATCATCTTGGGTGAAAGGTCAAAGGAAAACACAAAACCGTCCCTGCCGACGGCCCGGCTCAACTCGGCGGTCAGCCGTCCGGCGCCGCATCCCGGTTCCAGCACATAACTGCCGGGCGCCAGGTCCAATTCGCGGATGGCTTTCCAGGCGATCATGTGTTCCCGCTCGGATAATTCGGACCACTGTATCTGGTCCGCCATTTTCTCGAAGAAGTCCCTGGTGATCGCTTCTTTGCCGTTATAAGGCGGTTGATTCCGACCAATCATTTTAACCGCTCCATTGGCCGCCCTTCCCTTTGGCGGATCGTGTTTGGGCCTATCATTTTTTCATGCCGAGCTTTACCAGCGGGTCCACGCCCGGCCGGGCCCACTCAATTGGAGACACTCCTTCAGGGAGCTCGAAGGTTTTAATGATCCTTACAAATTGCTCCGGCTTGTCCATGCGCTCCAGAACCCACATGGATATACAGAGCTTCTCCATCTCCATGCTCCCGGTTTTCGGGCATCCGATATCCGGCCATCTTTCTCCGAAAGCCAGGATTACTCCTTCCCATTTTTTTGTCTGCATATTCTGGCGATACACAATAGTCGAGGCCTTTTTGGCGTCCTCGGTTCGAGATTCTTTGTCCGCGTCCGTAGGATAACTGAGCACGTAGTTTCTTTTTCCGGGAGTTGCGTTAAGCAGAACCATCAGGGTGTCTTCCTTGCACCAGGGGTCAACGGTATGCACAAAGTACCCGGAATCTCCAGCCGGGAAGTTTTCATTTAGGAACTTGACCATGAGGACCCCCGATGCTATCCCCGGGCAAAAGTGGTCGTGAAATTCCAAGGCTCTGACCAGCGAGGTGGGGGCGCCCTTGGCGATCGCGTTGGCTATGGTTATAATTCTGAACTCGTTTCCGCCGAACACTTTGTTCTCGAACTTGGTCTTGAAATCGCCGGCATGCTGGAAAATATGATCGGCGTCCACGCGTTCCAAGGCTGAGACTGCGAACAATTCGTCCGGGGCGTCCTTGAAATTCATGCCCGTTTTTCCGACTGCGGGCGGGTCAACCTCTAAGTAAACGCAGTTGCCAGAGAGCTTATCAAATACGGCAAACCAAAGCGGAGTCCAAGGCGAGGAATGAACTTCGATCAGCGTGTTGCGGCCCCGGCTCGCGCCGGTGACGCTTGCCAGACCGTCGAGCGCGGCCTGGGTCGCGGCGCCGTTAACCTCAGCGTATCCAGCGTTTGTTAAAACGATAAGGTCCTCTTTCCGTGGATTGGCATTGGCTTTTTCCATCATGCTCAGTGATCTGCGTGCGGCCGTCTCGCCTATAGCCGCCCACTTGTCATAGCCGGACCCAGAGGCTTCATTCGCTTTTGTCTTCGCAAAAAGACACAGGCCGCAGACGGAGAACAGGACGATCATGGTAAATAATAAGCGCCCGCGTTTTTCCGAGACAACAGAGATGTTTCCAATTATCTTCATTTAAGCTAACCATCCGTTTAAATAAAGGATTCAAGGATTTTCGGCGCATCCCCGGCAGAGCTTGCCGGAGTCCGTGCTCACTATCTTGGAGCGCATGGTCGGTTCGCCGCAACTAGAGCAGATTTCCGAGGGCTCGATCCTCGCCTTGGGCGGAACCTGCGCCTGAACTTGGGAGCAGGTGAAAAGCTCATCGTCTGGAGTTTCCAGCACCTCCCGGGAGCGCTTGAGGTGCAGTTCATGAAACCGTTTCTTCTCTTCCTGATCGGCCTCGCCGGAGAGGTATTTCTTAATCAGGGACATGTGCTCTTCATCAGGCTTGTACGCACCCGGCTTGAGCGATGCGCGCACGCCCTGGCCGGTCTTTCGGCTGAACAGGGTCAAGGCCATTTTCCCGTAGTCCCGGTAAAGGAAATTCCCTTTGCCGAAGGTGCAGCCGGTGATCACCTGGACGGCGTCGGCCGAGCAGGCGTCGGTCTCGACAATCGAGGCTAACTCCTCGTCCTCGGCACGTTTTTCTTCAAGTTTTGCAAGGCAGAGTTTGGCCGCGCGAAAACCCAGGGACAGCCCCGGGCATATGTGCCCATGAAATTCGGCACAGCGTTTGAAATCTTCGGTGGCCATAATTTCGTCGGCGCTCGGGGGAATCGATGTTTTTAATGCCATTTTAAGGGCCTCCTTCTTCAAGTTCACGATGGATTTGTTCCATCCACGCCGGGACGGCCGGGTTTTCAATCCGATAATAATGCTTGGAATAAGGCTTGATGTCGATGATGGGACTTCCATCCACGGCCTCCAGGCCCTTGACCTTGAGGATGTTGCCGTTCCTTTCGACGAGTTTGACCGCCGTCACCAGGATCGGGTTGGGCCGCGCCGGGCTACAGGTGGCTAAGATGCCCTGCCGGGGGAGGTCCTTTCGGCCCATGGGGTGCACCTTTCGGAGGCTCCGTCGCTCGGGGGCGATCAGGTGGGGCCAATACAAAACCAGTATATGGGAAAATCCCTCGATGCCGTCAAGAATTTCGGCAAGCTCCGGCGCGATGATCAACTCGGAGACATGATTCTGGAGGGCCTTCTGATGCTCGCGAACTTCTTCCATGTGCTCCTTAAGCTCCAGGTCCGACTCGCCGGCATAAAGCAAGGGTTTTTTAAATTCACTCCTTACCACGCCCACGGGTTTAAGCTCAAGTTCGGGCACATTGTTTCCATCCATCTCCATCGCAGGTCCTTTTATTTTCAGCGCATACCGTAATTCCAGCCACGTATTTCTCTTGTTTTAAAGGATCATTTTCCAATGCGGTTCGAAAACGCCGGAAGTTGCGCCTCAGAATTCGGCCTTAACGCCCCCGCTAACAATCGCTCCGGGCACTATGGTGTCAGACCTTCCCTGCTGCAGGAATATGGGGTATTCTTCATTGAAGATATTTTCCGCGTTTACATAAACAGTTAAGCCGTTGAAATTGCGTGAAACCGAGGCGTCCATAGTGAAATAGCCGTCTTCTTTCAATTCGTTTTCGTTGTCGTAGTAAATATCGGCGTAATAGTTCCCGATCAAGGACACATTTACGATCCTCGGGTTTGAATAAATTATGCCGGCATGGGCTTGATGTCTTGGATCGTTGGGCAGGTAGTTGCCTTCCAGGTCCTCGTTATTATCGTCCTTGCCAATTATCGACATATTGTATGTATAGTTGCCGAAAACGCTGAGTTCATTCGAGGGATACCACCATAATTCGTTCTCCACTCCGTAAATGTCCACCTCCGAGATATTGTC
>CAYQTK010000246.1:0-5883 GCA_964420375.1 uncultured bacterium
TTCGGCGGCGAAAATGTCGAGCCTAAAAATATGCGCTTATTTTGGGACTAGTGCTTTGTCACTCGAAAAAAGGGGAACGGATTCAATGCAGATCGCGGCTAAAGCCGCTCGCACGATTATTTTCTATTCCCAAGAAGCTATTTTCTATTCCCCAAAAATCTTTTGACGAGGCACTAGTTGTCAGGCCGACATCTTGTCGGGCCCTTCTCCTCCTGCTGTCGGCTCCTTGGCAATGTTATATGTTTTTTCCTCGGATAACAAGTAGTTGTTGTAGACCGGGCATTCCCCGTATCTTCCGCTTTCGCAGTACTGTCCGAGCTCGCTGTCACTGGTGCTTACCACCGCCCTTATAGCCATACATCGCTTGGAGTGAACTCCTGCGAGGAGAGGGCATTTCATTTTATGGTCCTCCTTTCCCCCAATCCGATTCGGGGAGGTCGTTGATCGCTTCTGCTGTAAGATCATGCCGTTATTTTACCGGAACCGGAATCAGTGCTCTGTAAAGCCGCCCTTTCCGATATCAAGTAGTACTCTTTCAGGGAAATGCGCTTTTTTCCCTCCTCGTCGAGTTTCATGTAAACCGGGCATGACTTGTGGTTTTCGTTCAAGCAGTAGTTTTCCAGGTCTTCCGAGGTCAGAAGCACGGTTACACCGACCGCGCCGCACATTTTAACGCTCTTGCCTTTTAAAAACGGACAGTTCATGACATCCTCCTTCCGAGAAGCAATGGTTCGTGATGTTATTTCTGTCCCAGGAAATTTTTATTATCATCGGTCCTTCTTCCCCGGGGATTCCGCTTGTCCCCGGGGACAAGGACCTTGCATTGCGTTATGCCGGCCAGGCTTTACGCCGCCTTCTCGAACATCACCTCTTTTTTCTCGTCGGGAACGTCTATGACAACCGTGTCTCCTTGTTTGAACCTCCCTTCCAGCAACGCCTTTGCCAAGGGGTCCTGGAACTCTTTCTGTATGGCCCGCTTCAAGGGCCTGGCGCCGAACTGGGGATCGTAGCCCACCTCGACTATAAACTTCTTCGCCCTTTCGGTAAGGGTCAGTTCGAGGCCTTTTTCCTTGAGCCTTCTTCTTAAGGCCTCCACCTGTATCTCGACTATCTCCTTGAGATGCTCGAAGCTCAAGGAGGAGAACACCACTATGTCGTCCACCCGGTTAATGAACTCGGGCTTGAAGTAAAGCCGGAGCTGTTCGAGGACCTGGTTTTTGACCCGGTCGATATTGTGCACGTCCACCGACTGGATGAGCTCGGTGCCGATGTTCGAGGTCATGATGATCACCGTGTTCTTGAAGTCCACTGTCCTGCCTTTGCCGTCGGTTAGCCTTCCGTCGTCCAATATCTGGAGAAGGATGCTGAACACGTCGTTATGCGCTTTCTCGATCTCGTCGAAGAGGATGACGGAGTATGGCTTTCTCCTTACCGCCTCGGTAAGGTATCCGCCTTCCTCGTAGCCCACGTATCCCGGCGGAGCGCCGATGAGCCGGGCCACCGAGTGCTTCTCCATGAACTCGGACATGTCTATCCGCACCATGTTCTGCTCGTTGTCGAACAGGAACTGGGCCAGCGCCCGCGCTGTCTCGGTTTTTCCCACCCCGGTGGGTCCCATGAAGATAAAAGACCCGATGGGCCGGTTGGGGTCTGCCAGCCCGGAGCGCGACCGCCGCACCGCATTGGACACCGCGGCCAAAGCTTCGTCCTGGCCGACCACCCGGGTGGACAGCCTCTCCTCCATGTGCACCAGCTTCTGGAGCTCGCTCTCCAGCATCCGGGAGACAGGGATGCCGGTCCACTTCGACACCACCTGGGCCACGTTCTCGGAGTCAACCTCTTCGCGCAGCATGGGCCGGTCCGACTGGATCTCTTTTAACCGCTCCTGGGCATTGTAGAGTTCCTCTTCGAGCTGGGGTATGGTCCCGTGGCGTATCTCCGCCACCCGGTTGTACTCGCCAACCCGCTCGGCCTTCTGCTCCTCAACGTGAAGCTCGTCTATCCGGGCCTTGGTGTCGCGGATTTTCTGGATGACCTCTTTCTCCTGCTGCCAGGTGGCTTTCAAAGCATTGACCTCTTCCTCGATCTCGGCAAGCTCGCGCTTCAAGTTGGAAAGCCTCTCCCGGGAAGCCTCGTCCTTTTCCTTCTTGAGGGCCTCCCGCTCGATCTCCAGCTTGATCCGCTTTCTCTCCAGCTCGTCTATCTCCGCGGGCATGGAGTCGATCTCGATGCGCAGCCGGGAGGCTGACTCGTCTATAAGGTCAATGGCCTTGTCCGGGAGAAAACGGTCGGTGATGTAGCGCTCCGACAGGGTTGCCGCGGCCACTATGGCGCCGTCCTGGATGCGCACCCCGTGGTGGACCTCGTACTTCTCCTTCAAGCCGCGAAGGATGGATATGGTGTCCTCCACCGTGGGCTCCTCCACCAAAAGCGGCTGGAAACGGCGCTCCAGGGCAGCGTCCTTTTCAACGTGCTTTCGGTACTCGTCCACCGTGGTTGCGCCGATGGTCCGGAGCTCGCCGCGGGCCAGGGCCGGCTTGAGCATGTTGGAGGCATCAATCGCGCCTTCTGCAGCGCCCGCGCCCACGATCTGGTGAAGCTCGTCAATAAACAGGATGATCCCGCCCTCCGAGTCAACGATCTCCTGGATTACCGCCTTGAGACGGTCCTCGAACTCGCCGCGGTACTTGGCGCCCGCCACCAGCGCGGACATGTCCAGGGCCACCACCCGCTTCTGGCGCAGTCCCTCCGGAACGTCGCCCTCCACTATCCGCTGGGCAAGACCTTCCACGATGGCGGTCTTGCCTACGCCCGGCTCGCCGATAAGCACCGGGTTGTTCTTGGTCCGACGGGAGATGATCTGGATGGTCCTCCGGATCTCGTCGTCCCTGCCGATGACCGGGTCCAGCTTGCCCTTGCCGGCAAGGTCGGTAAGGTCCCGGGCATACTGCTCGAGCGCCTGGTACTTGTCCTCCGGGTTCTGGTCGGTTATCTTCTGCCCGCCCCGGATATCCTTCAAAACCTTGAGTATCTGGTCCTTGCTCACACCGAGCGAACGCAGCCTCTCGCCTGCCGGTCCCTTCTCCTCGGCGGCCGCCATGAGAACGTGCTCAGTGGAAACGTAGCTGTCGCCCAGCCGGTCCGCCTCATTCTGGGCCGCTTCCAGCACCTTGTTGAGCCGGGAGGACGCGTATACCTGGTCGGAAGAGACCCCCTGGACCTTGGGCAGCTTGGCCACTTGCTCGGAAAGCCCGTTGGCCACATGATCCAGATTTGCTCCCAGCTTCTTGAGAACCGGAATAATAATATTTTTTTCCTGCGAGAGCATGGCGAGCAGGAGGTGCTCCACGTCTATCTGCTGATGGTCGTGCTCCACCGCCAGGGTGTGAGCCTGCTGGAGGGCCTCCTGCGTCATTACAGTCAGCTTGTCCATCCTTATCATATCACCACTCCTTATGCAATTTTAATTATACAACTGCGGCTATAAAGCAGTTTTTATTAGCTGTTTTTAACATAAGCATTATTTATTCGGAGACAAGTCTATTGATAAGGTTTCTTAATTGTGGCAAGAAAAATTAAGGCTTGCAGGAAAAGGCCTTTATCGAAAAGCAGAAGTCTATGAAAAAAATGTTTAAAGATTTGATTTTAAATAACTAATGACCATGATTTCGTTGTGAATCGCGAGAAGAGCTTCTCCTTTTTTTAATGTCTTTTATGAACTTTTTGTACATCTCTTTTTCCGGTGCGATACGATTGGCGGTATACAAGGCTTCCAGCGCCTTGTCATATTCCTCCATCCCATTATATGCCGCAGCCAATCCAGCGTAAGCCTGATGATAGTTGGGATACAGCTCGATGGCTTTCTTAGATTGCTCCATTGATTTGTCATAGTCTTCTTTCATAAGGTAAACAATACCCATGATCCGGTAAGCTTTGTGTCTTTTAACGCCCAGATCCAATGCCTTTCTCGCGGTTTTTTCCGCTTTCTCAGCTTCTCCCCGGTCCACGTAGACCAGAGCGAGCTTAATATATGCCTCCACCTGGCGGGGTTGTTTTTCAATCACCTTTTCCAGGTAATCGCGTGCAGGGTTTAGCTTGCCGTCAAGCCGGAGCCACTCGGCCAGTGAAATAGTGGCTTTGATGTTGCCGGGGTCCTTTTGTACCACCTCTTTCAAAAGTTTTAGCCCTTCTTCGGTTTTTCCCTCCCCTTTCAATCGCAGTGCTTTTTCATACTGTTTTTTGATCTCGAGCATCTTCTTGGCGTCCGGTGCCTCTTCGCACGCCTCTCCGCGATCTCCGCTCATTATGTATCCCAGGCTGGCCAGTTGCTTTTTATCTTTTGAATCCATCTCCCTTTTGCTTTGCCCTGCCAGGGTTTCCTGTCCGTAGTGTTTAAGCTCCTTTTTCAGCTCGCGGGCCATGGCCTCGGCCCGGCCCTTGTTGAGGCCGTAGATATTGACAAGTTCGCGAGGATCGTCCTCCATGTCATAAAGCTCCGGCTGGGGAGCCTCGATGTACTTGTATCCGTTTTTAACCAGTGCGAAGTAAGGGCTCCAGCCGAACTGGTCCCACGGGAGCATGGTTTCCATGGCGAGCGGCGCTTCCTTCCAGTCGTCGGCATCACCGGTTAGTAAAGGTATGATAGACCTGCCCTGCACCGATGGTGGAGCTTTTACCCCCAACATCTCGAGGGCTGTGGGCATCAGGTCCATGAGCGATACCATTTCGGAGCGGGTTTTTCCTTGCGGCAGGGCTCCCGGCAGGGAGAAGATAAGCGGTACGTGCATTGTTGCATTATATAGGAACATGCCGTGGGTGCCTTCCCCGTGCTCTCCCAGCGACTCGCCGTGGTCCGAAGTTATGACAACCACTGTTTTCCTTCTGAGGTTGTGCTTTTTAAGTTCGTTGAAGACCCTTTTCAGTTCATGGTCCACGTAAGCTATCTCTCCTTCGTAAGGGTGCCGGCCCGGTGTTTTGAATCTTTCCGGGGGTGCGTAGCCGGCATGGGGATCGAAGTAATGAAGCCACAGGAACCACTTTTTATCTGCGTTTTGTCCTATCCATTTTATGGCCCGGTCGGAGACCACGGTTGCCTTCATCTCGGCAATGTCGGTGTGCTTTTGCCTGCTGTCGGATAGCTTGTCGTCATAGTGCATGAATCCCTGGGAGAGTCCGAACTGCCTGTTCAGCACGAATGCCGAGATTATGGCTGCGGTGAGGTATCCTTTTTCTTGGAGTACTTCCGCCATGGTGAGCGCTTCTTGGGGCAGCTTATACAGGCCGTTGTCATGGACCCCGTGCTTGCGGGGATGAACTCCTGTAAAGATGGTGGCGTGGGAAGGCAGGGTGATGGGCTGGATTGCGTAGGCTCGCTCCATCATCACCCCTTGCTTTGCAATAGAATCTATCAGGGGGGTCCGGGCCGCGGCATATCCGTAACATCCCAAGTGATCTGCACGACAGGTGTCAATGGTCACCACCAGCAGGTTCCTGTCTTTTGGCTTGGCGGCGGGCGGCGGCAGTGTGCCCAGGTAGTAAATTATTCCGGCAGCGACCGCTCCGCCAAACAACAGGCCAAAGGCTACGGTCGCCATGAGTTTTTTCTGTCGCGCCCTGCCCTCTTCATTCTCTTTTATTACCTGTTTCACAGCACGGCGGGAGACATTCAGCTCGCGGGAGAGCTCGGAGATAGAACTCTTGTGCTTTTGTTTGAGTATCTTCTTTTTGATGTCAGGAGAAAGGGCCATGAAAAGATATTATAGGTTTCCCGCACCAACTCCGCAACCTTGAGCGGCTTGAAAAGATCGGGCCGGCATTTATCTAGTGTCGCGTCGCCCTTACAGGGCTTGAATTCGATTCGTTAAATATCTTCCCCGGGGTTTG
>CAYQTK010000247.1:0-5814 GCA_964420375.1 uncultured bacterium
TCCGGGAAGCAAGCTTCCCGGCGGAAAAAGCGGACAGCTTGCTGCCGCACTCCAAGACAGCGCCGCAAAAGTAAATTAAACCTCCGTTTCGCAACGGGCACTAATTATAAAGATCTGGCCCCTCCGCCTTCCTGGCCGGGGAACTCACTGCCTGCGATGTGCTTGGTTTGGAGAACTTCAACGAGGGCGGTCTTTACTAATCTCTTTACTGGCTTGACGAGCTTCACTCGAAGATCGAGGACAAGCTTTATAAAAAGGGCGGGAGTGCTGATGCCTGTTCTCGGCTTTCCCTTTACGACGTAACCAGCAGCTATTCGGAGGGCACGGAGAACGACTACTCCGCTTGCGGCCACAACCGGAACGGCGAGCGGGGCAAGCGGACCATTGTTTACGGTGTTCTTACCGACGGAGACGGCCGCCCGGTCTCTGCGGACGTATATCCCGGCAGCACCGGCGATCCGAGCACGGTGCCTGACCAGTTGGAGAAGCTCAAGTTGATAGCGGGAACTTCGGTTTAGCCTCCCAGTATCAGCACCACATTATCGTGTTCCCAACTGCGGGCCATGTCCGCGGGTGTCCAACCGTACCTGTTCCGGACGGCGGGGTTTGCGCCGCCGCTTATCAATACGCGGCAGACGCCGGCGTATCCTTTCCAGGCGGCGTGATGGAGGGGGGCGAACCCGGCGTTGTCCCTGCTGTTGGGATTGGCGCCGTTTTTCAGAAGGAGACCGCATACGTTTTCATGGCCCCATACAGCCGCCCAGTGGAGGGGGGTCCAATTCTGGTAGTCCTGTACGTTTACATTGGCGTTCCTGTTGATCAGAAGCCGGCAGATTTCCGGATGTCCTTCCCCGGCCGCCCAATGCAGGGGGGTCTGGTTGTACTTGTCGCGGGCGTGAACGTTTGCTCCCTTGGAGATAAGCAGGGTGACCGTTTCCTTCCGGTCGAGCATGGCCGCCCAGTGGAGGGGGGTCCATTCATACATGTTTTTGGCGTTTATGTCGGCCTTTTTCGAGATGAGCAGTCTGCAGATTTCCGCGTGTCCTTCACCCGCGGCCCAGTGCAACGGTGTCCAGCCGTCATTGTCTTCGACGGACGCCATTTTCGGCCGCAGGGTTAAAATGGTCATGACGGCGTCAAAGTTTCCGCTGCGGGCGGCGTTCATGAGGTGTTGCCGCTCGATCTTTACATTATCTCCGAGCAGGGACACTACGTCGCGGTTGCCGTTTTGGGCGGCGACCTGGATGGGAGGTCTGCCTTCCGAGTCTTTCAACTCGGTATCGGCGCCGGCTTTGACAAGAAGTTTGCAAATCGAGGTATGCCCCGCGGCAGCGGCAAGGTGAAGCGGGGTCTGGCCAATATTGTCACGAGGGTTCACGTCCGCCCCCTTGTCGATCAGGAAACTGCACAGCTCGCTGTTGGCTTCGCTTGCAGCGTAGTGCAAAGGCGTACGGTCCCGGTCGTCTTTGAGTGAAATAAGGGAAGGGTTGTCTCCCGCAAGTTCTTTTACGCGCGCTATGTCTCCTTCCTCGGCCGCCTTATGAATCTCGGCAGCAAAAGCAGGAGGCGGGCAGAGCGCCGTTCCCATGACCGCAATCAATATCCATAAAGCCCTTTTCAAAGCATCCTCCACGGAAAATATGTTATATCACTCTTGTCCAAAATAGAATTTTATTTCACGCAAAGGCGCGAAGACGCAAAGTAAAAACTCGACAAGATTAAGCCTTTCTGATCTTTTATAGTAATAACACTCCGGCAGAACTTTTCAAGTAACCTCAAATTCATAAAGCATCTTTTCGTGCGCATCATTACCGAGGTTCTAACATTTGATTCCAAATCAAAAAGAAATTCCGAATCCTTCGCGCCTTTGCGTGATATGGCTTTCAGCTTTCGCTCCATGTTTTGGACAGCAATGATTTTATATTAACACCTTTAGTTTCCCTGTTCCATTTCTTTTTTTCGCCGGATGTAGAGGGGGTCCGCCTCCTGAAGTTCGCGGCGCATGACCTTGCCCACCATGGACTTGGGTATCTCGTCTTTGAACTCGACCTGCTTGGGCACCTTGTAATGGGTCATGCTTTCCTTGCACCAGCTTTTAATGTCGTCCTCTGATACCTTGCCCTTGTAATCGTCTTTCAGGGTCACCCACACCTTGATGATCTCTCCCGCGTCCGGGTCGGGTATTCCCGCTGCAGCAACCTCGGAGACCGCTTCGTGGCCGCCCACCAACTCCTCGACCTCCTTGGGAAACACCGAGTAGCCGCGGAACTTGATGAGCTGCTTCTTGCGGTCCATGATAACCACCTGGCCGTCTTCGTCCATGTGACCGATGTCGCCGGTGCGCATGTAGGTCTTGCCCTCGAACTCGATAAGGTGCTCCGCGGTCTCTTCCGGCTGGTTCAAATAGCACTTCATCACCTGGGGCCCGGCCACGCAAAGCTCGCCCGTCTCGTTTATGCCCAGGTCACGGGTTCCTGTCTCCTGATCGAGTATCCTCCATTCCGTTCCCGGGAAGGGCAGGCCGATGGTTCCTATTTTCCGCTTGCCCCAGAAAGGCCCCGCGCTTACCACCGGCGAGCACTCGGTCAGGCCGAAGCCTTCTACCAGGCGGGCGCCGGTTTTGTTCTCGAAGCCCTCCTGTACCTGGCGGTGGAGCGGTCCTGCTCCGGAGACGCAGAGGCTGAACTTTCCCTGAACGTCGTATTGCTTCACTGTCTCTTCCGGGAGGTCCGCTATCCGCTTGAAAAGGATCTCGGCTCCGGGATACATGCACTTGTTGTCCGGGCCGTACTTTGCCACGGTGGCGAGCAACTCGGTGGTCTCGGGCGGCCTTGGGAACAGCATCATCCAGCAGGCCTTGGCGATGGATATGTTCATCACGCAGGTCATGGCAAAGGAGTGGAAAAGGGGAAGAACCCCCACGCAGCAGTAGCCGGGGTCTACCTTGTAAAGCCAGGTCGCGGCCTGGAGAGCATTGCCGACCAGGTTCAGGTGGGTGAGATAGGCCGCCTTGGGAAGGCCGGTGGTACCGCCCGTCATTATAAAGGTGGCGGCGTCCTCTATGGGGTTGATGTCCGCCTCCGGAACGGCCGGTGAAGTAGAGACGAGCTTTTTATAAGACAGGGTGTCCGCGGGCATCTTACCGGTGGGGACCTTCTTCAGCATCTTGCCCAGCGTGCGCTTGGCAAAGGGAAGATGGTCGGCCACGTTGGTCCCGATTACGGTCTTTAACCCGGTCTCGGCGATGATGGGGGCGATATGCTCTTCGTAAAGGGAGTCCAGGCAGATCAAGGTAGTGGCCTTGGTGGTGTTGAGCTGATGCTTGAGCTCCAGCGGCTTGTAGGTGGGGTTCATTCCGGTGGCAACTGCCCCGAGAAGCTGGCAGGCATAAAAAGAGATCACGTACTGGAAGCTGTTGGGAAGTAAAAAAGCTACCACGTCTCCCTTCTCGATGCCCAGCTTGGCAAGACCGGTGGCCAGGCCCTCTACGTGACGCCAGAGCTCTTTGTATGTCATGAAACGGTCCAAAAACCAGATGGCGTTCATGTCGCCGTGGCTGTTTACCGTGTCCTTTAAAAGCTTGCTTAAAGGAACCTCAGGGAACTCCATGTTCTTGGGGACCTCGTCGGGCCAGCCCGAGTCTTTACGGAACCAGACCCGGGATTCGTCAACGTACCACTTACTGATATCCGCCATTTCTTTCCTCCTTTATTACTTTATTGTCATGGACCTGATTTACGGAAAGAATTAGAGTACTCTAAAACCCTATTAAGATTCGAAGCGGTTGTCAAGTATGGTCACGCGGACCTCTAATTTCGGGCGTTTCTGTCAATAGCCGGGCCCCATGATGGAAGGCGGTTCTTTTGCGAACTTGAATTGAATATATTATGAGATCTTCTAATCTGAAATTAACAAACGCTGCGCCGCTGGATATAACTGTCGGTATGCATGCGCCCGTGCTTCTATTCCGAAGTGATTCGATTTGTTGACAAATTTTGTTACCGGATAAGGGTTTTTCATGAAGTTTATATAACTGTGCATGGACTGCTTGGCCATTTTTTACATTGCGGTATCTTGCTTTAATAATTGAGAAACTCCCGTTTTTCAAGAACCGTGATTATTTTTTTAAAATTTTCTCTTGACAAACCCTCCGGAGTTTGATATGAATTGTCAATAAGTGGTATGGCTTCAGAAAGAGTTAAGTCAAAAAATTCATACCATTTGCAGTGAGGTTATGAAATAATTAGCGGATGAAGAGTCTCTAAGGAGGATCAATATCTCGGGGTCGAGGAAATATTTTTGCAATTATTAAAGAAACTTAACCTGAAGGCAAGCATGATCCGCCCAGGAGGGGGCATGGATTTTGCATTATTTTCATTCGGGCTTAATTGGTTTTTACGGGGTATGTAAGATAAATGTTTGAAATAATTAACAAGGAAAGGAGCTAACGTGATGAAAAGGCTTGGCTTGATTGGTGCAATGTGTAGCGTGGTTCTCCTTGCCGTATGTCTGCTTCCGAAAACAGGCGCGGCAATCGAGAACGACAAGCCCGGATCCTTCTATTTTGGAGATTCGGGAAATGCCTCGAATGTTGACGGGGTGTTGTCCTCCGGCGACCTGACATTAATGCAATCAAAGATTCAGGGATTCTCCGCGGATTACAGCGGATGCCGTCCCCCTAACTGGTCTGTTCAGGACCTCTACCCGGATGAAGCTATGAATTCCGGAGATTTGACTGTTCTGCAAGGCTTTGTTAGTGAAATGTGGGACAGTAATCAGGGAGCGAGACCCCAGGAAATCTTTGTGATGGACGGAAGTACCGGGGTAACAGGGGTCATAAACATTACCGTCACCGACTCCGACTCTGCTTCAGTAAGCGCGTATGCCATTGATGATGACGGCGCTTACGAAGGTTTGGAGACCAGGAGGCCCGGATGGGGAGTGGTCTTCGAGATCGCGGGCGGTTGCACTGCGGCCAACCTCTACGGTCATACCGCTTGGGGACCAAACGGCGTTTACCAACAAACCTGGGATTATGCTTCCGACGGCTTGGCCACCATCAATCTCGATGCCGGAGGTTGTAATAACGGCGACCAGGTATTACTTAATGTGCGTATCCCCGACGACACCGAGTCCGGCAATTTAGGCGAAAGATTTTCCACCGAGCTCGTCTGGGCCGGAACCGTGGTCGCGGATGTAAGTACATCTGAATCTACCTGCGACTCCATCGCCATTGACCAGGCGGACCCCACCGACATGGACGAGGGTACCAACCAGAAGTTCACGGCAACATGCACCATGAGCGATTCGAGCACCACGGACTGCACCGCGGATGCTACCTGGTCCGTGACCGGTGATCTGACCAACAGCGGAAACAGCGTGGACGCCAACCAGATTCCCTGCGGCGACGGCGGATCGGGAACGGTTTCTGCCGAGTGGACCGAATGTTCCGTTACTTCTTCGGACAACATCAGTATAAACGTTGTTAACGATGATACCTCACAAGGCGTTAGCTCCAGCCTTTCAGAGATAAGCGAGGGAGAAACAGCGACTTATACTCTCACCCGGACCTTCTCCGACGGATGCACAGTGGACGCTACAGCCGGCTCCACCGTAAGCGGCGATTGCACCGGCGGCGACGGCAGCATCACCGGAAACGAAATGAACTGCGACAGCACCGATCCCGCAGGCTCCTGTTCCATAACCGAGGGCGGAGAGAGCGATTCTCTCGACCTTCGAGACGACGGCGACACCGTGGTCGGCATCGACTCCTGCTCTATCAGCAGCCTGCAGGAGGGCGACACCGACACCTAT
>CAYQTK010000248.1:0-5801 GCA_964420375.1 uncultured bacterium
TCCGGTCATCCACAGGCATTCCCCGATTACAAAATCAGGATACCTTTGTAAACCCTATTCAGGGAGGGTGTCAAATCGACCCGGAAATACGCGTTGATTGAAGGCGATTCTCTTGCTGTATTTTATAAGCTGTTTTGTTCTCGGCGTCTCTTAACTTGATGACTTTTTTCAAGGCAATGCTTGCCGGAAAAGATATTTTTAACCAGACCTTGATGCCCTCGTAAAAAGTCAAAATAAGCCTGTTAGAACTCTGAAAGAGCGACGTTCTATAGCTCGGGGCCGGTGCTTTGTCACTCGAAAAAAGGGGAACAGGGCCGACGAAAATCGCGAATCAGCCGCTCGCACGATTCTCTTCTATTCCCCGAGAAGAATTTGACAAAACACTAACTGGAAGCGGGCGCGAGCAGAGGAAGTCGCGACTTCCGTCGCTCGCACATTATGCGTCAGTGTGGCCTTGACAACACACTATGTTGCCCGTGCCGGGGAGTCGGACTACTACCCTGGTGGTTAAGGGGCACGGGGCGTTGGGCTTATGGGGGCGTTCTTGCTCTTTTACTTGTGCCCCCGAACCCATGCCATCGCTTCCCCCCCGGGGTGACGGGAGAGGGGGGCTGAAATTGAACCAACCTCCTGATATTACATCACTAATCGACCTGTATTGCACCCCGACCACCCCCAGACCCTTTGGAGGACCCTATTTCTTTTCCCCATCATTTGTTAAATCCCCCCAAAGTGATTACAATACTTGCTGGTGCCGGATGGGCCGGCTATTTCGTTACTATGCAAAGGAGTTCGCGAGTCATATGCCCAGGCGGACGGACATAAACAAGATACTGATTATCGGATCGGGGCCTATTGTAATCGGCCAGGCCTGCGAGTTCGACTACTCGGGTACCCAGGCGGTAAAGGCTCTTCGCGAGGAGGGCTACGAAGTCGTGCTGATCAACTCGAATCCGGCGACCATCATGACTGACCCCGAGCTTGCCCACCGGACCTACGTGGAGCCGATCACTCCCGAGATGGCGGGCAAGGTAATCGCCGCGGAGAGGCCGGACGCGCTTCTTCCCACGCTGGGAGGCCAGACCGCGCTGAACGTTGCGGTTGATCTTGCCGAGTCGGGCGTGCTGGAGCGCTACAACGTCGAGCTTATCGGGGCCAGGCTTCCCGCCATTCAGAAGGCGGAGCGCAGAGAGCTTTTCAAGAACGCCATGGAGAACATTGGCCTGCGGGTGCCCCGGTCGGGTTTTGCCAACACGGTAAAGGAGGCCTGGGACCTGGTGGACCAGGTGGGTTTCCCTGCCATAATCCGTCCCAGCTTCACGCTTGGCGGGACGGGCGGCAACGTTGCGGAGACAGCGGACGACTACGAGTACGTTATTAATTGGGGCCTTTCCCAGAGCCCGCGCTGCGAGATCATGATCGAGGAGTCGGTTCTGGGCTGGAAAGAGTACGAGCTCGAGGTCATGCGAGACAGCAAGGACAACGTTGTCATCATCTGCTCGATAGAGAACTTCGATCCCATGGGCATCCACACCGGCGATTCGATTACAGTGGCCCCCGCCCAGACGCTGACCGACAAAGAGTACCAGATCATGCGCGACGCCGCGCTGGCCATCATCCGGGAAATCGGCGTTGACACCGGCGGCAGCAACATCCAGTTTGCAGTCAATCCCGACAACGGCGAACTAGTGGTCATCGAGATGAACCCGCGGGTGAGCAGGAGCTCGGCACTGGCATCAAAAGCGACCGGCTTTCCCATAGCCAAGATAGCGGCAAAGCTGGCTGTAGGGAACACCCTGGACGAGATAACCAACGACATCACCCGGGAGACGCCTGCCAGCTTCGAGCCCGCCATCGACTACGTGGTTACCAAGGTCCCCCGCTTTACCTTCGAGAAGTTCACCGGCACCGAGGACATGCTTACCACCCAGATGAAAAGCGTGGGCGAGGCCATGGCAATCGGGAGGACATTCAAGGAAAGCCTGCAGAAAGCACTCCGGTCGCTGGAGATCGGCTCTTACGGCATGGAAGAGATCATCCATCATAACGGAGGACCTTCTCCGCACGCCATGGAGATAATCCGGAAAAAACTCAAGAAGTCCAGCTCCAAGCGCATCTACTACCTGGCAGACGCTTTCCGCGCGGGCATGTCCATAAACGAGATATTCGAGCTCTCCAGGATAGACCCGTGGTTCCTGCGCCAGATCGAGCAGATAGTGGAGCTTGAAGCTCTTCTCCAAGAAAGCGGCAGAAACAGCGGTCCGGATGCAGAGCTTATGCGGCTTGCCAAGGAGTACGGCTACTCCGACCGGAGGCTGGCGGTTTTGTGCGGCAAAAGCGAGGACTCGATCAGGTCGTTGCGGGAGGGCTTCGGTGTGCGTCCGGTTTACAAACTGGTTGACACCTGCGCGGCCGAGTTCGAGGCCTACACCCCCTACATGTACTCGACCTATGAGACGGAGTGCGAGGCCAACCCCACAGACAGGAAAAAGATCGTCATTCTCGGAAGCGGTCCCAACCGGATCGGCCAGGGCATCGAGTTCGACTACTGCTGCGTGCACGCGACATTTGCGCTCTCCGACGACGGTTATGAATCCATCATGGTGAACTGCAACCCCGAGACCGTGAGCACTGACTACGACACTTCTGACCGGCTTTACTTCGAGCCGCTCACCTTGGAGGACGTGCTTAACATAGTGGAGAAGGAGAAGCCGGAGGGCGTAATCGTGCAGTTCGGCGGCCAGACTCCACTGAAGCTGGCCGTGCCGCTGGAGCGGGCCGGTGTAAAGATACTGGGCACCACTCCCGACTCCATCGACCGCGCAGAGGACCGGAAAAGGTTTGCGGAGCTGCTTCGCAAGCTCCATCTCAAGCAGACGCCCAACGGCATCGCCCACTCGGAGGATGAAGCCATAAAGATCGCCGAAGACATCGGCTATCCCGTGCTGGTGCGTCCCAGCTACGTGCTGGGTGGCCGGGCGATGGAGATAGTGTACGACTCGACTTCCATGAAGCGCTACATGGCGCTGGCGGTGGAGGCCTCCGAGGAGCACCCCGTGCTTATCGACAAATTTTTGAAAGACGCCACCGAGATAGACGTGGACTGCGTATGCGACGGCGAGCACGCTGTGGTGGGCGGCGTCATGGAGCACATCGAAGAGGCCGGCGTTCATTCCGGAGACTCTGCCTGCTCGCTGCCGCCCTACTCGCTCTCGCCGTTTCTGTCGGAGGAAATCCAGCGGCAGACGCGGACGCTGGCGCTCGAGCTCAACGTGCGCGGTCTTATGAACGTGCAGTTCGCGGTCAAGAGCAACGAGATTTACGTGCTGGAAGTAAACCCGCGCGCGTCCCGGACGGTTCCCTTTGTTAGCAAGGCCATCGGCAGGCCCCTTGCCAAGCTAGCCGCCCGGGTCATGTCCGGCAAGAGCCTTGCCGAGGTCGGCTTCGTAGAAGAGGTTGTGCCCAAGCATACCGCTATCAAGGAAGCGGTTTTCCCGTTTGTGAAGTTCCCGGGTGTGGACGTTCTTCTCGGTCCGGAGATGCGTTCCACCGGCGAGGTCATGGGGCTTGACCAGAGCTTTGCCATGGCTTTTGCCAAGTCGCAGATAGCCGCGGGCACCATACTGCCTTTGTCCGGCACCGCCTTTATTTCGGTAAAGGACGCGGACAAGCCGATTGCCGCGGTGATAGCCAGGTGGCTTGTAGAGATGGGTTTTGGGGTGGTGGCCACCAGCGGCACCGAGGCCTACTTCAGGAATGAAGGGTTGGAGGTGGAGTACGTGAACAAGGTCAAGGACGGCTCTCCGCACATAGTTGACCTCATCAAAGGGGGCAAGATAGATGTGGTCATCAACACCACGGAAAGCGGAGAAACCGTGAAACAGTCCTTTACCATCAGGCGGTCGTCGCTCATGCGCAACATCCCCTACTTCACCACCATCCACGGAGCGCAGGCAGGCGTCATCGCCATAAAAGAGCTGCTCAACAAGGGTGCGGGCGTAAAGCCTCTCCAGGATTACTACGATAAGGAATAAAAACTCCTTCCCTCAATACAACAGAGGGGACGCGGTGTCTTGACATCTGCTTTTCCCCCTTATATACGTGCCCTTGGGAGGTTTGCCATGAAGATATCCGTGAAGCTTGGGTTGATTGCGCTGTTATTGGTCTTGTTCACCGTTTTGTTCAGAATGTCTGGGGAACATAGTATGCTGGCTGCTGCAAACCCGGCGGGTTCACACGAGGTCCGGGTGGCCGAATCGACTGAGCCCTGGCAGGGGTCCATGGCAGGGGAGATAACCGAGGACTCGGTTGTTCTCCAGGCCCGGATAGGCGGATATGAAAAGAAGCTTATCCGGGGCCGCAACAGGGAAGGAAAACAGGCGGCGTTCGCGATTTCAAAGAATCCGGACTTCAAACCAGGCTTCCGCACCCGCTGGATGCGTCCGAAATCGAGGAACGACTATATAATCAAGGTTGAAGTGGAAGGGCTGAAGCCGGGCACCCGCTATTATTACAAGCTGCTCTCCGGCACGGACCGACGCCACTTCCGGGCCGGTCCCGCGGGAAGCTTCCAGACACTCGACCCGAAAAGACCGGTCAAGACTAGGTTCGCAGTGGTCACCGGCATGAACCGCATCGCATTCAAGTACAACAGCCGTGTTCCCCACAAGGAACTCGGATTCCCCGGCCTTGACACCCTCCGCGAGCACGCCCCGCACTTTGTCGTCTTTACGGGGGACAACGTCTACTACGACACCCCTTTTGTGGGCCGCGACAAGGACCGTGCAAACATGCGCGAGTCATGGCACCTTCAGTTCGAAAAGCCGCGCTTTGAAAAGTTCTTCCGAAAGGTTCCCGGTTACTGGATGAAGGACGACCATGATTACCGCTACAACGACGCCGACCCTTACGGCGACATCCCGCCTGTACATGAGTTGGGCGCGGGGGTTTTTCTCGAACAGGTGCCTATCGCGGGAGCAGATAACGAGGACCCGCTAACATATCGCACTTACCGAGTGAGCAGGGACTTACAGATATGGCTTTTGGAAGGACGCGATTACCGGGACAAGAACACCATGCCGCCGACCCCCGATAAGACCATGTGGGGAGATGAGCAGCGGACGTGGCTGCAACGGACTTTATTGGAGAGCGACGCCGCCTTCAAGATCATGATATCCCCCACTCCCATGGTGGGTCCGGATGACGCCATGACCGGAGTCCAGATGGGAGTACTGTCTTACCTTATCGGAGGAAAGCCGCTTGGACAGGGCGATAACCCGAGGAAACTCGACAACCACGTAAATCCCTACGGCTTTAAGCCGGAGGCCGACCGCTTCTTTGCCTGGCTCAAAAAGAACGGGTTTTTAAACAAGAACTTCTACATCGTCTGCGGCGACCGGCACTGGCAGTATCACTCCATCCATCCTTCAGGTTTCGAGGAGTTCTCCTGCGGCGCGCTGGTGGACGGAAATTCCCGTCTGGGCATTAAGCCCGGCACTCCCGGTTCAACCGACCCCAATGCACTTATCAAACAGCCCTACCTGCAACCCGAGGCATCGGGCGGCTTCCTCGAGGTAGTAGTCGAACCGGGCAATGGAAACAGCCCCCCAACTGCAAGCTTCGACTTCTATGATGAGCAAGGGAAACTTTTATACAGCGAGAAGAAAGCGGCCAAGCCCTGATCCAGCGTATCCGGCCGGCATTTTCAGTTGAGGCAATACCTTTTCCGGCCAGTGAAGTTCCCCCCATTTTCTCCGCTCGTCCTTATTCGCATTTGATCGGCGTGCGCAACCGACGAAGAA
>CAYQTK010000249.1:0-5748 GCA_964420375.1 uncultured bacterium
GATGCGGGTAGATAAAACTGCTCGTGGCAGGTTCGATTCCTGCCCTTGCCGCCATATTTATCTGCTGATGCTTAAACTTCAATCACTTTTCATTGCTCCGGCATGTCGGGCAGGTGCAGTTTCCTGGAATAGTCCGAAACCATGTCGAATTGTTCGATCACCTCGTACCGGGGCCGACCAGTAGCCAGGCTCACTATAACCATGGAAAGCAGGACAACCCCGAAGCCGGGTGCAGGCTCCCAGATCAGTTTGGAGAGGTCGGGTGCGTTCTGGGCCAGGCTTGCAGGAACTCCCGGCACATAAGCGCAGATGAAGCCCGCCACTTGAGGAAAGTTTCTCCATACCAGGACAGTGGTAATTCCGGAGAACATGCCCGCGGTTTGCGCGTTTATGGCGGTCACCCACGAACCCAGCTTCCCGCCGGCATGAAGTCGGCAAAGGTCTTGGAAAGGGTGTAGGTAAGTATAACGGCCGCCACCATGGCAGTCAGGTAGATCAGGAAGGAGATGACAAGGGACTTATCCATCGTCTCCCCTGCCGGCAAGAAAATAGTACATCACCGCGGAAAGGATAAATACCACCGGGGGAAAAGCAAACCAGAACCATGTCCAAAAACCCATCTTGTTTGTTACCTGGCAGGAACAATGAGTGCCTCAAGGGCTTTTCGGCATCACATCCGGCAAGTCCTTATAAGTCAAACAAAAAGCTGAAGTTAATATCCCCGTCTGTTACAGCACGATCAGGCATTCCACTTCTTCTTCCGGCGGGATTTCCGCCAGCGGATAGACCACCGCGTTTCTGAGCTTGGCGCCTTCTCCCACCTTTGCCCCGTCGCCTACGTAAACGAACGGCCCCACCTCGCACGAACTCTCCACCAGCGCGTTCTTGTCGATCATCACGGGATGGTGCATGGTGACGCCCGGTTTTACTTTCGCCTGGGGGTGGATTATGAACTGGCGGTGATTTTTGAGGTAATATCGGTGAATATGGATCAGGTCCTCCTGGGAGGTCAGGTGCAGAAAGTCGTTTATCTTGACCGCCCGGCAGAACTCGTCGCTGATTTCCATGAACAGGGTGATGGCCTCCTGGAGTTCGAGCTCTCCGCGTGCTGACGGCCGCACCGCGTCCAAACAGTCGAGCAGGTCCTTTCTGAACACGAAAAGGAACTTGCTGATGGCGTCCCACCCTGAATCGTCTCTGCCCGGCTTCTCCTTGATCTTTTTCACCATGTCTCCGGAGAGCTTCACCCCCGCGGAGCGTTCGAGGTCCTTGGGCTCGTAGTCCGCAATGGTGAGGACTGCGGGCGGCCTCCTGGCGAGGTGCACGGTAAGAAGGTTGCTGATATGAGGGCCTGGAAACAGGTTATCGCAGGAGGTCACCACGAAGTCCTGGTGTATCCCTGTCCGTGCCTGGAGCAGGGCATGGGCGGTCCCCTTTCTTTCCTCCTGAAAAGCGAGGCGCACATTAAGGTCGCTGCCGTTAAACTCCTGTGCCCAGGAGATCAATGGTTCGTCGTCGGGGCTCGCCACCACCAGGAAATCGTGACAGCCGTTTTGGGAAAAGCTTTCCAAAACCTTCTGGATTACCGGCACTCCCAGGATGGGCGTCATTGCCTTGGAGTGGGCAAGGCGCAACTGCCCCAGCCTGGTGCCTTTGCCCGCGGCAAGGATCACTACTGTCAGCGGAAGCGCGATCATGACGACTCCTTGATGGCCGCGCTTTCCTTGACCACCTGCGGTATGAACACCCGGCCGTGGGAGTAGCCGTAATAAGAGAGGGCTTTTTTAAGCTCGGAAGCCACAGCCTCCTCCCTGCCCGGAGGCACCAGCATGAACACCGAGCCGCCGCCGCCCGCGCCGGTGAGCTTGGCACCCAATGCGCCGTGCTCCATGCCCGTGCGGATCATCCGGTTGTTGGCTTCGCCCGCGCCTTCGCTGAAGCCGCAGTGGCGCATCATCTCGTCCACCAGGCCGTGGTTTAGGTTCATGAGGTCCCCGAACCGGGCAAGGTCGCCCTCCAGAAGCGCTATCTTTCCCTTCCACGCGGTGTCGCCGATCTCTTTCATGATCCGGACCATGAAAGGCGCCTGGTCATAGTCGCCTGCGAACTGTTTGTACTCTTCCAGGTATCGCGTGCGCATGGGCCGGTGCACGTCTCCGGAGTCGTGCCTGACTCCCGTCGAGCAGATCACCAGCGGACAGTCGCTCTCGCACTTGTCGAGTTTCTCATAGGTGCAGTAAGGCTCTTCCTTGATGGGCCGGTGAAAGAGCTTGTCGCGGTAGTCAATGTAGGCGATGCCGCCGAACAAGGGGACATAGCGGTCTGCAAACCCGCAGGTGATGTCGAGCTCGCGTTCTTCCGCCCGCTGGGCGAGCTCTCCGAGCACGTAGTAGTTGTGGTAGAGGGGATCGAGCTCGTAGAGCCTGACCATGGAAAGCAGCGTAAGCAGGACAAGCACGGTAGAGCCGCCCATGCCGCTCTGCCTGGGTATCTCGGTGCAAAACTCCATGGAGAAGGGTCTCTTCTCCGCCTTCTCCCGGAACTCCGCGCTGTAGCCGTGCAGGGTCCGGATCGCAGCCACCGGAAGATCGAACCCGAGCCCGTAACCGATCCCGGAGAAGCTGTCCATGCCGAGCTCCGCGGGTCCGCTTTCCGCTAAAGGGTCCGTACTTGTAAAGCTCATGGCAAAACGCTCGGAAGCCTTTACCTTGACGCTGCCGAAAACGTTTACGGCCGCGGATATGGTCTGGTGCGCGCCTTCATTGGCGTCGGCGGGGTTGCCGAGAATATTGATCCGCGCGGGAAGGGATATCTCAAACATCAGAAAGACCTCAACTTGAACTGGTAAAAGATTCGACAAGGACCAATATAGCAACAAAACGCGCCTTGCATCAATTGTAACGGAGGCAAAAGAAATCAGGAACAGTCCTCCGCCGGCTTCTTGCCGTCTTTTTTTACCACTCAAAGTGGTTTTTAAATGCGGGGTAGAGCTTGCAAAAGCGCTGGTAGGAGTCCTGGTAGAGCCTGGTATTGTCCGGCGTCGGCTTGACTTCGTCGCGGATGGAAACGGTGAAGTCAGCGGCTTCCGCAGTGGTCCCGAAAGCCCCTGTGCCCACCAGCGCAAGAGAGGCGGCCCCGAATGCAGGACCTTCATCAACCGAGAGCCGCTTGATGGGCAGCCCGAGAACATCGGCCACAATCCCCGACCACAGCTCGCTCCGCGCTCCTCCGCCGGAGAGATATATCTGTTCCAGGCCGGCTCCGCTTTCCTTCATAAGCCGCGCGGAATCGTTCAAGGTATAGGCCACACCCTCCATCACGGCACGCGCCAGGTGGCCGATGCCGTGGTTCAAATTAAGCCCGGCGAAAACGCCCCGGGCGTGGGGATCGAACACCGGCGTGCGTTCGCCAGTGAGGTAAGGCAGGAAAAGGAGCCCATCAGCTCCGGCCGGCGTTTTAGATGCTTCGCTCGCAAGCTCCGGGTAGTCGAGCTCCGGCTTGAGCAGGCGCAGGGTGTTGCGGAGCCATTGCAGTGATCCTCCCGCGGAAAGGGACACCCCCATGGTGTGCCAAAGGCCGGGGGATGCGTGACAGAAGCTGTGCAACCGGGCTTGTTCATCAACAACCGGCTTGTCCGAGCTCGCGAACACAACGCCCGACGTTCCAATGGTGATCAGTACCGGTCCTTCCCGGACTATGCCGTTGCCCACCGCTCCGGCTGCCTGGTCGCCGCCGCCGGCAATCACGGGCGTGCCCTTGACAAGGCCGGTCAAAGCAGAAGCCTCTCCGGAGACCGTGCCCGTAACCTCGGTCCCTTCATGACAGGAAGGCAGTATGGACTTGTCAATGTCAAGGACTTCCAAAAGCTCGTCCGACCATCTCCGGTCCTTGACGTCGAAAAGGAGCATGCCGGAGGCATCGGACACGTCAGTGGCGAACTCGCCGGTAAGCCGGAACCTGATGTAGTCCTTGGCAAGAAGAAGATTACGCATGCGCCCGTAGTTTTCCGGCTCATGGTTCCGAAGCCAGAGCACCTTGGGAGCGGTAAACCCGGTCAAGGCACGGTTGGCGGTGAGCTCGACCAGGCGCTCGAACCCCACCCTGGTGTTGATCTCGGAAACCTCGGCGTGGGTCCGCTGGTCGCACCACAGCAGCGCAGGGCGGATAACCCGGTGAGCGCGGTCCAAAAACACCGAGCTGTGCATCTGGCCGGTAAGGCCCACAGCCTTTATATCCGAAGCGTTGACTTTTGCGCAAAGCTCGCTTATAACCTCTGCGCAGGCGCTCCACCACTCACCAGGGTCCTGCTCGGCCCAACCCGCTGCCGGCACGGACATGCCGTACTCCCGCACAGAGGCTCTATGAAGCCGCGCCTCTGTGTCCACCAGAAGACCGCGAACCCCAGACGTACCCACGTCTATTCCAATCACGTAATCCAAACCCCTTCTCCTTTCTCCCACCAATATATCCGCACCGGGCCGCAGGTACAAGAGGTATTAAGAACCAAGAGCATCCGCCTTTGAGACCTCTTTCGAGTTGTGTTAAACTTTAGAGCAACGAGCTTGAGGAGCGCGTTGGGGGGGGGGTACCCGGCCCGATATTTCATGCCCGGACCAGAATTATTCCAGGTATAGAGGTTCGAAAGTCATGCCAGTAGTACTTGTCGGCACCAGCCATAAGAGATCGCCTTTGTGGGTGAGGGAGAAGGTCTCGCTTTCAGGCATCAGCCTTTTCGACACCCGGAAGCGGCTTCACTCATGGCCGGATATAGATGAGCTGGTGGTTGTCTCGACCTGTAACCGGGTCGAGTTTTACGCGGCGGGCCGCGATTGCGACGCCTGCATTGCCGCCCTGCGAGGTTTCCTGGAGCAGGAGTACGGGTTTTCCAGCTCAGAGATGGAGGACAACTTTTATTATTACCGCGGACGCGACGTTGCCCGCCACATGCTGGAGGTTGCGGTAGGAGCCGACTCCATGGTTTTGGGGGAGACGCAGATACTCTCCCAGATCCACCAGGGTTTCGAGCAGGCTGCAAGCGAGTGCACCGCGGGTCCGGAGCTTACCCGTCTTTGCGACGCTGCCGACAACCTTGTCAAGCGGGTCCGGGAGGAGACGCGCTTTCATTGCCGCCCGGTTTCGGTGGGCTCGGTAGCAGTGGACATGGCCCGCGATTTCCTGACGACCTTGAAGAACCGCTCCGCCATGATCCTGGGTGCGGGCGAGATGGGCATTCTTACCGCACGGTCGTTGTCAGCCAACGGCATCGCCACCATCCTGGTGGCCAACCGCACCCTGTCGCGCGCGCAGGACGTGGCCCATTCTCTCGGCGGCAGGGCTGTGGACTACACCGAGCTGTCCTCCCAGATAGCCAAGGTCGACGTGCTGGTAACATCAACCCGCGCTCCCCACGTGCTCATCAAAAAGAGCATGATAGAGAGCATAATGAACCAGCGTCCCAAGAAGCCGCTCTTTATAATCGACCTGGCCGTGCCCCGGAACGTGGACCACGGGGCAAACGAGCTTGCCGGCGTGACCCTGGTGAACGTGGACGGCCTTCAAGAGACCGCGGAGAAGAACTCGCAGGAGAGGATGGCCGAGCTCGACAAGGTCCGTTTGCTGGTGGACGACGAGATCGAAAAGTTCATGAGAGAAAAAAAGCCCAAAGGGATCTCGCTGATGGACCTGGCCACCTGCTAGTACCGTGTAACATTTATAGTTTCGGATAAAGTCGTTTTAACTTTACTCGTG
>CAYQTK010000250.1:0-5747 GCA_964420375.1 uncultured bacterium
GCAGGCGTGTCCGGCACAGGCAGGCGGAACGCACAGGCAGGCGCACTCCTAAAACGGAGTTTCGCAACAAGCACTAATTATAACTTAACACACTAATGTAAGGCGTCCAAAACAGCGCCGCAAGGAGCCGGTTTCGAACGGAGATGTCGGTCTATTCTTTCTTCTTTATCAATCGGGCGATATAAATCAAAGCCACGATAAACACGAGCGCCGCCGCCAGGATGCCGATCAAGACGTAAGTAAAATAGTCTTTTTCCTCTTCCTTCTCGAAGTTGAAAGACAGCTCCGGAGACTCGTCCATGATAATGAGCTTGCTGAAGCGGAAGGGCTTTCCGCGAAGCGGCACGTTGAACTTGACGGGCAGCATTCCGCGGTGCCTTTGCACCGGCCGGTCCCGGTCCGCGACAACCTGCGGGGGCGCTGGTTTGGCTGCCTGCTGCTGGACCTGTTCCGCGATTTCTTTTTCCATCTGTGCCTGCCGGTTGAGGGCCCGCTTGGAGTATATCTTCCGCTTGACCCTGGCCTCCTCTTGAGGCTTTTGTTTGTCCTCTTTTATCTTTTGTGCTTGTATCTCCTCGATCTTTTCCAGGTCGCCGTCGAACTCCTCGTAGTTGTAATGCGGCGGCAGGTACAAAGACAAGAGCAGCTCGGATGCCGGGATGTCCGCCCGGGGAAGCTTGACCAAATGCGTTCCCTCGTCCTCCATCTTATTGATGGGTGCGTAATAGATAAGCTCGACAGTAAAGCTGACCCGTTTTTGCGCTCCCGACTTCTTGAGAGGGACCAGCACCTGTCCTTTGTTGTTGCGGGTGGGCTTTACCGGCCGGTCGTCGAGGTAGGCGCTCCACACCTTTGCCTTTTCGGGCAGGTCTATCTTGACGTACTGCTTCTTGTTGTTCCTGAGTTCGTAGATGATCCTGGTCACTGATTTGCCGTCGTTGGTGAAGATGGTGACCAGGTTGATGATGTCTATTGCCGCGTTCAAGACCGGCATCTCTTCGTGCCGCTTTACCGTGATGGTCGCCGAGTAGGGATGCCGCACGTAGCGGAAGGCGTACAGAAGCGGGTAGCCGGACTTGCTTCGCAGCTTGGAGGGAAGCTCGGACACGTCCATGGGCATCAGGTTCTCGATTTTATCTGTCTTGACCTCGAGGCTCGCACTGGTGACCACCGCTATGTGGCCGGTCTCCCGCTCGACCTTCCGAGTCTGGACTTCCGGCACCGACACCGTACCCGACGCACGCCTGCGCTGGCTCTCCAGACGCAGAGTGAGATCATAGCCGCCTTTCACTTCGTAGCCGGCGGAAACCTTGATGACCCCGTCCTTTATCTTCCAGTCGGCAACGCCCTTTCCCTTGACCTCGATGACTTCGTAATCCAGGGGGACCTCGATCTCGAAGCCGGTAACCGGACTGTGCTTGACGTCATAGGACAGCTTGACCTCGGCAACCGACACCTCGTCCGAGATGGTAAGCAGGGTCTGGCTCGTCGAGTAAACCTTGGGTGGGACCTCCTCCTTCTCCGCGTCAGCGGCTTCCGGGGAAGGAACGCTGTAGCTTATCCGCAAATCGTTTATGGTCCCGGAAACCGCTTGTACGCTCCATTTCTCGTCCTTCTTTTGCTTGTCAGTGATTACCGCGCCGTCTATGGAAATATCGGAGAGCAGGGCGGGAGCGGTAAGCTTGAAGCTCGCGCCCGGAACCGGGAACAGAGGGATGGAAAAGGAGTTGGGTCCCGGCTTTTGCGGCGCTTTTACAGTGTGCCGGACTACGACCTTTCTTAAGCCGCGGTCCTTTAACAGCAGCATGACCTTGCCGGACTTTTGTTTCAACATGCCCGGCGCGCCGTTTACCAGCACCTTGTTGATGCCGCTGTCGCTCCCTCCCAATGGCACGTATACCCAGCCTTCATTGAGCACGCCGAGCTCATAAGACGCCGCGATCTCCGCGAGTCCCTCGCGGACCTGGATGTCATAAGAAGCGCTCTGCAGGGAGTAGTCCGTGGGAGGTGCGGGCTCTTCTTCGGGATCTTCGCGAAGGTACTCCTTCAATATCTTCTCGAAGTCCGTCCACAACAGGATCACCTTGCCGTCGGAGAGATCGGGAAGCTCCTTTGCGCCGGTGAAAGCCGGAGACAAAATCACACCTGCCGCCATAACAAAAAGTAAAACCCTTTTCATTTCGACACCTCCGCGTCCCGCCTCCTGCTTACTTTTTCCGCCCGGACAATGATCCAGGTGATGATAATCAAAAACAGTACACCCGCCGCGGCGATAAGGACCACCTTGACCTTGGGCCACACCACCGAGGGCCGGTCATAGAGCAAGGTCACCGAGTTGTTTTCGCCTTCCTGTACCACCGCCTTGTAGAAATCGAGCACCACCCCGGACTCCGGCAGCAGAAACCGCACCGGCAAGATGACCGGGGTGTAGGATTTTTTGGTCTTGTACTTGTAGACATTGACCTGGGGGGTCCGACTTCTTCTCGCAGACGACGGTTGAGCACTGATTCTATTATCCAGGATGCTCTCCTGCTTTTTTACAAAGCTCTCGGAACCGGCGATGAGAGGCTCTTTTCTTTCCTTTTGCTGGAGGCTTTTATCTTCGACCTCGTAGCGGAACTCTTCGGGCAGGTAGATTTTCCACTTCAAGAGGTTGGTCAACTGGTCGGCGGCGGGCGCTTCCAGTTTCAAGGTCCCCTTGTCCTTGTCGAGCTTATCGAGCTTTTGCATGTAGATGATCTCGACCTGGAACGACCTGGCCTTGCCGGAGTCTCCGGTTGACTTCTCCAGGGGCACCAGCACATTGTTGCTCTTGTCCTGCGAAGGCCGGACCGGCGCTCCTTCAAGAAAGGTGGAAAACAGGCGAGCATCCTCGGGAAGCTTGACCCTGATGAACTGCTCGCGGTTGTTCCTTAGAGTGTAAACCGCCCGGGTCACGAACTCGCCGTCCCTGGAGACAAAGCTTTTGAGAACTGCCCGGTCAACGGTACAGGAGAGGACCTCGACGTCCTCGTGCCGGACGGTCTCCAACCGTAGCTGCCAGGGATGCTCGAGATACTTGAAGGCGTGGATTACAGGGAGGCCGGTTCTCTTGATCTCGGGAGGAAGATCGGAGGCGTCAACAGATACCACACCGGAGACGCTTTTCACCCGGACCTCGATGTTGGTTGCGGCCATGACCCCGATGTGGCCGGACTCCCGGGTGGTGTCCATAGTCTTGAGCTCGGGGACATCGAACTTGGCTGAGGCCTGCAAAAGCTCGAGCTCGTAATCTATCTGCAAGCTGTAGTCTCCAGAAGCCTCGTAGCCAAGTGTGACCTCGATCGTCTTGTCGTCCCCGTCCTTGTTCGCCTTCCAGTCGGCAATGCCTTTGCCGGAGACGTCAACCACCTCCGCGTCCGCGGGAAGAGAAAGCTTGAAGCCGGTAACGCTCCGGTGCAAAATCTCGTAGTCCACCTGCGAGTGCACCCGGCACAGGTGCTCGCCAAGCGTCACCCGCGTGCTTACCTGTGTATTCACCCGCAGCTCTGCCTTTTCAGCCTCCACCTTGCGGGTCCAGGTGATCGCCATGCTCTCCGTCGGCGCAAGCACCGACTCCAGCCGGGTGCTCTTCTGGTACTCGTTTACCCGGCTCATGGTCGAGGGCCTGGCCTCAATGTCCAGCCCCGGCTTGTTAACAATGAACGAAAGTGAGGTCACCGGAGTCTCGATGGTCCGAAACCGCAGAGACTCCGGGCCCCGACGGTTCTCGGCATCCACGTAAAAGCGGACGGTAAGCGTATACGGGCCTTCTCCTTGCAAAAGTATTTTATGGACGCCATTGTCAAGCACGGACAAAACCGGCTTCTGGTCAAGCTTTATGCTAGCGACAGCAGGACCCTCCGGTATCACCGGAATCGTCACCCATTCCTCCGGCTCGAGGACAACAAGCTCCATCTTAAGATCGAACCGGGCGGAACCGTTATCCAGGAGCTCGCCTTCATATGATGCGGAGTTGATCACGAAAGGGGCGGGAACGGGCTCTTCAGCTTCGCCCTCCGCTTCCATTTCGGAAAGCTTCTCTATGATGGTCCTGAAGTCGCTCCAGGGAATGGTAAGGCGGGAGTCCGGAAACTCCGGAAGCTCACCTCTTACAGGCATAGCAAGCAAAAAGACAGCCGTTGCCGCGGCCAGTGCCCCAAAAAGATTTTTCATAACTGCCTCCTCAAATCGACCCGTTACGTCGCCCGGAAAATATTTTCGTTCCCTGCTTGTAAATGTGAACGCATCTATGTTAGAAAAAGTTTCCACGGACTTGGTAAACTATAGTCAGAAAATTTTTGGCAGGCAAGAAAAAAGTAAAAAAGGAGGAAAAATCATGGCACTGGATTTCAGTCTTACCCCGGAGCAACTCGCCATGAAAGAGTCCGCGCGGAAGTTTGCGGAAGGCGAGATCAGCCCCGGCGCCTTGGAAAGGGACGAGAAAGGAGAGTTTTACCAGGAGGGCATGAAAAAGTGTGGCGAGTTCGGGCTGCTGGGGCTTCCCATACCAGCGGAGTACGGCGGAAGCGGCTCCGACGTCATCACCATGATGGCCGCCATGGAAGGCTTCGGCAAGGGGTGCACGGACGGCGGCTTCACCATGAGCCTGGGCGCCCACGTCTGCATCTGCACCATACCCATCTGGCAGTACGGCAACGAAGAGCAGAAGAAGAAGTTCCTGCCCGGACTGTGCAGTGGCGACATGATCGGGGCCTTCGGCCTGACCGAACCAAACGCCGGCTCCGATGCACTGAACGTGCAGACACTGGCCAGCAAGGATGGTGACGACTGGGTCTTGAACGGGACCAAGATGTTCATCACCAACGGAAGCGTGGCTGACGTGGTCCTGGTCATCGCCACTGTTGACCGCGACAAAAAGGCGGGCGGGCTCACCGCCTTTCTGGTTGAAAAGGACACCCCCGGGTTCTCCTGCTCCCGAGAACTGGACAAGATGGGCATGCGGAGCTCTCCCACCGCGGAGCTGGTGTTCGACGACTGCCGCGTGCCTGCCGACAACCTCCTGGGAGAAGTTGGGGGAGGCGCCATGATAGCCATGGGAACACTGGGATGGGAGCGGGCCACCATGATCGCATCTTCCATCGGCGGACAGGAGCGGGTCATCGAGAAAACCGTGCGCTATGCCCAGGAGCGCGTCCAGTTCGGAAGGCCCATCGCAAAGTTCCAGGCCATACAACAAAAGCTCGCCGACATGAAAGTGAACCTCGAGATGACCAGGCTCCTGGTTTACAAGAGCGCATGGCTCAAAAGCCGCGGCGAGGACGACATGGCGTTTGCCGCAATCACCAAGCTGGCCATATCAGAGCTCGGCAGGCAGAGCGTATTGAACGCTCTCCAGGTACACGGCGGTTACGGATACATGAAGGAGTATGAAGTGGAAAGGTGGGTCCGCGACGCCATGCTGGGCACCATCGGCGCCGGAACATCGGAAATACAACGCATGATCATAGCGAGGAGCCTGCTGGCAGAGTAAAAGCTCGCGGAAATTGACCGAGTGGCCCATGCGGTTCCGTCCCCCAAACTCTATATAGTGCCTGTTGCGAAACAGAGGTTTAATTTACTTTTGCGGCGCTGTTCTGGAGTGCGGCAGCAAGCTGTCCGCTTTTTCCGCCGGGAAACAAGCTTGTCGGAAATGCGCTCCACAAGATGCTCGCAGTTTACGAGACGCCTTTTTGTAAGTTCCGGCAAGCCGGAACTTATGAGTGCGA
>CAYQTK010000251.1:0-5698 GCA_964420375.1 uncultured bacterium
CCAGATTTGACATGCGACCCGACATAAAGGCGCGGTCGAAGTACCAGTGTTTGTTCACAATTGTTTTTGTCGCTTACAAAAAGCAGTCCCTTTTGTGCGAGCGACTTTTAGTCGCGATATCAGTCGCTCGCACGCTATGCGACGCTATGCGTCATTTTAATCTTGACAAGCTAGTGCTTTGTCACTCGAAAAAAGGGGAACGGATTCAATGCAGATCGCGGCTAAAGCCGCTCGCACGATTATTTTCTATTCCCAAGAAGCTATTTTTCTATTCCCCAAAAAGCTTTTGACGAGGCACTAATAGCGGATCACATTAAAATTTATAAGCTGCGTGCGAGCGACTTTAGTCGCGAAAAAATCCGCTCGCACGATTATTTTCTATTCCCCAAAAAACTTTTGACAAGACACTAGCCCGCGGCTTTAATCTCATGGCGGAGAGGGAGGGATTCGAACCCCCGGTACCGCGAGGGTACAACAGATTTCGAATCTGCCGCCTTAAGCCTGACTCGGCCACCTCTCCGCATCTTCCGCAGCCTGCTCATATATCACATTAAAGCTTATAGCCACAGTGCAAGCGACTTTAGTCGCGACTTCCGGCCCTTCGTCAATTAACATCACTGGTCTAAACGATAATAATGAACTCCCCAGCTTGTTTAAATTCTAACTCAAAAAATTTTTCTTGCAATCCCCTCGCCGGCAAACTCTTGTGCTCTTCAGGTTCCTTTGGCACGAAGCCCCTGGAAAAAACCGCTCAGAAGCCGCGAGCATTCATCCTTTAGCACGCCGCTTTGGACCTCCATGCGGTGATTGAGGCGCGCGTCCGCGGCTATGTGGTAGAGCGATTCAATAGCTCCCGCTTTGGGATCACGGCATCCGAACACCAGCCTGTCCACCCGGGCGTTCACCAGTGCTCCCGCGCACATGGGGCACGGCTCAAGGGTCACGTAACAGATTGCAGGAGATATCCTCCAGCTCATGAGCTCGGCCGCAGCCTTTCGAAGCGCAATGATCTCCGCGTGCGCGGTAGGGTCCTGCTCTGTCTCGCGAAGGTTGTGGCCCCGGCCTATGATACGGCCGGAAGATACTATCACGCAACCTACCGGAACCTCGCCTGCGGAAAGTGCCTTTAGAGCCTCAGCCAAAGCCTGGCCCATGAAATCGATATCCTGCTTTTCCATAATGTGAAAAGAGCGTTTACGTGGAAAAAACAAGCCGGCTTGTTGTCCGCCTTTTCGTTATAAATCATGGTACGCCCTGAGGGATTCGAACCCCCAACCTTGTGGTCCGTAGCCACACGCTCTATCCAATTGAGCTAAGGGCGCTCCTTTAAATAGTGCCTGTTGCGAAACGGAGGTTTAATTTATTTTTGCGGCGCTGTTTTGGAGTGCGTCAGTCTGCCTGTGCCGGACACGGCAGACAGGCACGCAGACAGGCTTGCTGCCGCTTTTTCCGCCGGGTAGCTTGCTTGTCGAAAATGCGCTCCCCAAGAGGCCACAGTTTACGAGGCGCCTTTTTGTAAGTTCCGGCAAGCCGGAACTTATGAAAGCGAAAGCAAGCTTTCGCACTCCGAGAACGGAGTTTTGCAACGGGAACTAAATAATATGATCCTCCCCAAGCACCGCTTCAAGCGGCGCCGCGGAGGAGTTTTTTCTCCCCGGGCTGGAAAGGTCTTTTATGTTTCTAAGAAAACGCTTCTAATACTTGCCGTCCGCGTTTCGAAGAAGCCTGACGAACCCGGGATACGGGGTCTTCCAGGCATAGTAAAGCGCTGTCTTGCCGTGCTTGTCCCGGGCTTTGGGGTCTGCGCCCTCCTCGAGGAGAAGCTTGCAAGCGTCGTACTTGCCGTTCATGACCGCGATGTGAAGCGCAGTCTTGCCGTCGGCAGGCCGCGTTTGCCATACCAGATTCTGCCGGTCCGCCAGTACTGCGCGCATGGACTTCACGTCGCCGGTGGAAGCCGCGTTAAACAAGGACTTCAACTGCGGGTCCCGGATGTCCTCGAACCCGGTGCCTTCATGTAAACGCTGGGCGTGCGCCATCGCGCACAGGGAAACAACCATCGCCCCCACAGCCACCGCCAACAATGCCTTCTGCTGCATGATTTCTACCCCCTGCCTAGAATTTGCCGATCTCCGCTATCCGCTACGTGCAATCAAAAGATTTTCCCGATTTAAGAAAATTATAACTCGTGTCAGCGCGTTTTGCAAATTCGCGTTCGACTTGGCTGGTGAATTCATCGTCTTCTCTGGTATAATAAACCGGCTGGAGAGTAAGCTGTAGTCGCCGGCGGAAGTGCGCCGGAGTCCCTGCATTTATATTAGAGCGAAAAGTGGCGTGAAAAGGCTCCGGGAGCGTTACTCGATCCATGGACAAGGAAAACCCGACAACATCTTCCGCCGCTTCTGCCGGCCTTGGCCTGCAGGGCGTAAGATACATCCTCCGCGATCTTCTGCGGATAGTCGTACACCTTATCGTGCTCCTGGTATCCGGGGGAGGGGTCTGGTGGGCCAATGCCTGGCTGGTACTCGGCCTGGCCATTATCTTCCAGGTCGTTCAGACGGCTGTTTTGCAGAGGTACAACCCCGGCCTTATAAACCGGCGGGGGAGGGTGATTCAAAAGGACACCAAGCGCTTTGACAAATTTTTTGTCGCCGTGTATATTCCGATTGCCCTGTCGGTCTCCGTTGTTTGCGGGATTGACGCCGGGGGGTACGGCTGGAGCGATGTGCCCGCGGTGGTGGTTGTGGCCGGAGTGTTGCTGTACTGCCTGTCCTGGACATTGGGCTTATGGGCCATGGCGGTAAACCGCCACTTCGAGGCCACCGTGAGAATAGGCGGTCCGGACACTCACCATGTATGCTCGAGCGGTCCATACAAGAGAATAAGACATCCCGGCTATACGGCGGCCATCACCGGCACTATCAGCTATGCGCTCATACTGGGCTCGTGGTGGGGACTGGCTGCGTCGCTTTTACTGATTCTGCTTTTCATCATTCGCACGGCCAAGGAAGACCGGGCATTGTTACAGGAGCTTGCAGGCTACCGGGCATACGCTGCTGATACCAGGTACAGGCTTTTGCCCCGCCTGTGGTAGAGGGGAGGCCGATTGCAAAGACGCGATTTTATAAAGTGCGGAGCGCTGGCGGGCGCGGGCATGCTGTGGAGCGACGCTTTTGCCGGACAACAGCTCCCCGATTACATGCCCATCATGGAAGACAGGATGGAAAGCGGGGATTACGTCCGGCATTACCACGAGCCGGAGATAACCGAGCCCGTGCTTTTATGCGACCAAAAAGGAGAGCTGAACCCGGAAGCGGTGGGATGGGCCAGGCATCCGCTCATCCGGGCCAACCTGCAGGGTCACTGGCCGCGCAAGAAAAAATGGAACTTCTGGAACTGGATAAGCCCGGAGTTCGTGTTCTCCGTCACCGTGGCCGACATCGACTACCTGGCGTTCTGCACCGTCTCCTTTATTGACTTCAAACGGGCGGAGTCCTGCTCCACCATGGCGGTCAAGCCCGGCGGGACCCTGGACATGCCCGAAGAGGTCGAGAAAAGCGTCTTTTTTTCCGGCTCGGGAGTCGACTACTCCTTCGACCACAAGGGCGACCACATAAAGGTGGACGTTATTGCCAAAACGGGCGGAAAGGATGTCCGCGCCGACTTCAAGATAATAAAGCCAAAAGGCCACGAGACCCTGAACATCGTGGTGCCATGGACGCAGGAACGTTTCCAGATGAACTCCAAGCATAACACCCTGCCGTGCGAGGGCACAGTGATCATAAACGGAGACGAGCACGTCATGGACCCTGCCGAATGTTACGGCGTGCAGGACTTCGGCCGGGGTATGTGGCCTTACCGGTCCTTCTGGAACTGGGGAGTGGTCCAGGGACGGGAGGACGGAGAGCTTATAGGCGTGAATATGGGAGCGAAGTGGACCACCGGTACCGGCATCAATGAAAACGCCATTTGCAGAGACGGCAAGCTCTACAAGATCATGGAAGAGCTGGTCTGGAATTATGACCCGCAAGTCCCTATGAAGAAGTGGGAGGTTTATACCAGCCATTCGGACATGCTGGAGCTGGTACTTAATCCGTTTCATGAAAGCTCGACCGACATAAACCTGGGACTTCTCCGCACGGGAGGGACCTGTGTATACGGGCAATGGAGCGGGGTAATCCGTTTTCCGGACAAGACCGTTAAGATAAAAGACCATATCGGCTGGGCAGAGGAGTTCACCCATCGCTGGTGAAAAGGCATCTTTGTACTTTCAAGAACAACCGACAAGAGAAGTTAATGACCCGGACATGTTACATATGCGGCGGCCCCCTCCCGGAAAAGGCGAAGGGAAGCTTTTGCAGCAAAGAGTGCTACGAGAAATATAGAGCCTACAAGCAGCAAAAAGCGCGCTCAAACCGGCCGTCGACCAACCAGGAAGCTGCAGCGGACACGGGAATTCAGGTCACGTCCGCCCGCAAAGAACCTGCGCGTAAACCGGCGCGGTCCCCTGAGCAGGGGCCCGCGCCTTCCTTTGCCCAGGCCGCGGGCAGAGGTGCATACCGCCGCAACTCGAACTCCTACCTGGGGGTGATAATAAGCGAAAGGCAGCGCAGCACGGACGGTGACGACCGGGTAGAGGAGTGGACCATCAAAGACGCCCTGGGCGGAACGGTCCACGTTCCCAAGAACCAGATCAGGATAGGAGAAACTCTGGAAAAGTCGGAGACCGACCCTCTACAGGAAGACTCTTCCGGGTTCTTGATCCCCGATTTTCTGCGGTCGTCCCGCGTCCGGAACATGAGTGATGCACCCCTCCGGATCAAGCTCATCGGAGGGGTCTATATATACTTGGGAGCGCTGGGACTGTGGATCGGTATTTCCGCGCTGGTCGCCCTGTTCGTCTTTTCCGGCCTGTGGAGCGGCGATAAAAGCCTCTATCCGCCGGAAATAATATGGTTCAAGGTCCTCACTATCATAATGATATGCACCTCCATCCTCGCCGTTATCGCGGCCTATAAGCTGTTCCGGATGCGCGCTTGGGCGAGGCTGGCCCTGGAGATACTGAGCTGGACTGCAGTGGCCGCGGGCATAATCGCAACCGCTTATGCCTTGATAGGCTCCCAATCGCTTGCCGTAAACAGCCTGGTCAAGGGGACGCTTTTTATAAACATTATCTTCATGGCAATTATGGTACTGGCGCCGTTCGTGGCCGTTCTCCATTTCCTGCGCGAGCCCGAAACCAGAAAGGCCGCACGAAATTAAACAAGGTTCATTCGATTTGGGCAAGCCGGAACAAAATCATCGTCAAGCAGCTTATGAGATGCAAGTGAATCCACGGCCTTCCTATTGACCCCGGGGGTCTTCGGACGAGCCTTATGTTTTTGTTTGTGTATTTGTGCGATATAAAAATCTTTCCAAATAAGAGCCTCTTGCAAAAAGAGTAAAGAGAAGGCGGGAGAGGCTTCCCTGTCTGCGTGCGGACACGCACAGGCAGGCAGGTCTCGATGATCGCGAGCCGCCTGCCTGTGCCGGACACGGCAGACAGGGAGTTCGCTCCCACCATCTAAAGCCTTCCTTGCCACCTCGATATGCAGACTTTTGCAAGAGGCTCAAATAAGATGCCCCTGTAAAAAGTCCAATTGCAGCCCAAAGGGGCGTAGTACCATAGCCAGGGGCGTTTGTCTGCGTGCGGAACGCA
>CAYQTK010000252.1:0-5671 GCA_964420375.1 uncultured bacterium
AATTTACTTTTGCGGCGCAGGAGTGCGGCAGCAAGCTGTTCGCTTTTTCCGCCGGGAAGCTTGCTTGTCGGAAATGCGCTCCACAAGAGGCTCACAGTTTACGAGGCGCCCTTTTGTAAGTTCCGGCAAGCCGGAACTTATGAAAGCAAAGCAAGCTTTCCTGTCTGCCGTGTCCGGCACAGGCAGGCGCACTCCTAAAACGGAGTTTCGCAACGAGCACTAAATAAAAAGCTCTAAGGTGGAAGCGATGAAAGCGGATTTATGGAAAAGGGCTTTAATACTTTTACTGCCGGTTCTTTCTTTCCTGATTTGTTCCTGTCCTGTACGGGACCATACAGAGACCGTGCCCTCCTCTCCTGCCTCTGAAGCCGGTTTAGCAGAGGATATGGAGTTTGCCGACGCCCGCCTGGAGAAGGCTGTCCGTGATGCGCTGGGCATTCCTTCGGATGTGCTTTACCCTTCCGACCTTGCAAGGCTGAAGATCCTTGACGCGTCGGGTCGGGGCATCCGGAACCTTCAAGGAATCGGGCAATGCACCGGTCTTCGCAAGCTGGACCTGTCGGAGAACTACGTCCGCGACCTGTCGCCGCTCTCCGGCCTGACCGCGCTTTCCGAACTCGTGCTTTACAAGAACCGCATCACGGATGTTTCGCCTCTCGGCGATCTCCACCGGCTGAAGACGCTCTCCTTGTGGATGAACCCTTTGGGGGACTGCGCTTCGCTTGGTTCTCTTCACGATTTGGAGAGGCTCTATCTCATGGCAACCGGCATCAGCGATATATCGTTTGCAAAGGGTCTTGTTGACCTGCATTCGCTTTACTTGAACGACAACCATATTGCGGACATCTCCGCCCTGCAGGGTTTGACCGGCCTGCGGCGTCTCGGTCTCGGCAACAACCGCATCAGCAGCGTGGGCCCTCTGGCCGGTCTTGCCCGTCTCGAAGTGCTCTGGCTCATGGACAATTACATCCGGGACCTCGGCCCTCTCCGCGGTCTTACATCGCTCAAGTGGCTTGACGTAAGCAACAACCGGATAACAGATATAAGTGCGCTTTCCAACATGAACGACCTCCGCGAGCTGTATCTATCCTCCAACAACATCGCGGACATCAGCGCGTTGCAAGGTCTTACCGGGATCGTAAGGCTGGACCTCTCCAGGAACCGGATCGCGGACATAAGCCCGCTTGAAGGCATGGTCTACATGATCGAGCTGGACCTTTCCGTGAACCGGGTAAAGGACGTCAGCGCTCTTGCCGGCATGAAGAGGCTGGTCACCCTGTACCTGGGCCCGGAAAGTCCTAAGTATTACGCGGAGATGTCCAACCAGGTGACGGACGTCTCGCCGGTGGGCCGGCTTTGCAACCTGCGGAGCTTGAACCTTTGCGGGAACGGCATCATTGACATTGCGCCGCTTTCCGGTCTGTCCCGCCTTAGAAGTCTCAACCTGAGCCACAACCGGATAAGTAACCTGTGGCCTTTGTCCGGGCTGGTGAGACTGCGAGAGCTCAACCTTTACTTCAACCACGTAGAGGACATCCGGCCGCTTTGCAACCTGACCGGGCTCCGGGTGTTGTCGCTGGGCGCAAACCGGGTCAGCACTTTGCGGCCTTTGGCGGGATTGAGGGACCTGGAGGAGCTCAACCTGGGTTACGTGCCGCTAGGCGGGCCGGACCTCGCTTTTACCGACTATCCCTGGCCCAGGACCGAGCAGGGAGAGTTTCATGATCTCCGACCCCTCGCCGGACTCGCCGAGCTTAAGACGCTTTCTCTCGCCGGCAACAACGTGCGCGACATCCGGCCGCTTGCACACCTCTCCCGGCTGTCCGAGCTACATATCTGGTCGGAGAAAGTGCAGGATATAACGCCGCTGCAAGACCTGAAGCAGCTTAACAAGCTGAGCCTGGTGGGAATGGATATCTACGACCTGCGCCCGCTTGCCAAGCTTAAAAAGCTGTCCAAGCTCAGCCTGCGCGACAATAAGCTCTCCAACATCTTTGTGCTGTATAAGATGAAGCTTCTGCAATGGCTGAACCTCAAGGACAACCGCATCAAGGACATCCGGCCGGTGTCTTCGCTCCCCCGGCTCACCCGGCTTGACCTGGAGGGCAACTACGTGCAGGACATCCGGCCGCTGGCCGGACTTTCCCGGCTTCAAAGCGTGAACCTGGCCAGAAACCAGGTACATAAGCTCAATCATCTTTCCCGAATGAAAAAGCTCCGGCAAGTGAACGTACGCGCCAACCTGGTGGAGGACCTCACGCCTCTTGCCTACTTGCGAAGCCTGGACCGTCTCCTGGTCCAGGACAACTATGTGACCGACATTAATCCTTTGGTCAAAAACATCCGGGTCGGCGGACTGGGCAGTGGTGACGTGGTACTCCTCCGCAACAACCCGCTCTGCCAGGACTCCTGCCAGAAAATCATCCCCTGGATGGAGAACCTGGGCATAAAGGTGATTTACTATTAGTTTTGGAAATTTTTTAATTGACATCGGATCGCCTCAAGTGCTATCTATGATTTTAATCTATGTCGTTTAGAATCAGGATCTTGATTCGGGAAGGAGGAGGGAAATGATACTTTCAAAGAAGTTCTACCTGGGCTCGTATCTGGGAGGAATATTCGGCGGTCTTTTTTTTGTGATCTTGGGGATGATTATAATAATGCTCGGTGTTGTGGGATTAGAAGAAGGTGGAAGCGAACTTGTGGGGGGAGCCATACTCGGCATTATCGGGGGAATTCTTCTATTACTTTTAGGTTTCGGGACGATGACTTATGCCGTTGTTGTGTTCCTTTTGTTAATTTACCGGATGTGGCAGACCATTCAAGCGGGACATCCACGCCGGACTCTTGGCGGACACATGGTTATCAATTATTCTGCTTACTGGCAACCGGTCCAGGGGGGACCCCCCCGTACCACTCCGGGTAAGGCGGTCGGATATCTCTTAATTCCGTTTTTCAACCTCTATTGGATGTTCGTGGTCTTCCACGGTTTCACGAAGGACTTCAATAACTATGTGGGGCGGCCGGTTATGCCGGAAGGTCTGGCATTGACCTATTGTATTCTTACCCTGGTTTCTTTTACTCCCTACATAGGTTCCCTTGCTTCACTCGCTGCCTTCGTAATACTCATAGTTCTCATATCCAGGTTTTGTGACGGCGTGAATGAGCTTGCCTTTTTAGCGCCCGCAGGAGGACAACAGATGCCCGGTGTTCCGCCTCTGCAGCCCATACCATGAAAACGGAATAAGGCCCTGAAGCGGAGGGACCTTTTCCAATTATCCTCCTGCCACGGCCTTGGGAAGAAAATTCCCGGACGGGATTGAGAACCTAAACTTTATTGTAAAGGTCTGTGACCCCGCCTATCGTCAAAATTTTTGATTTTTTAATTGACATTGTTGCCTATTACGTGCTATTAAATAGCTCAATATATGTCCGGCCCAAACCGGACCAATTTCAGGAAGGAGGAGAAAAATGGTACTTTCGAAGAAGTTTTACCTGGGGTCGTTTGTGGGAGGGCTTATCGCCCTTGTAGTGCTGGTAGTTATAGGGGGATTAATTGCTGGTCTTGTAGGACCCAAATCCGATGCCGGAGCAATCGTGGGTTCTCTGCTTATTCTCATAGGGGTTATTCCATATCTTTTTGGAGTTGTTGTCGGTGTTTTCATTTTCACTTATAAGATGTGGCAAGTCATTCCGCCGGGCTATGGCCGGACTACTCCGGGCAAGGCCGTTGGTTTCCTTTTCATTCCTTTTTACAACTACTACTGGGTGTTTGTTGCTTACAACGGTTTTGCCAAGGACTTGAATCACTGTGCAGGCCGCCCCTTGCTTTCCGAGGGTCTGGCAATGACAGTGTCGGTTTTCTTCTTGTTGACGGCAATCCCTTATCTGGGGATTCTTGCTTTATTGCCCTTTCTGATCATATATGCAATATTTCTGTCCAAGGCCCTTGATGCGGTAAACGAGCTTGCATCTTCAGCGCCCGCAGGCGGACAGCAAATGCCTGGAGCGCCGCCTATGCAACCCACGCCATGAAAATAGAATAAGGCCTTTACAAGAAAAAAGCGGGGAAGGCCGGAGCTTGAGAAATAAAAAACTCCAAGCTCCACGGCCTTCCCCGTCCTCTATCGTCCCTTCATCCGGCCACCGCACAAAATCATATGAAAGAGAGGCCGTATGAAGTCTGTGTTTACTTACATGGTCTTGGTGGTGTTGTTCCTGATATCAATCAGGTTGTCGTTGATCCGGAACAAGATGATTAAAAGCTCGCAATCAACCCTGACAACTATGGGACCGAGAATTATGATCAACAACCCATAAATTATTCCCATAGCGCCCATCATCTTGCCCATAGTAGCAATGAAAATGATACCGCCGATAATACAGCCTACCACCCCGAGCCAAAAAAGTATCTGAATAATGATAGGTGTTATGAACCTGCGGAAAGTTAAAAAGTCTCCCATTTTCTTCTCCTCCTTTTTCCCTGTTTACCTGGTTATTTGTCCGTATGTCCGCCTCTATGCCAGCTTGTGGTCCTTAAATGCCGGTTTTCAAACTCGAGCAAAATCATGAATCAATCTATCGGAAACACTAAACAAAGTCAAGAACAAAGTGATGTTCAATTTTCAGAGTTCACGAATTTCCGCTTACATTCTTCACTGCAGAAGTAGAGCCTCTCGCCGTCTCTCAGCAGGGAGGGCGAGGTCTCCGTCTGCACGTAGGTCCCGCATACGGGGTCTTGTGCCATTTCGCTTGTTCCCTGCAGGTCATGCGAGCCGTTTTGCGGCTGCTTGTTGCCGGGCATTTTTCGGGAAGGCCCGCTGAACAGGTTCTTGATGGCGAAGTACACGAACATGGCGAGTACAAGAATAATGATCAGGCGGGAGATCATGGGTGTTCCTTTTTTTCGATGGTTATCATTTTTGTTCAATTTTCTCCACCACGGTATTGTCCCGGAGAGCTTGCAAAAGCTCCTTTATTGTCTTTTCCAGCCGGGGATGCCGTGCGCAGGGCGCGATCTCGGCCAGCGGCTCGAGCACAAACTTCCTTTGGTGCAGTCTCGGATGGGGCACCTCGAGGTCTCCCTCCTTTATGATGTGCTCATCCCATAATAGCACATCAAGGTCGATCACGCGCGGTCCGTCCTTTAACCTATCTTCCGGCCGGCCCATCTCTGTCTCGATCTTTGCCAGCGCCTTTCTGAAGTCTGCTGGTGCAAGAGCTGTCCTGATCTCCGCTGCCGCGTTTACAAACCAGGGCTGGTCTTTTACTCCCACCGGCTCGGTGCGGTACAGTGAAGATGAGCTTATTACCTGCCCGGCTTTGTGGCGCTCGATCTTTTGCAAAGCCTCTTTGATCGCCGTTTCCGGATCGCCGAGGTTGGCTCCCAGCCCGATGTAAACCCGGCCCACCCCTATCTCCTGTTTATCATTCGTCGTTGCTACATGGCGCAGATGCCTGCCGCCCTTTTATAGAACTCTGCAAAACCAAAGTAATAAGTGCGAGCGGCTTTAGCCGCGATAAATTGCTACTTGTCTAATCTTTCGCTTATGGCATTACTTTTACTTAGTGCCTGATGCGAAGCGGAGGTTTCGCCGGCTTTTGCGGCGCTACCTTGATAGGGGTAGGAAGAACCGGTTGTCTACCCGGTTCCTCCCCCCTCCGAACCGTG
>CAYQTK010000253.1:0-5624 GCA_964420375.1 uncultured bacterium
ACACGGCAAAAAAGAAGAGTCAAATCCGGAACCCCCTTCTATGTCGCAGGCCCGAAATTTGCCGTAGCCTTCGTTTTGGGTTACATTACTCATTGTCGGTGGTCCTCCTTATTTTTATTTTTAGAAATTGAGCTGATTATATCAGGCTCGCCGGAGACCACCGACTTTTACCTATTATCTGATTATCTGATCTCAATCATGATGACATAACCAACGGGAACTAAATAGCCGCGGCCTTGTCAGCGCCGCTTGAAGTACCGGAGGAGGGGATGAGATTTGATACCCAAAAAAGTTTTTTTTACCAAGGGGGTGGGCGTACATAAAGATAAGCTGCAAAGCTACGAGATGGCTCTTCGTAACGCCGGGATAGCGACCTGTAACCTGGTGCATGTATCGAGCATCTTACCGCCCAAGTGCAAAATAATCAGCCCTAAAAACGGCATATCCAAGATAAACCCCGGCGAGATAACCTACTGCGTAATGGCCAAGAACTCGACCAACGAGCCCAACCGGCTCCTGGCAGCGGCAGTTGGTCTGGCCTATCCAAAGGACCATTCCACTTACGGTTACTTATCCGAGCATCATTCTTTCGGTGAGAAAAAACAGGTTGCTGGAGATTATGCTGAAGACCTTGCAGCCACCATGCTGGCCACCACCTTGGGCATCCCCTTTGACCCGGACACCTGCTGGGAAGAAAGGGAACAGGTCTACCGGATGAGCGGAAAAATCATTGATTCGAGGAGCATCACCCAGACCGCCCGCGGAGACAAGCTGGGCAAATGGACGTCCGTGCTGGCGGCGGCAGTGTTTGTTGTGGAGTAAAGCCCGTCAGGAAAACATGACAATGCAAAACCAATGGTTCGGAATCGATCCCCCCTTTTGCGACTACGGCAAATCAAAGGCGGTAATAATCCCTGCTCCTTATGAGGGAACTGTAAGCTACGGCACGGGCGCGTCTCTTGGTCCGGAAGCCATACGCGCGGCATCGGAATACGTGGAGTCGTGGAGTACAGTCCTCGAATCAGAGCCGTTTCGCATCGGCATACATGGCCGGAAGCCGCTTTCCATGCCGGAGGACCCCTGGCAAGCCGCACTTAAAGTAAAAGCCGCTGTAGGAGAAGAGATGGAGACCGGCAGGCGTCCGGTGACTGTTGGCGGAGAACATTCCTTGACCGTGGGGCCGGTATCAGCGGCGCTCGAGCGATACCCGCAGCTCTCGGTCCTGCAACTCGACGCTCATGCCGACCTGCGCGACGAGTACACCGGCACCAGGTTCTCTCACGCATGTGTTATGCGCAGGATAGCCGAACTGGGAGCCGGGTTCGTACAGGCGGGGGTAAGGAGCATGTCCGCCCGCGAAAAACAATGGCTGGCGGACAACAACCGGGAGGTCATCACCGTCCGCCAAATCCGGGAGGACCCCGCTTGGATCGAGGCCGCCCTTCAAGGACTCTCCAGCCAGGTCTATCTAACCTTTGACGTGGACGTTCTCGATCCCTCGCAGATGCCGGGTACGGGAGCGCCCGAGCCGGGGGGTATCTTCTATGACCAGGCCATTGACCTGGTGCTGGCCCTTCGAGATTCCGGGAAAGAAATTATCGGACTAGACATGATGGAGTTCGCGCCGGTGCCCGGTCTCCACCACGCCGACTTTCTGGCGGCATCTCTTCTTTACACCATGATAGGAGCGTTCTGGGGCTCTAATCCCTGATCCTCCGGAGGTCTCTTTCCGCAAGCCTTCTGACGTAATGATGGCGAGGAAGGGACTCGATCAGCTCGACAAGCAATGACTTTGCACGTTTGAGCTCTCCTTCCGCTATGAGGGACACTGCCAGGTTGCGCTTGTACATGGGATTGTCGCGGTCCAGGTTATGAGCTCTTTGCGCTGCCCGCTTGGCTTCATCCGTCCGGCCTTCTTTAAGCAGACAATGGGCCATGGTGTTGTGTGCGTCGGCAAACTCCGGGTTCAAATGAACCGCGCGCTTCGAAAGGGGCAAGGCTTTCTCGCACTCCCCCTGTTTTCTGTAGTGGTCGGCCAACAGGTGCAAGGGGACATAGTAACGAGGAGATTTTTGAATTGCGTCCTTCATCATCTCCTCCTCTGAAGTCCACGTGCGTGCCCTTTTGGCGGTGTTTATCGCCAGGAACAAAGCCGCCAGGACCAGAAAAGCTGTTTTCAGACTTCTGCGCACTGCGACTCCAGTGCCCAGCTTCCACGCCGCGTATCCCGCTGTGATCGAAATTCCCGGCAACGCGAGGTAGGAGCGGTGTTCGGACCAGGGGAGGTTCAGGGATACGAGCGCGGCGGGAAGCAATGCAGCCAAATACCATGCAACTCCGCCGACCGGCACCCGGCAGCTTCGAAGCCGAATAAGCTCTGCAAAGAGCACGGCAGTGGCCGAGATAGTAAGAATAGCTGAAACCGTGAAAAACTCGCCCGGCGGGCAAGGATGATGGAAGAAGTTGAGTCCTCTTGGAAAGACCAGCAGTGCTGCCATGATCCAGGGAAGCTGGAGCCCGGTAATAACCTGCTCGAACAGCGAGTATTCCGGACGTACCTGTTGGTGGCCGGACAGCAGACCGCCCGCGGAAAACCACATCCGCGCTGCAATATACAAAAACGCAAAGAACAAAACCGCGGCCAATACCGCGATTGTGCGCTTTTGAAACAGGCTCCGATCTCCGCACACGATTACCAGCGGCAGCCAGACACAAAGGGCCAGAGCTCCCTCATAAGAGAAGAAAGCCGCTGCTGCACACAGCACGACGAGGGGTGCAAACCGGCCGCCCTTCCCTTCCCGGTCCGCCATGCAAACCATTGACCATACTGCAAGCATCGCAAAAAACAAGGACAGCACCACTCCGAGGGCCGAAGCATAAAGCACGGCCTGGGTCTGTAACGGCGCCAGGGCGAAGATAAAAGCGGGGACAAAAGCACTTCTGCCCAGCCGGAAGCCCCTGCGGGCCACCAGCAACACCAGCAGGGTATTGGCCATATGGAGGACGAGCGCCAGGACATGCCAGGAAAACGCAGTGTCCGCGCCTGCCAGCCGGAGGACGGAGTTTACAGTGACGGTGAGGGGCCGATAGGGCCAGTTGCCGGGCTTGGCGCTGAAGGCCGCGGGGTCGGTAAAGAAGCAGCCGGGATCGAAGCTTAGTATGGCGGGGTTCTCTTTTATGTTGGGGATATCGTCGAACATGAAAGGCGAGTTCACTCCGGGCATGAAGGGAACTACGGCAGCCAGGCCCAGCACAAGGGCCAGGTACCACGGCCGGAGACGGCTCAGGGCAGGGGACGGCCCGCGGTCTTCTCCCATTCCCGCTTCCTCGCTTCACCCTTGCCGTGCTCTAAAAGCCACTTGATCTGCTCCGCCGCCCGGCGCAGGTAATTCCCCCGCCGCGACGGGCTTGTGGAGCGTTGCCGCGAAAGGTCCAGATATGTTTTGGCAAGGAAGTCCCGGGCCTCTGCAAACTCAGGCTCTCTTTTTATGGCCTTTTTGAAGAAATCGTTCGCTTTCTCCAGGCGACTGGCACTGGCATGATATATGCCCATCCCGTAATAGGGGTAGGGGTCTTCCGGGGCTATCTCTATTCCTTTTTCAAACCATTGTCTCGATTTCTCCAGGTTGCCTTCCTCGCCCTCCAACATGCCCAGGTGGAAGTATACCTCGGACCACTCGAGACCTTTTTCCACCACGCCGGTAAGGTATTCGCGGGCGGTCTCTAAATCGCCCCGCTCCCGGGCCAGGATTCCCAGTTGCGTCTTTACGTCCGGAGAGTCCGGACGGATAGACAATGCCTTTTGATAGTGCTCCTTTGCCTTGTCCTTTTTGCCGCGGCGATGATAGACCCTTCCCAGGATGTAGTGCGCGTCCGGGCTTCTCTTTTCCATGTCAATAGCCATCATGGAGAACTTCCGGGCCTTTTCAACCTTGTCCTGCTTGAGGTATGCCATGGCCAGCTTGACGCATGATGACACCCGGATGCCCTGCGGAGCAGCATCTGCGAGACAAAGCATTCTTAGCTGAACAGCGGCTTTCTCGTATTTTCCCTCCAAAAGATCCACGTCCCCCAGGGTCTGATGCGCAACCGAGTCGTGAGGGTTTATCCGCAGTGCCTGGAAAAGATGTTCCCGGGCATCGGCGTAGCGCTCCTCCTCCATCTCCATGCTCCCCAGCCACGTCCAGGGTGTGCTCTTTTCAGGCGCCTTTGATATCATGTCGCGCATGAGCTCTACCCCCGACTGCCACACTAGATGTCTCTTCACGGTTATGGCCGCGTTCATACCAACAACCGCGCAAAACAGGACCAGAGCGACCTGCTTTTTAAAGCCTTCGTCTTTGAAAAACATGTCCGAAAAGAATATCAAAACCACGATGATGCCCAGCAGAGGAAGATACATCCTTTCGATGCTGGCCACCAGGAACAAGGGGACGAGGCTCGAGGTGGGAAGTAGACAGATTATGACAAACAAGATCCCGAAACCAACCTGCGGAGATTTCCGCAGGCTCAACAAGGCAAAGAGAAGAACGAAAAAAATTCCCAAAAGGGATGCCATGGTCGTGAAGTTAAAAGGATCATCAACCAGCGGCTTGTCCAGCATAAGGGTCAGGTTCACCGGAAAGAAAGTCTTGGAAAGATAATAGAAAAACACCTCCGGCTGAGTGAGAAGATAGGAAACGTGCGAGACCGGCCCGCTTGAAAAGGGGTTATCAAATATAATAAACCGGAAAAACGGGTATGCGGCCATAATAATTACAGAGGGAAAATACACTTGCCAGCGGGACCGGAGCCTTACACCCTTTTGCCTGCCCCAACTGACATCATAGAAAATGACGAGCAAGGGAAGGATATAAGCTATCTCCTTGCTCAAAAGCGCAATCATGTAAAGGACCGCAAGCAATATGCCCTGGGCATAAGCGGGCATCTTTTTTCTCTCGCCGGTTGTGACGAGAAGGGCGATGAGCATGAAGAAAACCGAAAGCAGCGTGGAGCGGGCGCTGATGTAGCCTGCGCTGATGTGCTGAATGGCGGCCACCGACCAGAACGTCGCGCCCGCGCCCGCCTTGTTCCAGCTTCCAGTCCAGCGCCATAAGAGCGAGAGCACCAATAAGGAGTTGAAGATATGGAGCGCAAGGTTCAACGCCCGGAAGGCCATAGGGTTTGATCCCGAGACGGCATACGTCAAGGCGTGGGTGATCATGAGTACGGGCCGGTACATGCCTTCCCCGGACCGGCCGGAAAAAAGCGAGGGGTCTTTAAAAAAAGCGCTGATGTTCGAAAGCGACTCGACTGCCGGGTTTTCGTTTATATGATGGAAGTCATCGAACTGGAAGGGTATCCACAACGAAGGAAGATGAACCGCAACAGCCAGAAACAATACCGCCGGGTACCACAGGACCCACTTTTTCAGCATTGCTTTCTCGAAGGGCATCTCCATATCGTAAACAATAATAGAAGCGTGCCCGGAAGCAGTCAAACCGTTTAGCTTTACGACTTCTGCAGCTCATGTATTTTATAAGATAATTCTTCGTCAGAAGTGTTTGTCTGGAACTAGTGCTTGTTGCGAAAACTCCGTTTTAGGAGTGCGCCTGCCTGTGCCGGACACGCCTGCCTGTGCGGAC
>CAYQTK010000254.1:0-5614 GCA_964420375.1 uncultured bacterium
CTGCCCTGTCTGCGTGTCCGCACAGGCAGGCGGAACGCACAGGCAGGCGCACTCCAAAAACGGAGTTCTCGCAACAGGAACTATCTAGTGCTCTGTCAAGCTTACACTGACGCATAGTGTGCGAGCGACTTTTTTCGCGACTAAAGTCGCTCGCACGAAAAATATTTGTCTTGTAAGCGACTAAAAACACTTGACAGAGCACTATTGTTTGTTCACAATTGTTTTTATCATTTTCAAAAAACAGTTCTGGTGCGAGCGGCTTTAGCCGCGATTTTCGCAGTTTTTCTTATCCTGCTTTTTCGTGTGACAGGCACTATCTAAAGTAAAGGGAGGTGTTGATGATGCCCATATTTAAGTTTGCATGCAAAGATTGCGGCAAAGAGTACGAGGACTTCAGGAGCGTGGTGGAGAAAGAGGAGAAGGGCGCTTGCATGAAATGCGGCTCGCAAAGCATCGAGCGTCTTGCCGAGATGACCGAGGAGTGCGCGTGCGGGTGCGGATGCTCGGGGCACGGCGCTACTGACGGCCATTGTTGAGCAGGGTATCTGCTTATATCATAAAATCTAATCCACTACGGAGGGCTTGAGATGCCGATATACGAGTATCGCTGTAAAGCTTGCGGACACCGGTTCGAGGATTTCCGGAGCGCTGCCGAGGCTGACGAACAGGAAGCCTGTCCCAAGTGCGGCAGACCGAAGACCGAAAGGATGATGTCAACCTTTGCAACCTCCGGCGCCTCCAAGAGCGCAGGAGGGACCTGCGGCCCGTCTTCCGGAGGATTCACCTGAAGCCCCTGAAGGAAAGCCGTGAGCTTTCCGGATGAGGCGGAAACAGACATTACCGGGTAAGGAAAGAGAAGGGCCGGTAAAAGGAGATGTGTGTGATTCTCAACACGCAAGCCGGGTTCAAGTAAGTAAAAGGCAGGCTGGAAAAGCGCCATGATCGATATTAATCGTTTCGTGTAGGAAGATATTTTGAAAATAAGTGGTAATTTTTCGGCTTGTTCAATTCCTAAACCGGCATAACAGCCCCGACAAACCAGGATTTGCGCCAAGCACTATTTGATGTTTGTCCCTTCCTTACACAGGCATGCACAGGGAGGGAACTTCAGGATATTGCATGGGCCTGTCCTTTTGTAAACAGATCACGCCAAATGCCTGCAACCGACAAGGAGGAACAGAGATGGTACATGGTTTCAAGACGGCCCTGGTTTTGACTGTAACGGTCTTGTTTTCCTTTTCCATCTTTGCCTTGGCCGCGGAGCGGATGTCAACCCGCATCGTGGAAGTCCGGGCTTTCAAGAACGGTTTTTCTTTCGTGGTCGAGGAGGGCGAGCCGAAGGTATCCGGAGGATGGGTGGAGATACGGGATTTGCCCCGCTCTGCGCACGGGAGCCTGTTCATGGAAAAGGGCTCCCACAGGGTCGAGCGGATATTGACTTACGAGTACGAACAAGAGGTGGAGTCTTATCCCGCCCGGATGTCCGAGCTTTTATACTCTGTTGAGGGACGGGAGGTAACCGTCGATACCAGGCAGGGTGAGCGGATATCCGGAGTTGTTGTCCATGCGCCTCGGCCGGGGAAAGCCCCATCCTCTAAAACCCCGCAGCCAATGCGTCCCTGGTACCGGCCTTATTATTACCAGGACCGCCGGGCAGGAGGCGAGGACACTTCTTTACCTGGCGACATGTTGGTATTAAGAACAAAGAGCGGAGTTACTGCTTTGCATTGCAGGGACATAAGCCGGTTGTCGCTGGTCGGCGACGACGTGCCCGAGTGGGGCGGCAAGATAAAAAAGGCGGGCATGAAGTTGAAGTTGAACGGCAAGGGTGAAGGCCCGGTATCGTTCAGTTACCTTTCCGAAGGCATCTCCTGGGTACCGGCCTACAAGGTCGACCTGGTAAAAGACGACAAAGCCCGGGTCATATTTACCGCTGCCTTGATAAACGACCTCGCTGACCTGGCAGACGTGGATGTAAAGCTGATCACCGGCTATCCCAACATGAAGTACGGGCTGGTGTCATCGCCTCTCCACCCGGATATAAGTCTCCAAGAGTTCATGAAGGATATTTACAACCTGGATCATCTCTTCAGTAGAAAATACGGTTACTATGCGGGCTATGGATCAAGGGCGGTAGCTTATCAGAACGTGCTTACGCAGAGCACTCCCTTCGGCCGCATATCAGGAACTCGTGCCGACGAGGACGGCTCTCCATGGTCTTCCGAAGGCGAGCTCTTCTTCTACACCATTCCCCGGGTGAGCCTTGAGAAAGGCGAGCGCATGATGGACACCGTCATGAACGAGAAGGTTGACTGCGAAAAGGTCTACCTTTGGAACGTTGCAGACAACTTCAAGAAGCACCGCTATTACTATGGTCATTATTCCCGGCAATCGAGCCGGAAGCAGGAAGATATCTCCGATGTCTGGCACGCCATCCGTCTTTCCAACGACACGGGCATGCCGTGGACCACAGCTCCGGCCACCGTATTCGAGGACGGCAAGGCCCTTGGCCAGGACGTACTTGATTATACGGCGGCAGGCCAGGAGAGGGAGGTTTACATAAACCGCGCCGTGGGTGTTATGGCGACCAACAAGGAGTACGAAAAGGACAGGGACGATGACTCGGTGGTGGTGAACGGCCGTCGCTACACCCGGGCCTATATCAAGGGAGAGCTCATGGTCGAGAACCTGAAAGAGGAACAGATAAAGATCATCATCACCAAGAAGTTGAGCGGGGAGGTCGAGGATTTGTCTCACCACGGCGAGCATCATACACTTGCTTACAAGCCGTTGTCGGTCAACCCGGTGCAGGAGCTTAAGTGGGAGCTTAAAGTGGGGCCGGGCAAGGAGGAGAAGATATCCTACAACTTTAGCCTGCTGCTCCGGTGATCAGGGGAAGGAGAAAGACATGGACCGGAACGACGCGCATCCCGCACAGGAAAAGCTGGCCCGGACCTTCAGCTCGGTCCGGCTTATGGGCCCGCCCATGAGTGACAAGCTTGTTGATCTTGTCTGCCACCTGTTCAGCCCGGAGGAGGCCGACCTTGCCGGGCACCTTCCTTTCTATTATCCCCGCCCGCTCTCCAGGATCGCCAAGAAGGCGGGCCGGGAGCCGGAACTCATCCGTCCTCTTCTGGATAAAATGGCGCAACAGCGGGTGATCTACGGGGGCAGCCGCGGCTATGCCCTGCTTCCGCTTGTTCCGGGCATGTTCGAGTACATGCTCATGAACGGCTCTGACAGCGAGTGGCACCAGAGGTTCGGGCAGCTTATCAGCGAGCTGTTCGCCACCGGTTACGCCCGTGACTATGCCGGCAGGAAGGCCCCGGCCATCCGCAACATCCCGGTAAAAGGGGCGCTTGACGACCAGAGCCGGGTGGCCCATTCCGGCTTGGTGGACGAGATGCTCGATGCGCATACCGAGTTTTCAGTGCTGACCGTGTGCCAGTGTCGCCAGTCGGCGCGCTTCTCCGGCCGGGAGTGCGAGAGGTCCTCGCCGGAAGACGGCTGCCTGGTTTTCGGGAGTTTTTCGAGGAACACGGAAAAAAGCGGCAACGGCAGATCGGTGGACAGGGAGGAGATGCGGGATATTGTCGCCGAGCGGTACGAGAAGAAGCTGGTGTTCCTTACCGCCAACGTGTCGCCGGAGACGCCCAACGCCATCTGTACCTGCTGCGACTGCTGCTGTCACTACCTGGAGTACGTGAACCATTACGGCGGCATGGTCTCGCTTGCCGAGCCCCGCTACAAGGCGGTGGTGGATGAGGATCTGTGCGACCTGTGCGGCGAGTGCGCAGATGTCTGTCCCACAAACTCGCACAGCATCTCCGAAGACCTCCACAAGTTTGAGCCGGGAAAATGCATCGGCTGCGGCAATTGCGTGACCGAGTGCAGCGCAGCCGCCATCAATATGAAGGAGAATCCTTCTTACCAGCCTCCCTCCCGGAACTTTGCCCGGCTGGGTCTCCGCCTTCTTCCCGGGGTCTCGCTTTCGGCTGTTGAAGCCAAACTGAAAAGGTAGGATTATCTCTGGTAAGTGCCCGCGAGTTCGCCCTTGCCGATGATACGGTCGTCCTGCTCCATGCTCACCATAAGCTCGTTCTTGCTGGCATTATCATAGAGCTCGACCGGCTCGTCCAGGGCATAGACCTTGATGTGATAGTTATGCACCCCATGGCCTTCCGGAGGCATGGGTCCGAAGTAGCCCGGCCGGTTCGTGCTGTTCCTGCCTTCAACAGCCTTGCCCACGTCTCCTTCGGCGAGGGAGGTGGTCTCCGGAGGGATTTTATAAACTACCCAGTGTACAAAGGGCTTGTCCGTGGGAGCGTCAGGGTCGTCCATGATAATGGCGTACTCCTTGACGCCGTCGGGAGCGTCGCTCCAGGAGAGAGGAGGGGAGATGTTCTGTCCCTCCTTGGAGTACTTCTCGGGAATGGGCTCGCCGGATTTGAACGCGGAGCTGGTCACCGTAAGGGTGGCCGGCTTATTTGAAGCGGAAGAGGAATCCTCTTCTGACTCGTGGTTGGTGCAGGCGATAGTAAGCAGGGCAATTAAGCTGATAACCAACATGCGGAGTTTCATCGCTCATTTCCTCTCTTCCGGCAAGCGGGAGTACAGGCTCATTTTACATGATCAATTTTTGATTTAGCGTGCATCTCCATGTCGTAGAGGTGGTAGCCAAAGAGCTCGATTTTAACCGTATAATCGCATTCGAACACCCCTTCTTTTCGTAATTCCGCCTCAACCCGACATACATTCTGAGGGTGAGTAATGGTGGGATCAAACTCATCCCCGAGATTTTTTTCATCAACGTATTTTTTTAAATCCCCTTCCATGGCAAGTTCCACGTTTCCATAAGGATTATTGAATTTATATCTGTCGAACTTGTTTAATAGTTTTCTCATTTCATCCTCGAGTCTCCATTTCGCTTGGAAATGAGGCAGGACCGCTCCCATGCCCATCGCAGTTACCACAATAATGACAATAAAACCGAAGATCCATATCTTGGCGCCTCCGTCTTTATTACGAAAAAAATCCGCTTGTCGAGTTTTCATTTCTTGCCTCCTTGTGGGCCTACCGGTAATGAGACCGCTTAGTTAGTGTCCGTTTCAAAACTCCGTTTTTGGAGTGCGCCTGCCTGTGCCGGACACGCCTGCCTGTGCGGACACGCAGACAGGGCAGACACGAAAGCAAGCTGTGAGCCTCTTGTGGGGCAAATTTCCGACAAGCAAACTTCCCGGCGGAGAAAGCGGACAGCTTGCTGCCGCGCTCCAAAACAGCGCCGCAAAAGTAAATTAAACCTCCGTTTCGCAACGGACACTAGTTAATCAAAAGTTAAGCCAGGCAAAAGCAAATGTCAAGCACTACTTGGAAAGAACTTCCCCCATTTTTTAGACACCCGTCCCGAAAACTTCTTTAATCGCGGAGCAATAAGCAAGGCCTTATGTGAAAACCGGTAAATCTATGCTGACATGGTCGGCGAACGGGCCGGGACCTGGTCACGGACTTCACGTCTACGGAAATCCAGAGAATTCCTTTGCGTCCTTCGCCTTTGCGTGAAAAAAAGCGGCGCATGGGCTTGCCGAGGAGTAAAGTGGGGCGCCGTTGCATTCAG
>CAYQTK010000255.1:0-5551 GCA_964420375.1 uncultured bacterium
GCGACTTTCCTCGCTCACACGCTATGCGTCATTTTAAGCTTGACAAGACACTAGTTCTTTGCCCGCCAGCTAATGTCGGGTTGATTAATTTCAACCAATCACTATAGCCGCCAGATTTGACTTGCGACCCGACACAAAGGCGCGGTCAAAGTCCCAGGCTTCTTTAGCTTCGCCGTTTTGTCAGCAGATATTCCCGTCTCGGGCATGCCTCGCAGAGCTCGCAACTGCCGGGCCGGCAGGGCGGAGACGGCTTTTCCAAAAACGCCTTTTCATACTCTTTCCAGAGCAGCTCTTTACTCACGCCGTGGTCGATCATGTCCCAGGGAAGTGTCTCGTTAAAATCACGCCCCCGGTGCGAGTACCAGCGTCCGGGCGGCACTCCTTGTTCTCCCCGGTTCAGCGGGCCTGCGGCGCTGATGCCCTCTTGCGCACACCTCGCGATAACCCGGGCTGTCCTGCGGTCTCCGCGCGCGATCACCGCCTGCAAGCATGCCTCCCGCACCGAGGTCCCGGAAAAGGACACCCGGAGACGAGCCGCTGTTTTCTTCATGTGCTTCGTCCTTTCCCGCAAAACCGCAGGTTCGGCCATGGCATGCCACTGGAGTGGAGTTGCCGGCTTGGGCACAAAGGGGTTTGTTGAAATCGAGATCCGGCCCGGCCAGCTTTTTTTGTCGGAACCTCGGGCAAGAGCTTCCAGTATGCTTTCCAGGAAAGGGCCGATTGATTTTACGTCTTCTTCACCTTCGTATGGCAGGCCGGCTTGGAAGTAGAGCTTTAGTCGGGGGATGCCGGAGGCCCCGATCATGCGCATAGTTTCAAAGATTGCACTATCACTTATGGGCTTATTGATGACTCTGCGGAGCCGCTCGGTTGCGGCTTCCGGCGCCAGGGTCAGGGTCTGGTGGCCGTACTCTCTCATCTCGGAGAGAAGCTCTGGTGTTATCCTGTCCATTCGCAGACTTGCCGTGCTGTGAGACATGGACTTTTGCCGGACGGCTTTTCTTATGCTCTCGAACTCGGGGTGGTCGGTGGCGGAAGCAGACACCAGTCCGGCCTTGTTTCTCATGGTGCGGGCTTTTTCGAGTACGCGCTCGATGCTTGCCGCGGGCGTGTAGCGGGGCGGCCGGCAGATATATGCCGCGGCGCAGAACCGGCAGGCATGTATGCATCCTCTGCCGAGCTCGACCAGGGCCATGTCGGAGAACTCCGCTCCCCTGGTAAACACCCGGGTTTGCGGCGGGTCGTCCCCCAGCGCGGGAAGGAACACCCGTTCGATCTTGGCGGGCGCGCCTTCATTTACTGCCTTTTCTCGGATGGCCCCGTCTTCCCCGTAAGAGTCGTTGTACAAAGAAGGCACGTATATTCCCCGGACGTTTGCCAAAGAGCTCAACAGCTTTGGACGCGGCTCACCGCGTTTTTCGAGGTATGTATCCGCCAGGTCCGGAATCAATGCCTCTGCTTCTCCAACCGCTATAAGGTCGGTGAAAGGCGCCATTGGCTCGGGGTTCAGAAAAGCCATGACGCCCCCCGCGAGTAGCAGCGGCGAGTTTTGTCTCTCCCGCTCCGCAGTGTCGAAGGGTATTCCGGCTTTTTTGAGCATGCGGGCCATGTTCACCACGTCGGGCTCATAGGAGACGGAAAAGGCGATGATCTCGAAGTTCTTGAGAGGCAGGCCGGACTCGATGGTCTTCGGTGCTTCACCTTCCCATACCGCCCGCTCGCAGACTATCTCCGAAAAGGCGTTTAAAAGGTGGTACACCTGGTGAAACCCGAGGTTCCCCATGGCAACCGCGTAGGAGTTGGGGTAACAAAGAGCAGCGGTTATCCTGCCGCCGTGTGTTTTCTTATGCGCTCCGCTTTCTTTTTGAAGGTGTGTTAGGCCCTTGCTGCCGTGAGGACTTTCGTTGCTCATGTATTTACCTGGCAAGGCGCAGGAAGACCTCTTCGGCACGGTCGACGTTGACTATTCCGCACACGCAAGGCTTGGCCACGTCCTCGGCCGCCTCCCGGGCGCTCATGCTGCCGGCGCGGACCCGGGCGGCAAGGTCGCGGACACGGCCGGCTGCTACAAGCCCGTGCCCGCACATGGTGATTATCTCCAGCTCGCCCGGTTCCGGCAGGTCTTCCACGTTGCCGTAAAAACCCAGGCTGTGCAGATAGGTGTGCTCAGTGGCGCCGGTATTTCGGCAACACTCGTGCACGTCATCGAAAAGACCGGAGAGCACGATGGATACAGGCAGGCCCTTTGTGCGGTTTTTCTCGAGCCAGTCCCCTTTCAAGTCCTTGATAAGCTCTTCAACCCGGTCAACATCAGTGTAAAGAGCGGTGATCACAGATGACATATAGCCCGCGGCGCGCATGAGAAGCCGGCCGGTCATCTCCGGCCAGTGCTTGTGCAGCCTGCGGACCAGGCCCTCTGCCGGTCCCAGGTCGGGCACGTGGATTTCCGTGGCGTTTTTAATGATCCAGTTTTCTGGATCGTGGCCCATCATGATGCCGGCGAGCTCGCTCATGGCGGTCTTGGCGCCGGGCTTGTCCTTTACAGACTTGGGCAACATGGCCAGGACGATCATCTCCTTTCCCGGCTCATCAGGCGAAAGCCCGCGTCGCTGCGAGGTATGTGACATGATACTCTCCTTTACTCCCCAGGACCGCCGGCGACATCAGAGGCCAGGCCGATGTTGACCTTGCCGCTCGGCAGGGAGGACACGTCCGGCCCCAGAACCTTGTGCAAAGGAGAGACTCCGTCAGGCAAGGCCCGCAACGCCACGCTTACATTGAACACGGTGTCAACCTCGTTCCCCAACTCGCCCAGTATGCCCATGAGCCGGTCAGCGTCCGCTTCAGCGATGATGAACTCGATCAGGATGGAGATGCACTTTTCATCGAGGACAGCAGGATCCAGGACGCCGGTTTTCGGGTCTTTGACCAGGCCGGCGACCGGGTTGTCGGAGACCACTTCATACCCGTGCTTTGCAAACTTGCGGGTCACCTTTTCGGCTTCGCAAAATCGCGCGCCCAGGCAGGGACGCCCCAGCTCGATAAACACTCCCATGAAGCCCCGCTCGTACCGGCCGGTGCTGTCATTGGTCTTGATGCCCTCTGTGCCCCGGCCGGGGACGCCGGTTGCTTCGTGCTCTGCAAGCGGGTTTGAAAACACCGACCGGAGCACACGCGGCCAGGCAAGCTCGCCCGGCTTGATGGCGTCCACCGGGCAGACGCCCGAGCGCGAGCACACGCCGCACTCCGCGCATTCGTCCGGGTCAATGGAAGAGTGGCCGTGCAGGTTGATGGCCCCCATGGGACACAAAGGGACGCATTGCCCGCAGCCGATGCACAGCGCAGGGTCTATCCACCGGTGAGCCCGGACCTGTTGAGATGCCGCTGCCGGGGGCAGGGCCAGGCTTGCAAACCCGGCGGCAGAGCCGCGCAAAAAATCCCGGCGTTGCAATGTCCTCTCCTTTCAGTAAATCGTCTTCACAATGCCCAGCTTTTTGCGGGAGGCTTCCTTGAAGAGGTCCACCAGGTCCTGGAAAGAGTCCCGGCAGCCCTCGAACCCTTCGTCCCCACTGGCGTTCATCCGGCAGAAGGCGTTTCTGAGCTCGTCAGTGTCCACCGGGGCGATCTCCGCGGCTATCTGTTTGACCTTGGCAGGCCCCAGGTAGCGGATGTGACAGGCAGGGATGCCGATATCTTCCCCTCCCATGACCGCCATGGACATTACCGAGTCGGAGGGATAAAGGTCGGAAAGTGCCGCGTCAAGCTCCATTCCCTTTAGCCCCAGGTCAACATGGGGGACCTCCCCGCGGTCCAGCTTCCAGATGGATTCGGGATCAGCCTTGAACTTCTTGGCTTCACTCGCCTTGACCATGTAAAATATCTCGCCGGCCATTCATGTCTCCTTTTTATAATGTATCAAGCATCCATATAAATTGCGACTCAAATAAATGCTTATATCTCTCCCCTGCTCTGTCAAGCGTTCTCGTCGCTTCCAAGACAAAAAGATTTATAGCGCGGGCTACACAAGTCGCGACTGAAGTCGCTCGCACAGTATGCGTCATTTCAATCTTGACAGGACACCACAGGATCACATTAAAGTTTATAAGTCGCGTGCGAGCGACATTATACATAACGACTTAAATAAGTGCGCATGTTTAATTCCTGTGCGAGCGACTTCAGTCGCGATTAAAATCGCTCGCACATATGCATATGTTGCAATATGCGCAATTATTTGTGACGTTGTGTATAGTCGCCAGCAGTAAAAGACACGAGTATCTTACATCTCTCTTAATGATAGTAATGCCCTTCATCCTCCGGAGCGACGTCGGCATCTCCTCCTGGATAGTAATATCCCGGCTCTTCTCCTGAAAGCAGCCTCTTGCGGTCCCTGTTCTGTCTCCTCTTTTTGATGTAAGCGAAGATGAAAAGCAGCGAGATAAAAAACCACAGCAGACCTCCGCCGGAGAACACCGCCACCAGCCAGTAGGACTTCTTGACCTCTTTAAGCCACGCCTTCTCCAGTTGCGAGAGGGGAAGGTTGAACGAGGCCTGCAAAGCTGCCTCAGTCTCTGCGCCGGCTTTAACGCGGTCCAGGAAATCCAGGAAGCTCGCCGGCCCGTACTCGTTGTAAAGAAAGCTGACAAAGCTTCCCGACTGCGCGTAGGCAGTGGCTGCGCCGTCAGGGTCGCGCGGAAAAGAGCTGTGCAATGCCTTAAAGGGGATATGCCTACCGGTCAAGGCGATGGGCATCAGGCGGTTGCTCCGCGACCAGAACGTCTCCGAGCCCATGAACACTGCCACACCTTCGTCCACCCACTTGGGAGGGGACAGCTCGCCCATCTTGTGATGGAGCACGATATGGGATATCTCGTGGGAGATGACCCCGTTTATCGAGGAGTGGCGGATTTCCCTTCCCCGCAAGGGACGCACCATAATGGTGGAGCGCGAAGGGTAGGCCATACCGGAGACCCATGGCGAGATGCCTCCTCCCTGCATCTCCATAAAAGAGCGGGGGTCGGGCGCAAGCACCAGTTTGATGGGACCGGAAGGATAGGAGTCAAGCTGCTTGCCGATCCGCGAAAGCTCCGGCTCGAGGTGCGGCACGATGTTTTCGAGCAGGTTCTCCGAGCCCGGCTGGTAATACACGTGAAAGTGCTCGGTCTTATACTCGGACCAATCCGACGGAGCCTGCAAAACCACGAACAAGATTAAAAACGCCGCGGATATCTTCATATAACCGATAAAAAAGGCCGTTTGTTATTGGTTTCCGAAATCATAAAAGCCCCCCCCGCGGAGTAACTTAACTCCGCTATATATTATTGCTATTGTAATTGCACTATGCTATCCTTTCAAAGCACACGGGCATTATTGTAAATAACCACGAACTCACCTGCGGGGCGTAGCGCAGTCTGGTAGCGCATCTGCTTTGGGAGCAGAAAGTCGCTGGTTCAAATCCAGTCGCCCCGACCATTAAAAAGGATAGATTCCGCGTTTTCGGGCGCCGAGATTCTTTTCATGTCCAGGTAGTTCCCACTCAGAAAAATCTGTGCGA
>CAYQTK010000256.1:0-5523 GCA_964420375.1 uncultured bacterium
CGTCGAACAGGCGCGCGAGGCTTGGGCGGGGCTTGGGCACGGAGAGGTAACCGCCCGCGCCGCCGATTACCACCTCTTGCGCGCATAAGCTCCCCAGTAGCGACAGCCCCCTCCTCAACCGTAACGCCCAACCCGCTCCAGGCACACTCCAGCTCACGGCGCAAAAGATAAGCAAGCATCACCGAGAAGCATTTGACAGTGCACTATTGTGTTGTCAAGAGCGCACTGACGCATAGTCTGCGAGCGACTTAAGTCGCGAGTAAACTCGCTCGCACGAAAAATATCTATCTTGTAAGCGACGAAAAACGCTCAACAGAGCACCAGTGTCTTATCAAGCTTAAACTGAAGCATAATGTGCGAGCGACTTTAGCTTCTCGAAGAACAGAAGAGAATCATGCGAGCGATTTTAGCTTCTCGGTAACAGAAGCCAATCGTTCGAGGTAACAGAAGCCAATCGTTCGAGGTAACAGAAAATAATCGTTCGAGGTAACAGAAGCCAATCGTGCGAGCGGCTTTAGCCGCGATTTTCGTCGGCCCTGTTCCCCTTTTCCCGAGTGACCGAGCACAATGTGACCTGCTTCGGCTGTGGCAGCCACCATCGCGACTGCCGGAGGATCATGATGATGAGGCGCTCAGCCTGTGGCGTTGCCACCCACGCAGTTTCGAGGACGAAACTGCGTGGGGCCACCCCGGAGGCAAAGACCACCAAATATGTCGCACACCCAAGAGTCAAATGCCGCCCGCGGGCGCCGCGGGCTTTGGCGAGGCCGCGGTATACGCGGGAAGAGGCAGGGGCTTTACAGCGTCCACCGTCAGGGTAAGCGCGCCAAAGTCTTCTTCCACCCGGCCGGTGAGCAGGTAAGGCCGCTCGCGGCCCACGAGACTGCAAAAGCGGCGATAGGCGTCAGGAAAGAACGTGGTCTCGTAAATGGCGGTGGTGTCCTCGAAAGACAGAAACTCCATGGGCTCGCCTTTTTTCGACTCGGTGAGCTTGCCGGTCACGTACCAGCCCAAAGTGGTCACCCGCTTTCCCCTCCAGCGCGCAAGCTCGCACGCGGGCACGTAAGAAAAGGGGGGCAGGTGGGGCAGATATAACTCCAGGGGATGGCGGCTCAACAAGAACCCCAGGGTCTCCTCCTCCTGCCGGAGGATGACCGACTCGTCGTAGCCGGGCGGACGGGGAAGCGGCCCGCTCTCCGCCTCCAGGGGAAGCCGGCGAACGCGTCGCTTCTTTTCTCCTGCATGGGCATAAAGTTCCCACAGCAGGGACGGCCGCGAGTCTTTGCCGGAAAGCCCGTCAAAACAGCCCGCTTTCACCAGGAGCGCGGCGTCCGAGTGAGTCGGGTCCGCCCGCTCCAGAAAATCTCGGAACGACCGGTAAGGCCCTGCCCGCTCCCGCTCTTCCAACAGCCGGGAAAGGCCTGCGCGCGACAGGCCCTTGATCTGCATGAGCCCGGTGCGGAGCTCGCTGCCGCTGCCGGTGTAGTGTTCTGCACTGTGGTTCACGTCCGGGCCGAGCACCTCGAGTCCCATGCGGCGGGCCTCGGACACGTAAGCAAAAGTCCGGTAGTAACCTCCCTGGTTGGATATGACCGCGGCCATGAACTCCGCGGGAAAGTGGACCCGGAGCCACGCCGACTTGAAGGACACCAGGGCGTAGCTCGCCGAGTGCGGCTTGCAGAAGGAGTAGCCGGAGAACGACATGATCATGGCCCACACCCGCTCAAGCACGTCATCGCTTATGCCCCGCACCCGGCCACCCTCGTAAAAGCGGTCCCTGTACTCGTTGAGCTTCTTCTGCCGGTGCTTCTTGGAAAGGACCTTGCGCAGGCCGTCGCCGTCCACCGCGTCAAACCCGGCCAGGGTCATGGCCGTCTTGCACACGTCTTCCTGGTAACACATGATTCCGAAGGTCTCGGCAAGAATATCGTCCAATAAAGGATGCAGGGAATCGTAAGAGCCGCCTTGCAAGCGGCGCACGTACTCCCGGATGTACTCGTTCGCTGCCGGCCGGATCATGGACGAGTGGACCACCAGCCGCTCGAAGTCGCCCCTGTTCGTCTTCTTCTGCAAAAGCCGCATGGCGGGCGACTCCACGTAAAACACCCCCATGGTCTCGCCCCTGGCAAGCATGGATTGCGTGGCCTCGTCGCCAAGCGGGTCCAGGTCGCGGTAAGCGGGGGCCTCTCCGCGGTTCCTTTCCACCGCGGCCAGCGCGTCCCGCACCACTGCCAGCGACCGGTTGCCGAGCAGATCTATCTTGACGAGCTTCCCGTCCTCTGCCTGGTCCTTCTCCCACTGGATGATGTTCACGCCTTTGGGGGCCCGCTCGAGGGGCACCCGGCCGGTGAGCTCGCCGGGGGCGATCACCACTCCGCCGGAATGGACCGACAGGTGGCGGGGAACGCCTTCCAGACGGCAGGCGGCCCGGATGATCTCCGGCCAGGGATGCGACAGTCGGAGTCCCCGGAACGCGGGATGGCTTTCAATCAGCTCGGCCACGTTCTCCGACTTCCAGAAGCCGCGCATCCTGCCGGTGACCCGCTTTATCTCTCCTTCGGGAAGGCCGTACACTTTTGCCGTCTCGCGGACCGCGGCCCGCGCCTGGAAGCTGACGTGGTTGGACACCATGGCTGCGTTTGTCCTGCCGTACTTGTCGAACACGTACTCCAGCACCCGGTCGCGCTCGTCCCAGGGGAAGTCCACGTCAATGTCCGGGGGGTCCTTTCTGCCGGGGTTTAAGAACCTCTCGAAGAACAGGTTATGCGCCAAAGGGTCCACGTGGGTGATCATCAGGCAATAGCTGACTATGCTCGCGGCTGCGCTTCCCCGGCCGCAGGTCAGGGGAGCGCCCCGTACGATGTCCTCCACCACCAGGAAGTAGGCCGAGAAGTTCTTCTGTCGGATCACGGAAAGCTCGTGCTCGAGCCTCTGCCGCACCCGGGCGGTGATCCGGCCGTAACGGCGGCGGGCCCCAGCGAGGCACATGGAGCGGAGAAGGCGATAGCACTCCTCCGGGCCCAGCCCCCGGAAGTCGGGAAACAACAGCTCGCCCCAGGGAGGCCCGGCCATGGCGCACTCCCGGGCGATGCGCACGGTGTTCGCGAGCGCCTCCGGGCAGTGGGGAAAGCGCGCTGCCATGTCATCAGGAGAACACAGCCAGGCGTCCGGGCGGGCGCAGTCGTCCGGGGGAACGCACTCGAGCGTGGTGTTGCGGTCAATGGCCCGCAACAGGCGATGGTCTCCATACTGCTCGGGCCGGGCAAAGTACACCTCCGCCACTGCCGCGGGGGGAATGCCCTTGTCGCGGGCGAAGCGGAGCAGCGGCCTGCTTCCCGTTGCCAGGGCCATGTAGAGGTCATCTTTCTCTCCGGCTTCACAAAGGGTCTCGGCAAGGGAGGTGTCGGCAGTGAGAACCACCAGGCCTTCCCGGTCGGCCATAAGCTCGCGCGCGAGGCAAAGGTCATCATCCAGGTGATACGAGCTTACAAGCCGGCAAAGCCGCTGGTAGCCCTCCCGGTTTTTGGCGAGCAGCACCGCCCGCTCCCTGCCGGTGTCCACGTCCGCTCCCAGGATGGGAGTGATGCCCTGCTCGCGGGCGGCCTGCCAGAACCAGACGGCGGCATAAAGGCCGTTCCGATCGGTAAGGGCCAGGTACTCCATGCCCAACTCGACAGCCCGCATGCACAGCTCGGCGGGCGAAGACACCCCCTGCAGAAAGCTGTAATAAGAGTGGCAGTCAAGATGCGCGAAACCGGTCATCTCACATCAATCCTCGAAACCTTGTCTCATCATCTTCTTTATCGTGCTCTGCAAAAATAATCTGATATGTGCAAGCGACTTGCGAACAACTTATTTGCAAACGGCTCATTTGCGAGCGTCTTATGTGCGAGCGACTTTAGTCGCGACATAAAGTGCTCAAGCGTGGACTCCTGTAGCATTATTTTTGCACAACTAAATAACCCGGCCGGACTATTGTACGCCGATGTTAATGGTTCCTGCCGTGCGCACTGCTTTTTCGCCGAACCGGTCGCGGATTCTGTCCAGGGTGTCGCACAGGTCCCGTTGCCGTTGGTGGTCATGGTCGAAGAGTCCTGCCTGGACGGGCCCCTGCACCAGGTCCGTGGCTTGCAGTGCGATGCAGCGCAGCCGGGTGCGCCGGGTCCATGCCCGGTGAAGGAGTTGCTCCGCGTCTCCGAATATCTCTCGGTCGAGGTTGGAGGGGGTTGACAGGCGCCCTTGGCGGGAGGCGCTCAGGTTATCGGCGTAAATGATTTCCACCTGCAGGGTGCGGGCCCGGCTTTCCATTTTGCGGAGCCTCCTTCCCGTCCTTTCCGCGAGCAGGCAGAGCACTGCCCGGATGCGGCCGAGGTCATTGCAATCCTCCGGCAGGGTCTCGTCCTCCCGGACCAGGGCCGTGTCGCAGGGCGGCCGCACCGGGGAGTCGTCAATCCCCCGGGCGAGGCGATGCAGCCGGTATGCCCGGCTTCCCAGCACGAGGTAAAGGCGGTCCGGGGGGAGAGCGGCCATGTCGCCGACCGCGTTGACGTTAAGGTCAGCGAGTGTCTGCCTGGTTTTCGGTCCCACTCCGGGCAGTACCGACACATCAAGCGGGGCCAGGAAGTCGGCTTCTCCTCCGGGGAACACGTCGCACACCCCCCGGGGCCGGACCACCCGGGAGGCCACCCTGCTCACCAGCTTGTTGCCGGCGACCCCCACGGTGTTGCGGAGAGAGAACTTGTCCCGCAGCTCCGCCTGGATGCGGGCAGCGGCGTCTACAGCGTTTCCGAACAGCCGCCGGGTGCCGGTAAGGTCGGCATGCATGTGGCCCGGCCGCCAGGGCTCGACCAGTGGCGAGTAGCGGCCCACGTGGTCGAGGACGGCGCGTGAGGCCCGCCGGTAAAGGGCGAAGTCCGGAGGAATGACGCAAAGGCGGGGACATATCCGCCGGGCCTTAGAAAGGGCCATGCCCTTTTTCACCCCTTCCAGGTAGGCCTCCCGGGAAAGGGCCAGGATAACGGCGCGGGAAGAGCCCTCCGCAGCCACCGCCACCGGCCGGTCCCGCAACCCCGGCTCCACGGCGCGCTGGACCCCTACGGGAAAAGCGGAGATATTGATATGGATAACGTTTTTGTCCATGGGCGGCGAAAAGACATGTCCCCTCCCAGGGGAAAGAAAAAACCTGTCCGTAGTTAGTTCCCGTTGGTTATGTCATCATTGCGAAACTCCGTTTTCGGAGTGCGAAAGCTTGCTTTCGCTTTCATAAGTTCCGGCTTGCCGGAACTTACAAAAAGGCGCCTCGTAAACTGTGGGCCTCTTGTGGAGCGCATCTCCGGGAAGCAAGCTTCCCGGCAGAGAAAGCGGCAGCAAGCCTGTCTGCGTGCCTGTCTGCCGTGTCCGGCACAGGCAGGCTGCCGCACTCCAACACAGCGCCGCAAAAGTAAATTAAACCTCCGTTTCGCAACAGGAACTAGTCCCATAACAAGCGCACTTTTTTAGCCCATAACATAAAAAATACTTGAA
>CAYQTK010000257.1:0-5502 GCA_964420375.1 uncultured bacterium
CGGACACGCCTGCCTGTGCGGACACGCAGACAGGGCAGACAGGAAAGCTTGCTTAAAGCTTTCATAAGTTCCGGCTTGCCGGAACTTACAAAAAGACGCCTCGTAAACTGCGATCCTTTTGTAAAGCGCATTTCCGACAAGCAAGATTCCCGGCGGAGAAAGCGGACAGCTTGCCGCCGCACTCCTAAAACAGCGCCGCAAAAGTAAATTAAACCTCCGTTTCGCAACAGGCACTAATTAAGTTTATGTTTAAACCTGGTCTCTATTGCTGCCAGTGTCTTGTCAAGCTTACACTGACGCATAATGTGCGAGCGACTGATATCGCGAGTCAACTCGCTCGCACGAAAAACATCTATCTTGTAAGCGACGAGAAGCGCTTGACTGAGCACTAGTGTCTTGTCAACAGCTTTTTGGGGAATAGAAAACAATCGTGCGAGCGGCTTCAGCCGGGATTTTCGCAGTTTTTCTTATCCTCCTTTTTCGTGTGACCTAGCCGCTCTTTCTCTGCATAGAGCCGCAGTCCAACTACCGCCATACTCTGAACCAGTAACCCCACTCATGCCGCATTCCAATCAGTGCGCCATGGGTAGGCCGCGCCTTCTTTTGATTTTTTGAGCATGCCTCTTGTGCAGACCTTTATTCTATAAGCAGTCCATCTCCATGTAGCACCAATCCCCGCTTCAGTAAACCCGGGTTCGTCCATCAGTGTCCCCATATGTTTTCTGTAAAAATCTCTCGACTCACCCCGGCTCTTCTTCGGCTTCTACCAGTTTTTCAGCTAGTTCTTTGCCTCCGAAGCGGGCGAGGAAGGCGCTTCCGAAGAGGATGAGCACGAACGCACAGATGCGGAGCACTGTTTTCAAGGGGTCTTCGGGCAGGGTCTCGGCGAGCGCGGCCATTCCACCCACTATTGCCACTACCTTGTTGAGCACAGCTTCCAAGGAGACGACCACCAGGGCTTTGCCATGCTGAAAACCTGACTGCATGACAATGATACCCACGATATTAAACCCGATCAGCAAAGGCAGGCACACAGCAAATGCGGCAACGTCCTGTCCCGCTTCCTCGAAGTTGAACATGGACTTGGTGAGCAGTGCCGCCAGTCCCACGAACAGTCCGGAGACCACGCCCATGAGGAAATCGGTGCGGAAACCTGCCAGCGCCCCCCGCTTGCCGAGTATATAGGCCAGAACGCCTAGAACCAGGATGACCGCGGATATAATCACCATGCGGGGCACGTTAACGCGGGGAACATCAAGAATGGCCAGGGAAGGGCCGGCCTCCGGCTGCGCGTCAATGTCGGAGGATAACTTTGCGTTGCCTGTTGCCTTGCCTGCTTTTACCGCAGAGACCATTTCGCCCGCGGATGCGTTCTCTTTTGCAGGAACGGGTTTTTCGCTTTTGTCTTCCGCGGACACGCCCAGGAAGATCATTCCCACGAACATGGCCACAAACGCGATCCACTCGATGACCTTGATCCTTTCACGGAGGTAGAAGACGGATATGGCGGCGAGCACGGCCAGTCCCACTCCCAGCGTGGGCTGGATGATGGATATGTCCGCTAGATCAGTGGCCACCAGGTACAGGCCCCAACCGCCCACCAAAAGGCCGGTTCCCAAAAGCCACACCCAGTTGGTGAAGAAGGCCCGAAGGGTCTCGCCTGCCTTGTCTTCACCTATCCTGGGAAGCTCGACCGCACCTTTCTTCTGGAAAGCCACTCCGAAGTTCATGATACTGGTCGCAAACACGGCGATCATGATTGGTATCCATACAGGCATAGCGCTTTTCCTTCTGTAATACCTGGAGTTTAGAGCTGTTTACAATCAAAGTTCAGGGAAAGCTCCCATGATCCGCCCGGCTCTAGTGAGACCGGAAAGGTGAACCAGATGCAGGAACCCTGGTAAGTCCTTTCAAAGCCTGACTCGGACTGGGACACCGCCTCGATAGGGTAGCGGAAAAGCAGGGCAGGGCGGGAGGAGCGGATTGCTGCGGCAAAGTCCTCGTGTTCGTTTACCAACTCGATGCATGACGCATCGCGGCTTGTTCCCGTCGAGTTCATCTTTGGGGTCTCGGTCTTTTCATTGTCGATCCGGTAATAGATTTGGGGGTCGTCGCCGGAGAGCATGGTGAGGTTGAGCTCGACGCAAAAGCGTAAGCTGATCGTCCTGTCTCCCTCTGCAGCTACGATGTAAGATGTGGTGAAGCCGGCCCTGTCGCCTGCAAAGACATAGGTCTTTTCCACCCGCACGGGCTGCTCGCCGGAGAAGTCGCGTCGGTGGAGCTTTACCCGATCATCACCGCGTTCCATGACCTGGTAGGGGCATCCGGCAAAGCTGCCCAAGTGGATGACCCTTTCCCTTTCGATCTCTTCCAGGGAGAGCGAAGGTGGCACCAGGTGCTCCTGGAAGCTCATCCGGGGATAGCGGTCATAGACCAGGTAATGCTCGAGCCCCTCTTCCTTGGCCACCACCCGCTCATGTATGGTGGCAGGCGACTCGGCGTCGGCTTCCAGGGACGCCTGCTTAAGTTTATCATGGTAATGCTCGGGTCTCCGGCTCATGATGTTGGAAAGCGCAAACCTGGCGGGCGGATACTCGATAAGCCGAACAGCCCCTCCGCAAGCGGGATGGATGAAGGCGTTTATGTGCGGAGAGCTTACAATGATCTCGGTAAATCCGTCAGTGTTGTAGTCCTCTTCTTCCAGGCGTAGCTCTTTTGCCATGCCCGCTTTTACTTCGGCCTCGATAATTTTCTCGAACACGGCGTGGCGGAGGTAGTTCAGGTACAATCCTCCAAACACGCCGTGCCAGTAGGCGCAGTTGCACTGTGCCTGGAAAAGCAGCGGCCTTGATGCAGCCCTCGTGCGCGGTCTCCTGGCGATCCTTTCCGATGCCAGGAGCATGCGCTTGTGCATGGTGTTGGCCTCTTCGTACTTGGCCAGGAACATGTCCCAGTGGCCGCCGCGCACAAAGGGGGAGAGCTCTTCCATCCTGCCCTGGTTTTTGATCTCGGCGATAAAGCTCTCCAGGATACTGCCCATGTCTCGCGGCAGGACCCACTCCATCATCTCCTCGTAGCTCGCCGGCGGAAGGTAAACACGGGTCCGCGGCCCGTGTTCGGCGAGGTAGTCAGAAAAGTGCATGAAACATATCTCGTCCTTTACTTCGGAAAGCGCGGAGAAGAACCTTTTCAGCCATCCCTTCTCGTAAACCCACTCATAGGTTTCCGGCCACATCCCGAACTTCTCGGTGTCGTCTCCATAGCAGGAGACGAAGCCCGGGTGCTCTTTGGCGTTCTTGCGGATGTGTTCGACTGTCTTTGCGGGGTCGGCAAAGGGTATGAGGTAGCGGAGCTTCTTGTCGATTGGAAAGACCACCAGGCTTTTGCCTTCCCTCTCGGTTATGTAGGGACCCCATATTTGGGAAGGCCGGAGCCCGGCATAGTGGAAGTGGGTGTCGTCCACCAGGGTGTAGTCTATGCCCAGGCCGGAAAGCAGTCGCGGCAGGCACGGGTCCCACACCCGCTCGGCAAGCCACACCCCTTTGGGCCTTTTCCCGAACAGTTCTTCGAGGTGGTTGGAGTAGGACTCGATCTGGGCACGGGCGTCCCGTTCGGGTATGGAAGGCAGGATGGGCTCGTAAAACGCTCCTCCCAGTATCTCGACCTGTCCGCGCTCGACCAGTGCCTTTATCATCTCAACGTGACCGGGATCGTTGTCCTCGATCCACTCAAGCAGGCTTCCCGAGTAATGGACTGCTATCTTCAGGTCGGGAAATTCCTCCAGGGTCTCCAGGAAGGGCCGGTAGCTGTAGTTGCAGGCCTTCTCAAAAACCCAGTCAAAGTTGCCCACCGGCTGATGCGCGTGTACCGCAAACAGAAAAGGTATCATCTTCTCCTCCAGAGGTTCTGTCGCAGATAAATCTCGACTGGCGAGTCTGCTCATGATAATACTCTAACACTTTGGAAAAAGCGGGCAAGGAAAAGATAAAAACGGGAGGTGATTTTTGTCTCGATCAGATGTTTCTATCACATCGGCTTTACCGGCCGGAGGAGCTTGGAGGTTGATCTTCCCAGCCGATAGAGAAGGAAGGCGTTGGCTTTTCCTTCCACCAGGCGGGGAGCAACCGCGCCGGCGAGCTGGGAGAGGAACTCCTGGCTGTCGAACACCGAGTCAAAGACCTTCTCGCTGACCTCCTCGATCTCGCCCGCAAGATAGGCGTGGACAAAGGCGCGGCCCATGATAACGGCAGTGGAGAGGGCCCCCATCCGCAGGTTGTAGATGCGGCAGAGGTCTCCGATCATGATGAAAGCGGAGTAAAGGATTATGATGGTGTCGACAATAGAGATGGGAATAATGGCGCTCTTGATGCCGCCTTTGATCGCCAGCGATTTTATCCTTCTCCTGGCGCACTGGTCGAGGACCTCCTGGAAGCTGCTGCGGAAGGTGTGAATCCATTCTTCCGCGGCAGGGGAGGTCGCCTCATCAAGCAAGGTCCTTTTTTGTGACCGGAGCATTTCGATCTCTTCCTCCCGGAAGCCGGCCCTTATAAGTTCGCGTTCGTCTTCTTTGCTCCCTGCAGGGTAGCTCTTGATGTATCCGAAAAGCCTGGTCCGCGCCCGGCTGAGCTCCTTTTCAGAGAGCTCGCGAAGTTCCTGCCTGCTCGCCAGGTCTGACAGGGCGGGAAGCGAGACCTGCCTGTTCCTTGACAAGCGCAAGTAAAGGTATGCTATGCGTAAGCCTGCGGCCAGGAGCGCGAGAAGCAGCAGGCCCATTGCTCCGTAGCCGATGTACTGCACCAGCGGGCCGTACTGTTGCAGAGACTGGAAAAGCGACATGAGCTGGGTGAAGACGAACAGAAAGAACACGCCCGCCAGCGAGATCACCAGCAGGATAAACGTGGGGCTGAACAGGAATGAGGGGAGCTTGAGACCGGAAGCGCGGCTTTTCCCTTCCATGTATTCCCGGAGTCGGTCTGTCTCTTCTTTCTTGAAAAGCTCTCTGAGCTCTTGCCGGTCGGATTCGCTGAGCGGCTCCAGGCTGTCGGGCGACTGAAGGGGCTGGCCAATCTCGGGCGTGTCCTCCCCTGAATGCCGCTTCGACCTTATACGACGATATAAGGGATCATAAGCGGCCGCCTCCTTGCCTTCGCTTTCAACCTCGCCCGGGTCCTTCATACCCATGGGCGGCATTCCCAATAACAGGTCTTCGTCCCTGCTTCCCATATCATATCCTCCCTTTCGGGTCTTGATATCAGTATAGCAGAAACAGGTTTAACCCGTTCTTTTGATACGAGTCAGCTCCTGCAAGACACTGTTTTGAACATGGGCCAAAAGTGCATGCTTTTTCATTGCCCGCGCGCGCTCCATCTCGCCTGGCGTCTTGTCAATCTTAAGATGACGAGAAATGTCCGGCATGGAAGCGCAGAAGAAAGCCTGACAAAGCACCGGTGTTCCGTCAAGCGTTTTTTGTTGCCTCCAAGAACAATGATTTTCGTGCGAGCG
>CAYQTK010000258.1:0-5434 GCA_964420375.1 uncultured bacterium
TGCCTCGTTACGAGTTCAAGGCGCTTGGTTGATAAGTACAACGGCGATCGGGCCTCCGGCCGAGATTGTAGCCGCGCTTTACAAGATGCGCTGGGAGAAAGAATTGTTTTTCAAGTGGATCAGGCAGAACCTGAAAGTGAAGACTTTTCTCGGCACATCGTCGAACGCGGTCAAGCCCCGAATCTGTGTGGAGTGGGCAACATATTTGGTGGTCATTGCCTCCGGGGTGGCCCACGCGGTTTCGTCCTCGAAACTGCGTGGGTGGCAACGCCACAGGCTGAACGCCTCCATCTCACGACCCTCCGGCAATCGCGATGGTGTCTGCCACAGCCGAAGCAGGTCACATTAGTGCTCTGTCAAGCGTTTTTCGTCGCTTACAAGACGGATTTTCTTCGTGCGAGCGACTTTTAGTCGCGATATCAGTCGCTCGCACAAAAGGCCTGCTTTTTGTAAGCGACAAAAACAATTGTGAGCAAACACTGGCGGCGTAAGCCAAGAAAAACAGTCGCTCCCACGCCGAATCAGCTAACGTTATTTACGCATAAGTTTCTTCTTCGTGCTTGCATTCCCTGTTTTATCGGGCCATATTGGACGGAAGAAAACTTCGGGAGGAGGGAGCCGTGAAAAAGCATTTATCAATTTTGATTGCACTCCTGCTTTTGCCGGGACTGGCTTTCGGCGCCGAGATCATTGAGGGCGTTGATTACAAGGGGTGGGAGTGCGTACTCATGAAGAACGCGACCGCCGAGGTTTATATCGCTCCGCAGATTGCGGGTCGGATCATCCAGTACCGGGTGGACGGCAAGGACTGGCTGTGGGTTAACGACGACCTTGCCGGCAAGGTGTATCCTCCGGAGGAGAACGACAACATGGAGGTCTGGAAGAACTACGGCGGCGATAAGGTATGGCCCGCGCCCCAGGGATGGGACGACCGCAGCCAGTGGCCCGGACCCGGCGACCCGGTCATAACCGCTCCTTACGAGTACGAGATACTTTCCGGGAAAGGCAAGGAAGTAAAGCTTAAGCTTCTGGGTTCTGACAAGGGAGGATACGCCGGCGTCCGTTTCATCCGCGAGCTTGTGTTAAAGGACGGCAGCAACCGGCTGGACAGCAGGATCACCATGAAGAACGTGTCCAACCGCGAGGTCTCCTGGGGCATCTGGACGGTGACGCAGATGGACTTTTCCGACCAGGGAGAACAGAAGGGAGATCACGACTGGAACGAGGAGGCCTACGTCGCGCTTCCCATGAACAAGAAGAGCCGCTGGCCGGAGAAGTACAAGGTCATGTTCGGCCTGGCATCGAGCTTCAACTGGCAGCCGGATTATGATAAAAGTCTCCTCGTAGTGAAGTTCATGAACTTCGTGGGCAAGATAGTGATGGACATATCCGACGGATGGGCGGCAATGGCGGACCCGCAGAAAGGCTACACCTTTGTGCAGCGGTTCGACTACGACGCGGACGCGGTCTATCCCGACGGCGGCAACTACGAGGTCTGGGTAAACGGCAAGGGCGAGTTCGTGCACAAGCACAAGCGTCGTTACAACAAGGACAACCCGGAAGCGCGCTACATCGAGATGGAGGCCATGGGTCCGCGGGTTACCTTGTCTCCCGGCGAGGAGACCGTCATGGAGACGAGCTGGGAGGTCTACAAGGGCGGTCTGGAATCCATGCCCGAGTACGAGTAGCGCGCAGGCGTGTTGAGTCGCAAGTTTCAAGATACCAATAGAAGGAGGACGTCTTATGAGTGTTGATTTCAGTTTAGAGGGCAAGGTGGCTTTGATAACCGGCGGCAGCCGCGGCATAGGCGAGTCCATAGCCCGGACCCTTGCGGAGAACGGCGCCAAGGTGGTGATCTCGTCCCGCAAGGCGGACGCGCTGGAGGGGGTGGCGTCCGGCATCAAGGACTCGGGGGGCGAGGCCATGCCCGTCGCCTGTCACACCGGCAAGCTGGACCAGATCGAAGCGCTTTACGAGAAGATCATGGACACCTACGGCAAGATCGACGTTGTGGTCAACAACGCGGCGACCAATCCCTACTTCGGCGACGTTCTGAACATTGACGAGTCCATGTTCGACAAGACCTTCGAGGTCAACACCAAGGGATATTTTTTCGTTGCCCAGAAAGCTGCGAAGTTGATGACCAGGCAGGGCAGAGGCTCGATCGTCAACGTGGCTTCGATTGCCGGCATATCGCCATCGCCCATGCAGGGAGTCTACGGCATGACCAAAGCCGCGGTGATCTGCATGACCAAGGCTTTCGCCAAGGAACTCGCCGGGTTCGGCGTTCGGACCAACGCCATCTGTCCGGGGCTTACCGAGACCAAGTTCTCCAAGGTTCTGATAGACACCGAAGCCATTTACCAGGCCGCTCTGAAGAGCATTCCCATGAACCGGCACGCCCAGCCGGACGAAATGGCGGGCATAGCGCTCTACCTGGCGTCCGACGCTTCCAGCTTCACCAACGGCGCAGTGGTCGTAGTTGACGGCGGGTCAATGGCGTAGTCGACCCGGAAGAGGCGGACAAATACAGCCGTTTTCCCTCCCGGTTTGCCGGGCAGGCGGCAGGGAGCGGGCGCGGCATGTCCGGGGAGTGATGTTTTCTAATCAGTGCTCGATCCGGACTTGGTGTTCTCCATGGTCCTCGGCAAAGGAGAGCCTGAGGAACCGGTCGGTGAGCGAGTAGGTGTATCCTTGCCCCGGCCTTTCGGAGTCACCCTCGGAAAGCTCGTTGCCGTCAAATAATACCCGACTCGGACGCTTGTCGAGGCGGACCCTCACCATGACCTCGTTGTTGCCGGCGCGATAATCCCCTTCACTCCCGCAAATTAAAATCCGCGTCTTCCCGCTCTCTCTTTGGATTTGGAAACGGCGCTTCATAAAATCGCCATGCTCGTGGTTGTCGGATATGCCGTCGTCATCGTAAAGCGTCCACTCCGAATCCACTCCATGACCGGGATAGAAGTCAACGATGAGGCGGTCGGGGGAAGACTTGTCAAGATGCTCCATTGCCGGCCACTGGAATATGATGCCTCCCTCGCGAACGAAGATCGGGAGCACATCCAATGGAGCGTCCCGCCGCACCATCTTCGGACCCTCAAAACGCTCGCCCGTCCAGAAGTCGTACCAGCCGCCCGGCGGAAGGTACACCTCACGCTTTCTCGACTTCTTTTTCACCACCGGCGCCAGCATCATGAACGGCCCGAACATGCACTGGTCCTCGATCTCCGCACTGCCGTGGTCGTCCTGGAACTCGTAGAACAGCGGCCGCAGAACCGGCGCGCCCGTGTCGTGGCTTTCCCGGATCAATGTGTACATGGTGGGGTGGAGCCGGTAGCGGAGCTTCAGGTAATCGCGCGCTATGTTCTCGACCTCTTTGCCGAACCTCCACGGTTCCTGTCTGTGCGTGCGCACCGCGGTGTGGTTCCGGCAGAAGGGATAAAAAGCCCCCAGCTCGATCCACCGCGCGAACAGCTCGGGCGAGCAGTTCCACATGAAGCCGCCTATGTCCGGCCCGCAGAAGGACACGCCCGAAAGGCCCAGGTTAAGCAACATGGGAACGGACATGGCCAGGTGCGAAAAGGCCGAGGAGTTGTCCCCGGTCCACATGACCGCGTATCTCTGGATGCCGGCGTATCCGGCCCGGGTGATTACAAAGGGCCTCTCGCCGGGCCGGTGCTTTTTGAGGCCGTCTCTGCACGCCTTGCAGAGGAGCTGTCCGTAGACGTTCCGAAAGCTAAGGTGAGGCGTGTTCCTGCCGCCGTCATAATGGACCATCTTCGGCTTTCGAACCGGGTGAAGAGGAAGCATGTAGTTCTTGGTGCGCACGTCCACGCTCCAGCAGGAAGGCTCGTTCATGTCGTTCCACACCCCCCGGATGCCTGCGTCAACAAGCCGCTTTTGCAGGTCTTCCCACCATGTTCCGACCTCGGGCATGGAGAAGTCCGGAAAGGCCACTTTGCCCGGCCACACCCGGGAGTTGAACTCGCCTCCCTTGCGGTCGCGGCAGAAGTAGCCTCTGGAGCGGCCTTCCCGGTAAAGGTCGTAATCATCGGCCTTGGCTATGCCCGGGTCGATAAGGCTCACCAGCTTAATGCCCTGTGCGGAAAGCTCCCGTGCCAGGGAAGACGGGTCGGGGAACCGCTCCTTGTCAAAGGTGAACACCCGGTAGCGGTCCATGTAATGGATGTCCATGTGGATAACGTCGCAAGGGATGTCGCGGCTCCGCAGCTCGCCGGCGATTTCGCGGACCTCGGCCTCGTTCATGTATGACCAGCGCGATTGCTGAAACCCCAGCGACCAGCGCGGAGGCATGGGCGTCCTGCCGGTAAGGGCGGTGAAGCGTTCCACTACCTCTTTTACAAAGGGACCTTCAATAACGTAAAGATCAAGCTCCCCCCCATCCGCGGTGTAGCTGAACACGCCGGGGGAGTCGGCCCCCACGTCGAACCTGCTCCTGCAGGGGTTGTCGAAAAAAAGGCCGTGCGCCCGGCCTTGACGGAGGACCGTTACAAAGGGAATAGAAGAGTAGATGGGGTCATAGGTTTTGTGGTAAGGCATGTCCGTGTTCCACATGGTGAGCTTTTGGCCGAGCTTGTTTAATGAACCCGTCTTCTCGCCGAACCCGAAGTAACGGGACCCCTCTTCCACCACGTGGCTTGCATAAACACCAGTCCCTTTCCACTGCACCCCTTCGCCCGAGCTGTCCCGGAACAGCAGGTGTCCTCCATCATCGTAGACCGCCAGGGACGCCGGACTGCGGGAGACAATTACAGTCAGCCCGGCAAGCCGTATCTCCAGCTTTTCCACTGTCTCCTTTAAGCGAGGGACCTCTTCCCGGTCATCTCCGGAAACCTTTGCAAACGAGCGGTCCTCTGCAAACGACCAGTCCCGGCCGGAACGGATGCGGAGGCAATGTTCGAGAGGGCTGCTTATGCCCAGTACACCACTCTCGCAAATCAGAACGACTTCACCTGCTGACAACTCCCAGTCGCGCAAATCTCCCGGCGACACTTTCTCGTACTTCTCACGGCTCAAAAAAGCCATAAACACCTCCTGAAATTGATTGATAAAACCGCATTAAGCTTCATGGGTTTGATTGTAGAAAAAACAAAGCCGGGGCGGAAGATTTAAGTTCCCCTCCCGTCTGTTAAGGCAAGCTCAATTATTGCCTTCTAGGAGGACTATATCAAACTTGAGCTGTTAAAACACAACAAAGCGAAGCCTGGTGTTTTGAAAAAGCTGAAGACAAGGCATAATGGCGTTTAGCGTGCGAGCCACGCAAGTCGCGGTATCAGTCGCTCGCACTACAGATATGCTATTTGTAAACGACGGAGATTATTGTAAGCAGACACCCATGGACGGCCCTTTTCATTTGTCTGAAAGTTATAGTAATATTTTAAGAGCGAATCAAACAGGGCAGGAGATAATTAGT